>NZ_CP024894.1:7840071-8160107 GCF_002796545.1 Amycolatopsis sp. AA4
TCGACCGTGCGACGAGGCGGCGAGCTATTCGGGCCGGACGAGCGGGAAGAGGATCGTCTCCCGGATACCGAGCCCGGTCAGTGCCATGAGCAGCCGGTCGATCCCCATTCCGACCCCGCCGCTCGGCGGCATTCCGTACTCGAGCGCGCGCAGGAAATCCTCGTCGAGGCGCATCGCCTCGCTATCCCCGGCCGCGGCGAGCCGCGCCTGTTCGGTGAGCCGCTGCCGTTCCACGACCGGATCCACCAGTTCGGAGTATCCGGTGGCGAGTTCGAATCCGCGCACGTACAGGTCCCACTTCTCGGCCACGCCGGGACGGCTGCGGTGCTGCCGCGTGAGCGGAGACGTCTCGAGCGGGAAATCCCGGACAAATGTGGGGGCGTGCAGTCCGTCGCCGACGAGATGTTCCCACAGTTCCTCGACGAGTTTGCCGTGCGCTAGCTTGGGATCCACCTCGATCTCGCGCGCCGCGGCGATCTTGTGCAGTGCTTCCGCGGGCGTATCCGGCGTCACTTCCTCGCCGAGCGCTTCCGACAGCGACTCGTACATCCCGAGCGTCGTCCATTCGCCGGAAAGGTCGTACTCGGTTCCGTCGGCGAGAGTGACGACCTGGGTGCCCAGCACGTTCTCCGCGGCCTCCTGGATGAGTTCGCGGGTCATCACGGCATTCGTGTCGTAAGTGGCGTAGGCCTCGTAGTACTCGAGCATCGCGAACTCCGGCGAGTGCGAGGAGTCGCTGCCCTCGTTGCGGAAGTTCCGGTTGATCTCGAAAACCTTCTCGATCCCGCCGACCACGCAGCGCTTGAGGTACAGCTCCGGCGCGATGCGCAGGAACAGCTCGAGGTCGAAGGCGTTGGAATGCGTGACGAACGGCCGGGCCGCGGCTCCGCCGTGCAGCGTCTGCAGCATCGGCGTCTCGACCTCGGTGAATCCCCGGCGGTGGAACGACTCGCGCAGCGAACGCATCACGCCCGAGCGCGTGCGCACCACGTCGCGGGCGCGCGGGCGCATAATCAGATCGACATAACGCTGCCGGATTCGCGTTTCCTCGGCCAGCTCCTTGAACGCCACCGGCAGCGGGCGCAACGCCTTCGCCGCGATCTGCCAGCTGTCGGCCAGCACGGAAAGCTCGCCGCGCTTCGAGGTGATCACCTCGCCGTGCACGAATACGTGGTCGCCGAGATCGACATCGGACTTCCACGCGGCGAGAGACTCCGGCCCGACCTGCGCGAGACTCAGCATCGCCTGCAGTTCCGTGCCGTCGCCCTCACGAAGAGTGGCGAAACACAGTTTGCCCGTATTGCGGAGAAACATGACCCGACCGGTGACGCCGACCGACTGGCCGGTGCTGGTGTCGGCTTCGAGACCGGAATGTTCGGCACGGATCTGCGCGAGAGTGTGCGTACGCGGAACCTCTACCGGGTAAGGATCGGCGCCCTCCGCGATTATCCGGTCGCGCTTGTCCCGGCGCACCCGCATCTGTTCGGGCAGGTCGTCATCGGGCAGTGCGTCGGACGCGGGGAATTCGGTCATGGCCATAGCGTACGAAGCCGCTGGTGAACCGCGTCAACCGGATTCCCCTTCCGGGGCACTCACGGTATTAGGGTGGTTACCCGTGAGCGATCCCGGCAGTGATGCGGAACTGCGTGCCCGGCGGGCTTCTTCGTTCGGCGGCCAGGCGAGCGCCTACGCCCGGCACCGGCCGGACTATCCCCGGACGGCACTCGAATGGGGCATGTCCGGAGCAAACCGACCGGTACGCGACGTGCTGGACCTCGCGGCGGGCACCGGAAAACTCACCGAGGGACTGGTCGCGCTCGGCCGTTCGGTGACGGCGGTGGAACCCGATCCGGGCATGCTCGCCGAACTGTCCCGGCGGCTCCCGGACGTTCCCGCGCTGCTCGGGAAGGCCGAGGACATCCCGCTGCCGGACGAATCCGCGGACGCGGTGTTCGTCGGACAGGCCCTGCACTGGTTCGAGCTGGCCCCGGCGTTCGCGCAGATCCGCCGGGTCCTGCGGCCGGGTGGCGTGGTGGTGGCGCTGTGGAATCACGACGACGAATCCGTGCCGTGGGTGCGCGAATTCTCCCGGCTGATCCGCACCGGCGTCAGCCGCGGGTTCGCCGATTCGGAGCAAACGCTGCGCGCGGACGGCTTCGGCCCGTTCGAACAGGACCGGTTCGCCCATCCGCACCGGCGCTCGATCGATTCGCTGCTGGCGACCGTGGCGACCCATTCGCATCTGCTCGTCGCGTCCGCACCGGACCGCGAGCAGCAGCTCGCGCGCGCCAGGGCGTACCTGGAATCCGTTCCGGAGACGGGTGCGGGCGAATTCGACTATCCACTGGTCACGACGGTTCTGCAGGCCCGCCGCGGCTGAGCGGCGACCGAAATCACCACCTCGTGCCTGCTCCGGAGTGCTAATTTCGGAAGCGGCGGTGCTCCCGCCCCGGACGAGCGCGTCGTACCCGGTGACGACAAGACGGCGCAGTGAACGTATCCGTCACTGCGAAAGGTTGTCGATCATGGCCTGGCTCGTTCTCGTTGTTTCCGGATTTCTCGAAACCGTGTGGGCCGCGGCGCTCGGCGCGTCGAAAGGGTTCAGCAGGCTCTGGCCGAGCGTGCTGTTCGGCGGCGCGCTGCTGCTCAGCATGTCCGGTCTCGCGTATTCCTTGCGCGAAATTCCGCTCGGCACCGGATACGCGGTGTGGGTCGGCATCGGCGCGGTCGGGACGGCGGCGTACGGGATCGTCGCGATGAACGATCCGCTCACCGTCGGCCGGATCACCTGTCTCGTGCTGATTGTCGCCGGGGTCGTCGGGCTGAAACTGTTCCACTGACCTTCACCCGAGCGAGATCTCCAGCCCGCGCAGCCGCTCCGGCGCGGAAATCACGTCGATCCCGGCGATCAGGTCGCCGTCGAAAACGAACTTGAGGACCACGGCCAGCCGGCCGCGCGGGGCGAGCACCAGGCCGGGAACGCCGTCGACCACCGCGACCTGCGTGCTGCGCGCGAGTTCCGAAGCGAGCAACGCGCCCTTGCTGACCGCTCGGACGCCGCGTAGCACCACCGGTGCCGCGCCGGTGTCCGAGTGCAGCACGACGTCGGGATCGAGCACCTTCAACAGTCCCGCGAAGTCTCCCTCCCGAGCAGCGGCCAGGTACGCCTCGACAGCGCCGCGCCGTTTGCTCGCGTCCGCTGGTACGGCTTCGCCGCCGCGCACCCGGCGGCGGGCCCGGCTGGCCAACTGCCGGACCGCCGCCGGGCTGCGGTCGAGAATCTGCGCGATGTCCTCGAACGGCACGGCGAACATGTCGTGCAGCACGAACGCGATCCGCTCGGCCGGGCCCAGGACGTCGAGCACGACCAGCATCGCCAGGCCGACGGAATCGGCCAGCTGGGCTTCTTCGGCGAGGTCCGCGCCGTCGTCGCCGCGATCGAGCGGGAACGCATCCAGCGAATCCTCCCGGCGGCGTTCGCGCGTGCGCAACAGATTCAGGCACACCCGCGCCACCACTGTGGTGAGCCAAGCAGGCAAATTCCGCACCTCGGAAATGTCCGCGCCGTCCGCGCGCAACCAGGCTTCCTGCACCGCGTCGTCTGCTTCGGCGAGCGACCCGAGCATGCGGTAAGCGACCCCGCGAAGCCGCGGCCGCTCTTCCTCGAATTGGGCCGCGAGCAAGTCTCTGTCGCTCACCTGTCACCCCTCCCCGCCCCACCACCACCCTCGACGGAGCGGCCGAGGCCGCGCTGTCACATTCCTGCCACGACCGGGTTCATCCCAGTAGGACACCCCCAGTGCCCGACCCGCGGCACTGTACCCGGAAGGAAATGCCATGACGACGATCTTGGTCACCGGCGGCACCGGAACTCTCGGCAAGCTGGTCGTTCCCGCTCTCGGCGACGCGAAGGTGCGCGTCCTCAGCCGGAACGCGAACGGCCCCGGCCGGTTCGCCTGCGACCTGATGACCGGCGAAGGCCTGGCCCCCGCGGTCGACGGTGCCGACGTCATCGTGCACCTGGCGGGCGGTCCGAAGGGCGACGACGTGGCGACCGCGAATCTGGTCCGCGCCGCCGAACGCGCTGGCACCGGTCACCTGGTTTTCATTTCGGTGATCGCCGCGGACGCGGTGCCGCTGGGTTATTTCCGCCGCAAGCACGAGGCCGAAAAACTCGTCGCCGCGTCGGACGTGCCCTCGACCATCCTGCGGGCGGCTCAGTTCCACGGGTTCTGCCTCAATGCCGTGCGGGCGGTGGCGAAACTGCCGATCGTGCCGGTGCCCGCGGTCAATTTCCAGCCGGTCGACGTCCGGGAAGTGGCCGAGCGGATCGCGCGCCTGGCACTCAGCGACCCGGCCGGGCGGGTGCGGGATCTGGCCGGGCCGACCGTGTACCGCATGGGCGAGCTGGTCGACAAGTATTTGCGGGCAAGCGGGCGGCGACGGCCGAAAATGCCGCTGCGCATTCCCGGCGCGGCCGGAAAGGTCTATCGCGCCGACGGCAACCTCAACCTCGACGCGGACACCGGCGTCCGCACTTTCGAGGATTATCTGGCCGAGCAGTTCTAACGCACATTCCGTTCGTACACCAGCCGCAGGCCGAGCAGCGTCAGGTCCGGCACGTGCTCCTTGATCGTCTCGGATTCGCCCAGCACCAAGGGGGCGAGCCCGCCGGTGGCGATCACCGTGACCGGATCCGAGCTGTCCTGCTGCAATTCGCGCACGATCCGCCGGACGAGCCCGTCGACCTGGCCGGCGAACCCGTACAGAATGCCGGACTGCAGGCATTCCACGGTGTTCTTGCCGATCACCGAACGCGGCGGGACGAGTTCCACCTTGCGCAGCGCGGCCGCGCGGGCGGCGAGCGCGTCCACCGAGATCTCGATGCCCGGGGCGAACGCCCCGCCGAGGAATTCGCCCCGGGCCGAGATCGCGTCGACGTTCGTGGAGGTGCCGAAATCGACCACCACGCACGCGGTGGCGTGCAAATGGTGCGCGGCAAGGGTGTTCACGAGCCGGTCCGCGCCGACTTCCTTCGGATTGTCCACCAGCAGCGCGACCCCGGTGCGCACGCCGGGCTCGACGACGACCTTCGGCACCCGCGCGTAATAGCGGCCGAGCATCACCCGCAATTCGCGCAGCACCGCGGGCACTGTGGACAGTGCGCTGATCCCGGTGACCGCGTCGGCGTGCGGGCCGAGCAGGCCGCGCACGGTGAGCGCGAGTTCGTCGGCGGTCATCCGCGCGTCGGTGCGCATCCGCCAGTCACTGACCAATTCGGTGCCGTCGTACAGCCCGAGCACGATATTGGTGTTGCCGACGTCGACAGTGAGCAGCAACGAGGTCTTCCTTACTGCGGCTCGCGCACGAGGCATCCGCGACAGGTCAGTTTTCGGCGTGCAGCAACGCGTCGAGCCGGCGCGCGTCCGCGGTTTCGGCCACCGGGAAGGTCATCGTGTCCTCTTCGGGCAGCGTGACCGTGCCGCTCAGCAGACCCGATCCGTCCGGCGCGTGCGCGGGGTCGTGCCCGCGCTCGACGATCCGGTTGTAATCGTCCACAAAGATCACTCGCGGCCGGTACGCGCGCGCCTCCGCATCGTCCATCTGCCCGTACGCGATCAGGATGACCAGGTCGCCCGGGTGCACCAGATGCGCGGCGGCCCCGTTGATGCCGAGCACGCCGCTGCCGCGCTCGCCGGTGATGACGTAGGTTTCCAGCCGCGCGCCGTTCGTGACGTCCACAATGGACACCTGCTCGCCCTCGAGCAGGTCGGCGGCCTCCATGAGGTCCTCGTCGACCGTGACCGAGCCCACGTAGTGCAGGTCGGCCTGGGTCACCGTGGCCCGGTGGATCTTCGATTTCAGCATCGTGCGATACATCGTGGACTCTCCCTATTCCCCTGCGTCCGGATCCCCGCTCGGATGTTCCACGGCTTTTCCGAGCAGCACTCCCGCGTTGTCGATCAACCGGGTACTCCCCACCCGGGCAGCGACCAGCAACCGCGCCTCTCCGTCGACGGGCGCCGGCCCCAAATCGGTTCCCCTCAATTCCAGATAATCCACTTCCACCTGGGGACGGGCCGCGAGCGTCTTCCGCGCCATTTCCAGCACGGCGTCCGCCCCGTCCCGCCCGACGTGCGCCCCGGCCGACAAAGCGGCCGACAGCACCACGGCGTCTTCCCGTTGTTCCGGCGTCAGGTAGACGTTGCGCGAGGACAGCGCGAGACCGTCCCGCTCCCGGACCGTCGGCACCCCGATGACGCGGGTGTCGATGTTCAGGTCCGCCACCATCCGCTTGATCAGCACCAGCTGCTGGTAGTCCTTCTCCCCGAAGAACGCGTAATCCGGGCGCAGCAGGTTGAACAGCTTCGCGACGACCGTCAGCACCCCGGAGAAATGCCCGGGCCGGACGGCTCCCTCGAGTTCGTCGCCGAGCGGGCCGGGGTTCACGGTGATCATCGCGTTGTCCGCGTACAGGTCCGAGGCCTTCGGCGTGAAGGCCAGTTCGACGCCCGCCTCGGCCAAGGTCGCCAAGTCGGCTTCGAGCTGGCGCGGGTACGCCTCGAAGTCCTCGCCCTCGCCGAACTGCAAGGGGTTCACGAAGATCGACGCGGCGACGACGGTGTTCGGCAGCCGCTTCGCGCGGCGCAGCAGTTCGCGGTGGCCGTCGTGCAGCGCGCCCATGGTGGGCACGAGCGCGACCTTCCGGCCCACACTGCGCAGCGCCTGGCTCACCTTGCTGACGTGCTCGGGCGGCTGGAACGTGTTGAGCGTTCCGCGCTGGAATTTCGGTGTCGTCACGGGGTCTGTCCTTCGGCGGGGTCGGCGAGAAGATCGGTCAGTTCGCCCGCGGCCGCGGGATCGAGCAGGCCGGCGGCGCGAGACCGCTGCGCCGTGCGCCGGGCCAGCGCCCGGTAGGCCGGGGCGATCTGCGGCGCCCGGTCCGCGAGCACGTCGAGGTGCTTGCGGACGGTGCCGAGATCACCACGCGGAACCGGTCCGGTGAGGGCGCGGTCCCCGTGGCGAAGGACATTGTCCAATGCCGCCGAAAGCAGCGGTGCGACGAGTCGTTCCGGATGCCCGATTCCGGCGTCGCGCAGGGTTTCGGTGCAGTCGGCGACCAGCGTCATCAGGTGATTAGCGCCGTGCGCCAGCGCCGCGTGGTACAGCGCCCGCGCGGATTCGGGCACCCGCACCGGTTCGGCGCCCATCTCGACGGCGAGCGCCTCGCCGACGTTCCACGCCGCGTCGTCGTCCGGCGCCGCGGTGACGCCGATGCTCGCCGCGACAAGACGTTCCAGGTCCTCCTCGCGGCCGGTGAAGGTGAGCACCGGATGCAACGCGAGCGGCAGCGCACCGGCTTCCGCGACCGGGGCCAGCACGTCGATGCCGTGCGCGCCCGAGGTGTGCACGACGATCTGGCCCGCGCGTACCGAATTCGTAGCGACCAGACCACGGACCGTGCCGGCGAGCGCGTCGTCCGGCAACGCGAGCAAAACGAGATCGGCTCTGCGCACGACCTCGTCGGGCGGCAGCAAGGGGACACCCGGCAGCAGCCGTTCCGCGCGGTTCAGCGAGGCCGCGGACAGGCCCGAAGCGGCGACTACGGTGTGGCCTGCCCTGGCCAATGCCGCGCCGAGGACACTGCCCACGCGGCCGGCGGAAACGACGCCCACGGCAAGGCGGGCCGGTCGGTTCATGGCGTGCGCCTGTGGACGCTCATGGCTCGAAACTCCTCATGTTCGTTCCAGTCCCGCTCTTTCGTCGCGGGTACCAGACGACGGCGCGAGAGTAGCCCCGACCCGGCCGGATCGCGGTGCCTGGGTGACCAGCTTCACCCGGGCGCCCCATCGCGCCCGTACCTTATTGGCGTTCGGCTTCTCGCGGTCCGCAGGAGCCCGAATCCCCCGGTGGGACGCCACTTTTGGCACGGTCGAGCTACCCCGGACGGGGAATGTTCACCGACTGTCGCGATTGTTGGCCAATCGCACCGCGTCCGCGCGCGCTTGCCGCAGTGCCTGCAGCAACTCTTCCTGCCGCTGCCGGTCCTGCTCGGTGCGCAACCGGGTACGCCGAAGGAATGCGAGTTCGGTCACGCTCGCCTGATATCGCCCGACCGCCCGTGCCGCCGCCCGCCCGGACTGCTTGCGCGCCTGCTTCCGCCATTGCCGCCGCCCAGGCAAACTGGCGAGCAATTCGATCTCCGACGGCGCGATCCACCGCGCAGCCGCCATCTTCGGCAACGCGGCGGCGACAATCCGCTGCTCCCGCCGCCGCTGCAACACGATCACGTAGATCGCGGCGATCAGCAGCGGCAAAATGACGAGGAAATACAGCGTGAGGAACGACTTCCCGCCGTTGAGCGTCGCCGCCGCGTTCCAGAGCGCGTGCAGGAAGACCCCGGCGAGATACCCGGCCAGCGGCGCGAGAATCCGAACCCACCGCTGCGCGTACCGAGCCGCGATCCCGAACCCGATGCCGGTCATCGCGGTGAACAACGGATGCGTGAACGGCGAAAGCACACCCCGCACGAGGAAAGCGGCGAGCACCCCCGAGTTGGCGCCGTCGCCGAAGCCGTGGTCAGCGAACGCGCGGCCGAAGTAATAGATGTTCTCGGTAAAGGCGAACCCAGCGGCCGCGAAGCCCGCGTAGACGACCCCGTCGACGATCCCGTCGAACTCCTCGTTGCGCCGCCAGAAGATCAAAAGGACAAAGACGCCCTTCGCGGCTTCCTCGACCAGCGGCGCGGAGACGAGCGTGCTCACCTTGCTGCCGTTGCCCCCGCCGAGAAGCAGGTCACCGAACGCCTCGGCCCCAGTGTTGATCAACAAGGCGGTGACGGTGGCAATGCAAGCGCCCCAAGCAAATGCGATCAAGAGCAACTTGGCCGGCTCGGGCTCCCACCGATCAACCCAGAGCAGCCCCGCGACCACCACACCGACCGGCACCAACGCCGCGACCACCCCGATCGCGACCGCCAGCCACCCCACGCGCGCAGTGGCGAGCCCGAAGAGAAAAAGCCCGCACAACGCCACGACGATCAACCCGAGCACCGGAAGGAGCACGGTGATATGCCGCGAACGAGAGGCCGTGGACGCAGAACCCGGCGGCGTGGCGGAAAGGGTGCCGTTCACGAGCGGTCACCATACGCAGGCCCCCCACAAGATGCCGGTTGGACGTACCCGGTTCAGCCCTCCGCGCGATGTGATGCTCGCCCCCCCGTCCGTGAGGGCCACCCTCACGAACTCAGAGTCCCTCAGGGTTCCCCTCACGACCCTCTCGCCGGACGTGAAGGGCTCCTTGAGGGAATTAGATTCCCTCAAGGAGCCCTTCACAGACCGCTCCCCGCCGACGCCGCCGAGATGCGCCCCAATGCCACATTGGTTGCGCCAGACGCACCGAACGCCACATTGGGTGCGTCACATGCACCCAATGCCACATTGGGGCGCTCCCCGCTCCGCCCAACGCAGCGACCCCCAAGCCGCGCAACAAACCGCCGCCGCTGCACCCAACCACCGGGGGCACCCACCCCTCCCCCAACCCCGATACAAAGCCGCCCTGCGGTTCGGGGGTGCTTGTCAAGGCATCTTTCCCGCCTTGACAAGCACCCCCGAACCGTCAGCACAATCAAAAATCGGGGTGCCCCACGCAACCCAGATCACCAGCAATGTCGCCCGCCAGGGCGACGAGCCGACCGAACCCTCAATCCTCAGCCCGACGCCGCCGCCGAGGACTCCCGTCCGTCTTCCCATTGGCCGCAAGCAATTCCGTAACCGACCGCCCCGAAGCATGATGCCCGGAAGCCGCCTCCTCAGCAGGAGCCTCCCAAGCCGGAGGCTCCCCCTCCGGCCGCCTCCGCCGCCCCCCGGACGAGGGAGCAGGAGCAGCCTCAGGCCGCCGCCGACGCCCCCCAGTCCCACTGGTGACCGAACTCCGCACCGCCTCCGGCAACGTCGGATTGACCGCGTCCGACCCCGGAGCCCCATGCCGCCCAGTAGGCGTGTCCTCAGCCAACGGCGACAAATCCGACCGAGAGAACTGCTCCAACCGAGAAGGCGCCCGAGCCGGCGCCTCCGCCGCGGCTTCCTTCTCCGAACCCGCCTCGCCGGAAGCAGGCTCAGCATGCCGAGCAGGTTCAACCGGAGCGGAAACCGCAGTCCGCTCAACAGCTTCCGCCCGCTGCGGAGCAGGCCGCGCCGCCAACCGAGGCACCGGCCGTTCCTCCTTCACCGAATCCACCGGAGCAACCGGCTTCACGGGCTTAACCGGCGGCTCCGGCTGACTCACCGGCGCAACAGTCCGAGTCGGCTGCGCATCAACCCGCGGCGCATCCTTCTGCGCCCGCGGAGCCCGCGCCTCCCGAACCCGCTCAGCCTCCCGAGGCAACGGCTCAGTCACATTGCGCGCCGCAGCACTCTTCTGCTCAAAAGGCTCCGGAACAACATGCGCCCCAGAATCTCCGGCAGAACGACGCTCAGCCTCATACGGCTCCGGCACCCGCTCCCCGCGAGGCTTCTCATACGGCTCCGGCGGCCGCTCCCCGCGCGGCTTCGGCGCACCCCCACGAGCCGCGACCTTGGGCTCCGGCGCACCCCCGCGCACAGGCCGCCCGCCATGCGATTCCGCCGCCCCGTTCCGCGGCTCACGCGCGGCGAAAGCATCCGCCACGCTCGCCCGCCCCTCGTGCGGACCCGGCTCGCTCCGGGGCACGAACGCCTCCGCCAGATTGGCCCGGGAATCCCGGCCGCCCCGCGGAGCGGGACCGTCGGCCTCGACCTCGTCCTCGAACGGCTCCGGCTCGGCAGGCGGTTCCGGCCGCTTCGGCTTGAGCCGCGGCATCTGCTGAGTGCGCAATTGCGTCGACCGGTCGCCATTCGGCCCGGAACCGTTCAATCCGGCACTGCTCGAACCGTTCGCGCCGGAAGTCCCATTGGTCTTCGCGGTCCCATTCGCCGGTGCCCGCCGACGTTCCGCGGGAGCAGCGTCGAGCACCCGGTCCATGAATTCGGTCGGCCGCTCCGGAACATCGACCGTCGGCTTCTTCGGAGCGAGCAGCTGAGCCGGTTTCTTGCCATTCCCGTTCTTCGACTCGGAACCGGCCGAAACGAGCCGCTGGTCGTCGTTCAGCGAGCGCATCCGGGTCGCCTGCGCGGTGAGCGCGACGCGTTCGAGCAGCACTTCGCCGCCGAACAGCGATTGCAGGCTTTCGCGGAGCGCAGCCACTTCGGCACGCAGCGCATCCAATTCTTCTCGCGATTGTGCCTGCGCGGCCTCGCGCGCTTCCGTTTCGAGTTCGAGTTCGTACTCCCGCCGGGCCGCGATCTCGCGTTCCAGCTCGAGTTCGTATACCGCCTGCGCCTCGGCGACCGCGTCCTCGCTGTGCGCCGCGTTCTTGCGGGCCCGGACAGCCAGGAAGGCGCCGATCAGGGCAGCCCAGAGCGCCGCGACGATCCCGAGCCGGAGGTACCGGAGGTCGTCGCTGAGCACCAATGCGAGGGTGGCGCCGACGGCGAGGAGCAATCCGACGACAAGCCACGGCCTGCCAGGGCGGCGGCCGTGCGAGTCGTCACCCACGCCAGTCATGCCTGACACCGTACCTTCTGGTGATCCGAATGAGACCTAGTCGGTACTTCGAGCGGCGCCCTCGAAGCGTTAACCGGTCGTCGTCCTTCGGTCCTCCGGCGGCGTCCGGCAGCAGTGCTCGAGCCACAAACCGGCAGCTACGAGCAGCGCCGACGACACCGCCCCGACGATCGCCGACTTGCTGTCGGAGACCGCGGCGACGAGTTCGTCACGTCGCGGGAAGGCGTAGAGGAACGCGGCCAGCCAGCCGCCGCCGAGAAACGCCCCGGCCAGCGACGACGCCTTCGCCAGCGCCACCGCCCTGGCGATCCCGACCGCGTTGCCGTGCACCCGGCCGGACTTGATCCGCGACCGGATCGAGAGCGCCAGCCCCGCCTCGGCGACCGCGAGCACCGCGAAGGTCACGCCGGCGAGCAAGGGCAGCCGCGGCAGGTCGCCGTAAGCGGCCTGGAACAGCACGTAGACCACGGCGAGGCCGAGGACCGCGGCCACGACCAGGTCCCGGGACCGCGTGAAGTGCATGACTCCACCGTACCGAGCCCGTTCTGGCACGCTTGACTCTCCAGCGACTGGAGACTCCACGATGCCTGACATGCCTGCCACCACGGTCTTCACGATCGGCGAACTCTCCCGGCGCACCGGGCTGCCGGTGAAGACCATCCGGTTCTACTCCGACGAGGGCCTGCTCCCGCCCACGCAGCGGACCGGCGCCGGCTACCGGCTGTACGACGCGCACGCGCTCGCCCGGCTGGAGCTGGTGCGGACGCTGCGCGAGCTGGGCATCGGCCTGCCGGACGTGTCCCGCGCACTGGCGCGCGAGACGACGGTGCGCGACCTGGCGACGAGCCACGTCGACGCCCTCGACGAGCAGATCCGGCGGTTGCGGCTGCGCCGCGCGGTATTGCGCGCGGTGCTGAAACGGGATTCCGAGCTGGAGGAAGTGAAACTGATGAATCGCATCGCCCAAATGCCGGACGAGGAACGCCGCCGTCTGGTCGACGAGTTCTGGGCCGAAATGATGGACGGGCTCGAGGTCGACCCCGAGTTCTACGCGCGAATGCAATCGGCGAAACCGGATCTTCCGGATGATCCGGCGCCGGAGCAGCTCGAGGCCTGGATCGAATTCGCCGAACTCGTGCAGGACCCGGACTTCCGGCAGTCCGTCCGCACGATGAGCGAACGGCATTCGGCCACGCGGGAAGCGGGCGAATACGAGCAGCCGACGAAGGCCCAGCAGGAGAACTGGGGCGCCTGGATGACCGACGCCCGGTCCGCGCTCGACGCGGGCCACGCGCCGGACTCCCCGGCGGGACGGGCGCTGGCGGACGCGGTCGCGACCGCTTCGGCCCGCCCCGACCAGGACCCGGCCGACCCGGCGGTCCGTTACCGGATGGCCGACGGAATCGCCGTCGGGGCGGATCCGCGCGCCGAGCGGTACTGGCAGCTGCTCGCGACCATCAACGGCTGGCCCGCGATCCCCAGCCGCCAGGAAGAAGTGCAGTTCCTGCTGGCGGCGCTGCGGGCCTCGTGAGCGCCGGCACCGGTTAGCACCGGCCTAAGCACTCACGACAAGGTCAGGTCGGGCCGCAGGACAACGCCCGCCCGGTCAGCCTCCGGCAGCCGGGCGAGCAGGTCGGCGGCCCGGCCGCGCCCGGGAACCTCGGCGTCCGGGTCGATCTCGAGCCACGGGATCAGCACGCTCGCCCGGTCCGGGGTCCCGGGATGCGGCAGCAGCAGTTCCGGATCGTCCGACGTGACGCCCTGCACTGTCACTACGTCGACGTCCAGCGTGCGCGGGCCCCAGCGCAGTTCGCGCACCCGGCCCGCCGCCTGTTCGGCCGCCTGCCCGGCGCGCAGCCACGCCCAGTGGTCTCGCGCCGGGTCGTCGACGACGCACAGCGCGTTCAGGAAATCCGGCTGGTCCTCGACGCCCCAGGCTTTCGTCTCGTACACGCCGGACACCGCGACGAGCGCCGGGCGCACCGCGTCGACCGCGCTGCGCAGGTAACCGAGCCGGTCGCCGAGGTTGGAGCCCAGCGACAGGACCGCGCGGCTCACCGCTCCCGCCGGACGGTGACCGCGACGTCGTCGAAGGTCAGCGGAATCGGCGCGGACGGCTTGTGCACGGTGACCTCGACGGCGGTCAGCCGGTCGTCGCGCATGACCTCGTCGGCGATCTTCCCGGCGACGCTCTCGATCAGGTCGTACGGCTCCCCGGCGACGATCCCGGCCGCCAATTCGGCCAGCTCGCCGTAGTGCAGCGTCTTGGTCAGGTCGTCCGACGCCGCGGCAGGCCCGAGGTCGAGCCACGCGACGATGTCGACGCCGAATTCCTGTCCGTCGCGCTTCTCGTGGTCGAAGACGCCATGTCGGCCGAACACGCGCAGACCCGTGAGCGTGATGCGGTCAGCCATCGGCCCGTCCTTGCTGCCAGGCCGCGGCCACCGCCACGGCGTCCAGTGAAGCCCCCACCTCGTGCACCCGCACGCCCCAAGCACCCGCCGCCGCGGCCAGCGCCGAGATCGACGCCGTGGCGACCTCGCGTCCGTCCGGCGGCCTCGGCACGCCGTCCTTCCCGGCCAGCAACCGGCCGAGGAAGCGTTTGCGCGAAGCGCCCACCAAAACCGGGAAACCCAGCTGCAGCAACGAATCCAGCCCGTGCAGCAACGCCCAGTCGTGCTCGGCGTGCTTCGCGAACCCGAGACCGGGGTCGAGCACGATCTCGCTTTCGGCGACCCCGGCCGCGATCGCCTCGTCGACCCGCTGCAGCAGCTCGCCGCGCACTTCGGCGACGACGTCGGTGTACGTGGCCAGCGCGTTCATGTCCTTGCTGTGCCCGCGCCAGTGCATCAGCACCCAGGGAGCCTTGGTTTCCGCCGCGACCCGCCCCATCGCCGGATCGGCGAGCCCGCCGGACACGTCGTTGATCACCTTCGCCCCAGCCGCCACCGCCGCCTCCGCGACCGCGGCCCGCGTGGTGTCGACGGACAGCACGACGCCTTCGGAAGCCAGCTGGCGGATCACCGGCAAGACGCGCGCGGCCTCGGTCTCCGCGTCGACCCGCGAGGCGCCCGGCCGCGTCGACTCGCCGCCGACGTCGATCAGGTCCGCACCGCGCGCCCACATTTCGCGCGCGTGCTCCAGCGCCTGGTCGAGATCGAGGTAGCGGCCGCCGTCGGAGAACGAATCCGGTGTCACGTTCAGCACGCCCATCACGGCGCACCGCCCCGGCCGGGGGATCACCGACGCCCCCGGATCAGCTCGATCGCCTCGGCCCGCGACGTCGCCGACGACCGCAGCATCCCGCGCACCGCCGACGTGGTGGTCCGCGAACCCGGTTTGCGGATTCCGCGCACCGACATGCACAGATGCTCGGCCTCGATGACCACGATCACGCCGCGCGGCTCCAGCTTCCGGTCCAGCGCGTCGGCGATCTGCGAGGTGAGCCGCTCCTGCACCTGCGGGCGGCGAGCGTAGAGGTCCACCAGCCGGGCGAGCTTCGACAGCCCGGTGACCTTGCCCTCGCCGTTCGGGATGTAGCCGACGTGGGCTACGCCATGGAAGGGGAGGAGGTGGTGTTCGCAGTTGGAGTACATCGGGATGTCCGTGACGAGCACGAGTTCCTCGTGCGATTCGTCGAACGTCCGCGCCAGCACCTCGTCCGGATCGGTGTAGAGGCCGGCGAACATCTCCTGGTAAGCGCGAGCGACCCGGGCCGGGGTGTCCTGGAGACCGTCCCGATCCGGGTCTTCGCCGCAGGCGAGCAGCAGCTCGCGAACGGCGCGCTCCGCCCGGTCCTGATCGAAGACCGGGCGGATGCCGTCTTTACTGCTTGTCTGATCCGTCGACGTCACGCCGATGCTGCCCCTCGTCCGGCTGCTGGCCGTTCGCGCCGTCGGCGAACCAGCCCTGCTCACGCGGACGGTCTTCGGCGGGGCGCCACGGCTGCTGGCCGCCCGGGGACGTCGCCGGGGTCCAGCCCGGAGGCGCCCCGTAGTTCGGCGGCCCGCTCTGCGCACCGCCCGGGCCACCGGGCTGGTAGCCGCCGCCTGCCGGACCGCCCGGCTGCTGCTGACCACCATACGGCTGGCCCCAGCGGCCGTTCGGCCCGCCCGGACGGCCGCCGTTCGGCGGCGGGGCGTACGGGTTCGCGTTCGGGTCCGGAGCCTGGTACGGCGGGCCGCCGGGCAGTTCGCCCGCGCCCGGGGCCGTGCCGACCGGGGTCGGAGCGGGCTGCAGAGCGGGCTTTTCCTTCTCCGGAGCGGGCGGGGGCCACGGCTCGCCGCGTTCCATCGCCAGCTCGCCCGGGGTCTTGATCGGCGGCTTGTCCGACGGCGTGCGCTCGCCGAACTCGTTGAAGACGGTGATGTGCGGGCGCTTCTCGACCGTCGCGAAGATCCGCTCGAGGTCCTTGCGCTGCAGCGTTTCCTTCTCCAGCAGCTCCATGACCAGGTTGTCGAGCACGTCGCGGTAGGTGTTCAGCACGTGCCACGCCTCGGTGTGCGCGGTCTCGATGAGCTTGCGCACCTCCTCGTCGATCTCGTGCGCCACCTCGAGCGAGTAGTCGGCCTGGCGGCCCGCGGACCGGCCGAGGAACGGGTCGCCCTGCTCCTGGCCGTACTTCACCGCGCCCAGCCGCGCGCTCATGCCGTATTCGGTGACCATCGCGCGGGCGATCTTCGTCGCCTGCTCGATGTCCGACGACGCTCCGGTGGTGGGCTCGTGGAACACGAGCTCCTCGGCCGTGCGGCCGCCCATCGCGAACACCAGCCGGCCGATCATCTCCGACCGGGTCATCAGCTGCTTGTCGTCCTCGGGCACCAGCAGCGCGTGCCCGCCGGTGCGGCCGCGAGGCAGGATCGTCAGCTTGTACACCGGTTCGATGTCCGGCATCGCCCACGCGGCGAGCGCGTGCCCGCCCTCGTGGTAGGCGGTGATCTTCTTCTCCTTCTCGGAGATGATCCGGCTCTTGCGCGCGGGACCGCCGACCACGCGGTCGACCGATTCCTCGAGCGCGGCGTCGGTGATCACGTGCCCGTTCTCGCGGGCGGTGAGCAGCGCGGCCTCGTTCAGCACGTTGGCCAGGTCCGCACCGGACATGCCGACGGTGCGCTTGGCCAGCCCGGTCAGGTCAGTGCCCTGCGCGATCGGCTTGCCCTTGGCGTGCACCTCGAGAATCGCCTTGCGGCCGAGCAGGTCCGGCGCGGACACCGGGATCTGCCGGTCGAACCGGCCCGGGCGCAGCAGCGCCGGGTCGAGGATGTCCGGGCGGTTGGTGGCCGCGATCAGGATGATGCCGCCGCGGGCGTCGAAGCCGTCCATCTCGACCAGCAGCTGGTTCAGCGTCTGCTCGCGCTCGTCGTGGCCGCCGCCGAGGCCGGCGCCGCGCTGGCGGCCGACCGCGTCGATCTCGTCCACGAAGATGATGCACGGCGCGTTCTGCTTCGCCTGTTCGAAGAGGTCGCGGACCCGGGAAGCGCCGACGCCGACGAACATCTCGACGAAGTCCGAACCGGAGATCGTGTAGAACGGCACGCCCGCTTCGCCCGCGACCGCACGCGCGAGCAGCGTCTTACCAGTACCGGGCGGCCCGTAGAGCAGCACGCCCTTCGGGATCTTCGCGCCGAGCGCCTGGTAGCGCGCCGGGTTCTGCAGGAAGTCCTTGATCTCGTACAGCTCTTCGACCGCTTCGTCCGCGCCCGCGACGTCGCCGAAGGTCGTCTTCGGCATGTCCTTGTTGAGCTGCTTCGCCTTCGACTTGCCGAAGTTCAGGACGCGGTTCCCGCCGCCCTGGGCGTTGTTCATCATCCACATCAGGAGGCCGAGCACCAGCGCCAGCGGGATCGCGAAGATCAGGATCTGGGTCAGCAGGCTCTGCTGGGTGACCTTGGTGGTGAACTTGATCGGATGGTTCGCCTGGTTGTCGACGTTCGCGCCGAGAAGCTCTTTGTAGATGTCGTCGGTCGCACCGCCGGGGAACTGCGCGAGGACCTTGTCGGTCTGCTGGCCGTCGATGTCGATCTTCTGCGTGAGCAGCAGTTTGAGCTGCTGCTCCTTGTCCTCGAGGCTCGCTTCCTTGACGTGTCCAGCCTTGACCTGCTGCATCGCCGTGGAGATAGGAGCCTCGGTGTAGCTACGATCACTGTCGAAGATCGTGTTGTAGGCGAACACCGCCAGCAACCCCGCGACGATCCACAGCAGTGGGTTCCTGAGCACGCTCTTCCGGTTCATACGACTCGGCCCTTGCGGCCTCGACCCTCCCTGGTTGGGCGGCTCCTGTGATACCCGCCATCGCGATCTTGACAACCCGTGGGCGCCGCAGGGCACCCGTCCCACCAGGGTACCGTCCGGGCGGGCGGGGAAGCCTGGCGAGCCTCTCGCAGGTCAACGGCCAATCCCGCGCGAGGGTTCCCGGTCCGGGACGTGACGTCGCCCCGCTAGCGGGTGTCGACCGCCACCGAGGCCACCATTTCACCCAGCCTGCTCCGCAGCGTGGCCGGGTCCGCCGGGGCGACGGTGACCCATTCGCGGCCGTCCGAACCCGCCCTCGACAAGCTCAAATACCGTCCGGTGGCGGTGTCGAACCAGCCGAGCACCCGCGACCGCTGCCGGGTTCCCAGCGCTGACCGGCTGTTCGCTGCGAGCTGACCGCCGCGCAGCCGAGGCTGGCCCGCGATGAGCGCGTAGGTCTCGCGCGGGTCGACGGTGGCGCGCTCGCTGAGCGACTGCCGCTTCGCCCGCCGTCCGCCCTTGTCCTCGGACTGCCCGCCGCCCGCGGCGACCGGAACCCGGATCGGCTGGGTGTGCAGCGCCTCGTCCAGCGGAAGCGTGACCGACGCCTCACTGCCGCGCGGGCCGCCGGGCAGCAGTTCGACGATCGTGGACACCAGCCCGTCCGGCGGGATCGCGCGCAGCCAGATGCCGTCGGCGTCCTGGATCGCGACCACGCCGGTGCGCTCGTCGCCCGCGGCGAGCAGCGCGACCGGATGCGCCTCGAACTGCGGGATGTGCAGCGCGTCGATCGAATGCGGGGCGCGCGCGAGCAGCGTCAGCCAGTCTTCGACGTCGGGTTCGACCCGGCCGCGCGCGTCGCGGACGCCGCGGGCCTTCAGCTCGGTGTCGACCCGGTGCCGCAGCGACACGCGCTCGTTCTCGGTCGCGCCGTGCGAGCGCACGCGCAGCGGGTAGGGCAGCTCGCCCAGCTCCATCGACTCCCACAGGAAGTCGAACGCGAGCGGCGAGAAGAACTCTTGGTGCATCCGGTGCTGCTCACCCTCCGGTCAACGATTTCCCGCCCAGCGTAGCGCCGGATCCGCGGTCTTCAAGCGCCCCAATGCCACCATGGGGCGGGTTCAGCTCAGCGGGCCCGGGGCCGGTCGGCTGGTCAGAACGCGCCCGCGCTGGCCTGGTCGGCCACCCCGGCGAGCATTTCGCCGAGCCGGTGCCGCAGCGTCGCCGGGTCGGCGGGCGCGATGGTGATCCAGTCGCGTCCGTCGTGGCCCTGGCTTGCCTGCGTGAAGTACCGGCCGGTTTCGGTGTCGAACCAGCTCAGCACCGCCGACCGGCTGCGGCCGCCGAGACGGTTGCGGGCGTTCGCGCCGATCTGGCCGCCGCGCAGGCGCTGCTGGGCGTGCAGCCGGGCGAGTGCCTTGCGGTCCTCGTCGACGCTCGCGCGGCCGGACGCGTCGACCTGGTTGCCGCGCCGCTGCATGAAGTCGACCCCGGACGCGCCGACCAGCTGCTCCAGCGGCACGGTGATCGACTTCTCGGTGCCGCGCGGAGCGCCCGGCAGGAGCGAGATGATCGCCGTGGCCAGGCCGTCCGGCGCGCACGGGTGCAGATGCAGCCCGCGCTGGTCCTGCACGGCGAACAGGCCTTCGCCGTTGGCGCTGCCCGCGACCGCGAGCAGCGGTTCGCCGTTCGGGTCGAGCAGCTGGACGGTGTCGAGGCTGACGTCCGGCGAGGCGAGGATGCCGAAGTAGTCCTCGACGTGCGGGGCGGGCCTGCCCCGGTTGTCGGCGAGCCCCCGGTCGGCCAGTGCGCCGAGCGTGCGCGTGCGCAGCGCCGAGCGCTCGTCCATCGTCGCGCCGTGCGAACGGATCCGCAGCGGATACGGCAGCTCGCCCATCCCGGCCGACTCCCACAGGAAGTCCACCTCGATCGGCGCGAGCAGCTCCGCGTTCGGCATCGACCAACCCCCTACCCCGAGTGTTTGCGAACGCTCGCGGGCGCGTGACCGGTCCGGTCACGCGCCCGCGAGAGGTGCGTCAGTTGTCGTCGTCCGACCACGCGCCGATGACCGGCGGCGGAGTGGCCTGGTTGGCCCCGAACGCGTCGTCCGGGTCCGGTTCGATGAGGAACGAAGCGTGCGTGTGCTCCTCGTCCTCTTCGCCGGCGCCGTGCGCGCCCGCCCCGCCCATGCCGCCCATCGGGCTCATGCCCTGCGACTGGCCGATGGTGCCGCCCGCCGGGACGACGCCCTGCTGCTGCGGGGCCGCCGACGCGGCGCTCTGCCCGCTCTGGTGCTCGGCCGCCGCGGAGGTCTTGCCTTCCTCCTCCTTGCGCGAACCGCTGCGGTTGCCCTCGCCGAGCTTGCCGCCGGCGAACCCGGCTCCCGCGCCGATGGCGCCGAGGCCGAGCGCGGCGCCGACCCCGCTGCCGCCCGTGCTCGCGGGAGCGGAGGCGATCGGAGCCGAGCCGACGCCGACGCCGGAACCGGTGCCGACGCCGGCACCCGCGGCGAGCCCGCTGCCGCCCTCGAAGCCGGCGGTGCCGTACTTGCCCGAGTCGGCCGAAACGTGCGCCGGGGCGCCGTGTCCGGCCACGCCCGCGCCGCCGACCGCGCCGTGCGCGCCCACCGTGCCGAAGCTGGCCGGGGAGCCGAGCGCGCCCGGAGCGTCGGTGTGGCCGATGTCGTTGACGTTGTTGAACGAGTTGCCGTTGAAGTGCGTCGCCGTCGGCTTCATGCCGAGCGAGTCCGGGCCGAAGCTCGGGGTGGAGCTGTCGACCTCGCTCATCGCCTGGGTGTAGGCGTTGAAGAACGCGACCTGCTGCGCCTTGACGTCGTTCGCCGCGTCCGCCTGCGCCTTCTGGTCCGCGGCCAGCGCGGCCGGACCGCCCGCGAGCGCGGCCGCCATGGCCTGCTTCGGGTCGTAGTCGCGCGGGGCGGGCATCTTCTTGACCTCGGCGGCCGCGGCGGCCTGGCGGGCGAGCCGGTCGGCCATCGTGTGCGCGGCGTCCGAGGCCTGCGTGCCCGAGTTGGCGATCGCCACGAGCGCGCCCTGCGCGCCCGCCGCACCCTGGCCGACCCAGACGTTGCCCAGTTCGGTGATCGCGTTGTACAGGTCGTCGGACGCCTGCTTCAGCTCGGTGCCGTGCTTGGCCCAGTGCTGCCCGGTGGACTCGGCGGTGCCCGGGTCGTTGTCCGTGGTCGCGCCGACGTAGAGCTGGTGGCTTTCCTGCGCCTGCCAGTTCGGCGGGTTGCCGATGGCGCGGTCGCCGCCGATCTCGAAGCCGCCGGAGCTGCTGCGCGCCGACGCGACGATGTCGCTGGCCGCGGGGTTCGAGCCCATCGCCACGGTCGAGCCCGGCGCCGGGGCCGAGGACGACGTGCCGTAACCGGAAGTGTTGTAGCCCGAGCCGTCCGGGACGGAGCCGCCCGGGGCCGAGGTGCTGGTGTTCGGTGCCATGACTGCGTGATCCCCCTAGGACGTCAGGCCTTGGTGCGGAACGGGTCGCCTGCGGACTGGTCGAACTCGTGGTAGCGCGACATCGCCGCGACGATGCCTTCCTCCGCTGCCTGGTACTGGCTGAGCAGGTTCTGCAGCGCGGACGAGTAGGAATCGCCGCCGCCGTCGGCGCGCTGCACGAACTTGGTCGCCATCGCCTTGCCGACCGGGTTCGCGCCGAGCTTCGGCGGCTGCGCGAGCGTGCCCGCGCTGTTCAGAAGAGCTTCGATCGCGTCCCGCCCGGTCCGGATCTTCTTCAGCACGGTCTGCGCGGCATCCGGGTCGATTCCGACCTGGCCGTTGACAGCGGCGTTCTTGAACGCCGCGGCATCCGCCGAGCTGTTGTTGCCCATCTGCCCTCTCTCCGTTCCCCCGCGCGAGGACCAGCCCGTCGGCTGGTGTCACTCGTCCGCATGGCAATAGGTCTTCGCATAGGTTAACGCACCTGGTCGAGCCCTATGACGCGATTTCGGGCATCCGGGTTCCGCATCCGGAAGGATTGCCGCCGACCGTGCTGGTCCGGACTATCCGGACGTGTAGACGTGCGGGTCGAGCGTTCCGATGTAGGGCAGGTCGCGGTAGCGCTCGGCGTAGTCGAGGCCGTAGCCGACGACGAACTCGTTGGGGATGTCGAAGCCGATGTACTTGACCGGCACCTCGACCTTCACGGCTTCCGGCTTGCGCAGCAGCGAGACGACCTCGAGCGAGGCCGGGTTCCGGCTCGCCAGGTTCTTCAGCAGCCAGGACAGGGTGAGCCCGGAGTCGACGATGTCCTCGACGATCAGCACGTCGCGCCCGGCGATGTCGCGGTCGAGGTCCTTCAGGATCCGCACCACCCCCGACGACGAGGTCGAAGACCCGTAGGACGACACGGCCATGAACTCCAGCTGCGTCGGCACCGGAAGCGCCCGCGCGAAGTCGGTCATGAACATGACGGCGCCCTTGAGGACGCCGACCAGGAGGAGGTCGCCCTGGCCGTTTTCCGGGTGGTCCGCGGCGATCTTCGCCGCCAGCTCCGCGATCTTGTCCTTGATCTGCTGCTCGGTGATGAGCACGGAGGCGATCTCGCCCTCGTACACGCGTCATTCCCCTCGGGTGGTGGGTTCGGGTCCGGCAAGCGAGAGCCTGCCACGCCGCCGTCGAGCCTCCAAGTTGCCCGGCAGCCACACCCCGCCCTGACCCCGCCAACGGGCCACTAGCGCGTCGACCGAACGCAGGTGCGCGTCGGTCAGTTCGCGGACCCCGGAGTCCAGCAGCCACCTGCGGAGAACCCGTCTGCGCAGCGCAGCGGGCTCGGCGGCGAGCACGGCTACGTCGAGGTCGTCTTCGCGGACCGCGCGCTCGTGTACGCGCGCGGCGA
Organism: Amycolatopsis sp. AA4; assembly: GCF_002796545.1. GTDB lineage: Bacteria > Actinomycetota > Actinomycetes > Mycobacteriales > Pseudonocardiaceae > Amycolatopsis. The sequence goes on from NZ_CP024894.1 coordinate 7,862,743, forward strand.
GTGTGTCCAACGCCTCGGTGTCCTCGCGCAGTTGTGCGGCCGTACGGGCTAAAGCTGGAGCTACTCCACCCGACAGCACGTCCTCCAGGAGCGGCAGTGCCTCCGTACGCAGCCGTACGCGGGTGAAGCGCGGGTCTGCGTTGTGCGGGTCTTGCCACGGCTCTAGGCCGAGTTCTGTGCACGCCGCGACGGTTTGCGCGCGAGTGATGCCGAGCAGCGGACGTCCCCACGGCGGATCGTGCGGGCGCATGCCAGCCAGCGAGCGCGGTCCAGAGCCGCGGCCCAGACCGAGCAGCACTGTCTCAGCTTGATCGTCTTGCGTGTGGCCGAGCAGTACGAGCCCTTCGCCGTTTGGCAACGCTTCGCGCAGCGCGTGGTACCTCGCGGCGCGCGCGGCTGCTTCGGGACCGCCTTTGCCGACGACGTGTACGGCATGCACTTCCACGGCGTCAACGCCAAGGCCCTTCACGACCGTCGCTGCTTCACTGGCTACGGCGGCTGAATCGGCCTGAAGACCATGATCGACGACAAGCGCTCGCGTACGGACGTCTCGGTGCCGAAGGACGTACGCCGTCGCTTCAGCGAGCGCGAGAGAGTCCGCGCCGCCCGACACCGCGACGCACACTTCGCCGGGAACAGCGACTGTCGCAAGGAAATCGCGGACCGCTGTCCGGACCGCGGCGAGCGCGCTCACCCGTGCAGGCGCCGCACCCAGGCCGCTGGGTCGGCGATCTCGGCGCGGGTCGGCAACGTGTTCGGCGAGCGCCACACCTTGTTGAACCCGTCCATGCCGACCGCGTCGACCACGTGCCGCGTGAACTTCGCGCCTTCCTCGTACTGGCGGATCTTCGCGTCGAGACCGAGCACCGCGCGCAGCAGCCGGTCGAACAGCCCGCCGCCCTGCCGACGCGCGGTGAACCGGGCGCGAATCTGTTCCACGCTCGGCACGACCTGCGGGCCGACCGCGTCCATCACGTAGTCCGCGTGGCCTTCCAGCAGCGTGGACAACGCCAGCAGCCGGTCGAACACCGAACGCTGCTTCGGCGACTGCAGCAGTTCCGCGATCCCGCCGCCCTTGCCGCGGTTGCGCAGCGCGTCGGGCAGCCTGCCGACCAATTCGGCCAGCCCCTCGGCGGAGCTCTCCGCGAGCCCGGACACCAGCCGTTCGACCTCGTCGGCGAAGTAGTCGCGCAGCCACGGCACGGCGGTGAACTGCAGCCGGTGCGTGCACTCGTGCAGGCAGACCCACAGCCGGAAATCGTGCGAGGGCACCTTCATCGCGCGTTCGGCGGCCACCACGTTCGGCGCGACCAGCAGCAGCTCGCCCTTGTTCTCCGGGCCGCCGAACGGGTCGTACTGGCCGAGCACGCGGGAGGCCAGGAACGCCAGCAGCAAGCCGGTCTGCACGCCCGCGCCGGACGCCAGGATCGGGCCGAGCGGACCGCCCTGCGCGGCGGGCAGCGCGCGGCCGGTGAGCACGCCGAGACCGGACGCCGCGGACCGGACCCAGCCGGGCCGGTCGACCACGGTGCCGGGCAGCAACGGCAGGTCCTGGCCGAGGCCGGTCAGCTCGCGGACGTGCCCCTCCGCCTCGGCGGTCAGCTCCCGCAGGTCGACCACCGCGCGGTCGGCCTCGCCGCGCGCGACCTGCGGGCCGCCGCGCACCAGCAGCGCGCCGGTGGCGGCTGCCCGGTCCCAGTCGACCATGGGCCGCCGTCGGGTCTCGGTTTCCTGGCTCACCCCTCCGACGCTACCTTCCGGCCGCGGATTGTGGGCAGCTCAGCCGAGCGGGTTCAGCGAGTCGGCCCAGCGCCATGCTATTTGCAGCCGCAGCCGCGCAACGCGGTCGCCAGCACGTCGAGCGCCGCCTGCCCGGAGTTCTTCTCCGAACCGTTGGACATGAACGCGAAGGCGAGCACGCGGTTGTCGCTGTCGAGCACATACCCGGCGAGGGTGTTGACGCCGGTGAGCGTGCCGGTCTTGGCGCGCACCCAGCCCTTGCCCCCTTGGGTTTCGCCGGAGTGGTAGCGGCCGTGCAGAGTGCCCTCCGGGCTGCCCGCGACCGGCAGACCGGCCAGCAGCGGACGCAGCTTCGGCGTGTTCGGGTCCTTGCCGTCCGGACCGGCCGCCGCGGCGAGCACCTGCGCCAGCAGCCTGGCCGGCACCTTGTTCTGATTGGACAGTCCACTCGTGTCGAACAGCTGCAGGCCGTTGACGTCGAAACCGTGGTCCGCCAACACCTTCTTCACCGCCGCGGAGGCTCCGGCGAACGACGCTTCCCCGCCGGTGGCCATCGCGACCTGGCGGCCGAGCGAGTCGGCGAGCACGTTGTCGGAGATCTGCAGCAGCGCGTACGCGAGGTCCGGCAGCGGAGCCGACTGGACTTCGCCGAGCACCTTCGCGCCTTCCGGGGCCTTGGCGGGGCCCGCCGGGCTCGCCCCGAGCTTGTCCGCGACGAGCTGGGTGAGCGCGGTTCCCGGGTTGCCCGAGCGCATGGTCTCGTCGACCTTCGGGTTGCCGCGGCCGCCGTCGGTCATGGCCGGGACGATCGGCGCGCCGTACAGCGACGGCGCGTCACTCGGCTCCCAGCCCGGGGCGGTGTTCGGACCGCTGAAGGCGCTCGCGTCGAGCTGCACCTTCTTGACGTCGCCGCCGGCCTTCTTGACCTGGTTGACGAGGTCGTCGACGTGCGCCGCACCGGGGTACAGCGGCGAATCGGTGCCGACCGGCAGCGCGGTCAGCGACGGGTCGCCGCCGCCGACGATGATCACCGTGCCCGGCTGCGCGCCCTGGACGATCTTGGTGGAGATCCGCTTCGTCGGCTCCATCGCGAGCAGCGCCGCGGAGACGGTGAGGATCTTCGTGGTCGACGCCGGGGTCAGCGGGGTGTTCGACGCGTGGTCCCACAGCACCGTGCCGCTGGCCGGGTCGATCACACTGCCGCTGAGCTGCGAGAGCGCGGCCGCACCGGCGGGGCCGGACAGCTTCGCGGCCACGCCGTTCGCGGACGGTCCCTGGCCGGAGGTGTCCGGGCCGTGCAGCGCGAGGCTGGCGTCGGCGGGGTCCGGTTCGCTGCCCTTCGGCGCGTTCGGCGCCCACGGCAGCCCGAGCCGGTTGGACACGGCGGGCACCGCGGACGCACCGCCCGCGGCAGCCAGCAAAAGCAGCACGACGAGCGCCAGGATCAGCGCCTTCCGGCGAGACTTCTTCGGCGCGTCGCCCGCGGCCGGGACCGGCCCGGCGCTGGCAGGCGGCTCGGGAGGCGACTGCTCCGCGTCGGGGCGCGGCGGAATCTGCTCCGGACCTGGGCGTTCGGCGAAGCCGTCCGCGGGCCGGGGGATGCCGATCGTCGCCTCGGAGGGACCCTCGGGCGCGACGGGGAAGCCTTCGGCCGGGCGCGGGATCCCGACGGTCGCCTCCGCCGGGAACTGGCCTCCGGACGGATCGATCCGCATCGGCCGCACCTGGCCGCCTGCGGGCGGGACGGTGCCGGGCGCGGGTTCGGGCAGCGCGGGACGGACGGGGATTTCGATCTGCTGCGACCACGGCTCCGCACCGGATTCGTTCCGGTCGGCCCGCGGTTCGTCTCGCCGGTCGGACTGACCCGCCTGCGGGTCGTTGCCCGGACGACCGGGCTGGTCGGGGTTGAGCCGCGCGGCGGCGGAACCGGCGACCGAGGCCGATTCGCCGCGGAGGCCGGGCTGGTTCTGCTCCTCGGCGCGGCCGGACTGAGCCTGACCAGCGGAGCTGGCCCCTTGCGTCTCTTCGCCGCCACGACCCGGCTGAGCGGAGCTGGCAGCGTCGCCGGAGTCGTTGCGGAAGGCGGTCCAGCCCTCCTTGGGCGGCTCCTGCCCCTGCTCGTCCCGCGCGACGATCGGGCGGAACGCGGCCCAACCCTGGTTGTTCTCGCCCGTCCCCGGCGTTTCGTCCCGGAACGCGGCGAACTGCTGCCCCTGCTTCTCCTCCGGCCGAGCAGACCCGGCGGACTGGCCGGACTGGAACGGCTTCCACCCCTGCCCCTCGCCGGAAGCCTCCGCTCCGGCGGGCTCGAACAGCGAGTTCCCCGGCTTCCGCGCGGCCTGCCAAGCGGGCGACGACTCCTGCTGCCCGGGCGAGACGTTCGGCTGCGCCCGGACCGTCTGCTCGGCGGAACCCTCCGCCGCATCCTTGGCGACCTTCGAGGATTGCACCGTCTCCTCGCCGTCCGGCCGCGGCACCCCGGCCGCGAACCGGGTCGGACCCTCCACGGGCACCCACGGAGCCTGCGGTTTCTGCTCCTCGGGCCGGGCGGGCACCGAGGCGCCGCTCATCCGGTCCGCGAGGTTCGACCGCGGCGGCTCCGGCGGCGGGACGGGAGCGTTCGAGGGCGCGTTGAGCCCGGGGACCTCCTCCGGCGGGACGTTCGGCCGGAACCACGATCCCGGCCCGTCGCCCGGTGTGACATTCGGCACGGAAAGCTGCGCGGTGGCCCCCGCGTCGCGCTTGGGCAGGGGGAGGCGGGAGGTCGCCCGGTCCGCCTGGGACGAGGTGTCCTCGTCGCCCGTGGGCCACCTCGGCTGGTCGTTTTCCGGCACCCACCACTCCTTCTCACCCGCCCCCGGAGGGGCCAAGGTCACATGCCGTCTGGCCGACATCGGCGCGACCCGCCGACGGGGCGTAGTCCACACTAGTGACGTCAACGAGGTCATGAGGTTGCCGCCCACGAGCGCGTGGCACACCGAGAGTGAAGAAGCAGCGAGGACGGCCGTGGAATTCGACGTCACGATCGAAATCCCCAAGGGGGAGCGCAACAAGTACGAGGTCGATCACAAGACCGGTCGGATCAAGCTCGACCGGACCCTGTTCACCGCGACCCAGTACCCGGCCGACTACGGCTTCATCGACGACACGCTCGGCCAGGACGGCGACCCGCTCGACGTGCTCGTGCTCGTCCAGGAGCCGACGTTCCCCGGCTGCCTGATCCGCTGCCGCGCGATCGGCATGTTCCGGATGACCGACGAGAAGGGCCCGGACGACAAGGTCCTCGCCGTCCCGACGAACGACCCGCGTCTCGAGCACCTGCGGGACATCCACCACCTGAACGAGTTCCACAAGCTCGAGATCCAGCACTTCTTCGAGGTCTACAAGGACCTCGAGCCGGGCAAGAGCGTCGAGGGCTCGTCCTGGGTGAGCCGCGCCGAGGCCGAGTCGGAGATCGCCCGCTCGTACGAGCGCGAGAAGGACCGCCTCGCCAAGGAAGAGATCAACGGCGAAGAGCACCACTGAGCCACGCGAAAAAGGGCCGTCCACCGGAGAGGTGGACGGCCCTTTTTACTGCCCGATCAGCCCGCGAGGGCCAGTTCGCCCGCTTCCTGCTCGGCGCGCTGCTCCATGGCCGACTTGTCCGACAGCGGCTTCTCCCGCAGCAGCCAGACCAGCGCGAACCCGACGGTCAGCACCGCGCCGCCGATCAGGAACACCGTGCTCATCGAGCTGGAGAACCCTTCCAGGATCGGCCGGGCGAGCACCGGGTCGAGCTTCGACAGGAACGAGGTGTCGTTCACGTCGAGCCCGCCGCCGGCCAGCTGCCGGGCGAACTCCGGGTGCTGCGCCAGCGCCGCAGTGTAGGCCGGGGAGGCCATCGCCGAGCGGACCGCCGCCGCGATCCGGTCGCCGACCGTGCTGAACAGGATCGACAGGAACACCGCGGTGCCCGCCGTGCCGCCGATCTGCCGGAAGAAGGTCACCGACGAGGTCGCGACCCCGATGTCGCGGGGCGTGACGTCGTTCGTCGCGGCCAGGGTCAGCGTCTGCATGGTCGAGCCGAGGCCGAGTCCGAGCACGAACGCGATGGCCATGACCACGCCGAGCGCGGTGTCCACGCCGATCATCGAGAACGAGTACACCGCCGCGGCCATCAGCCCGAGTCCGGCGACCGCGAAGCCCTTGTACCGGCCGGTCCGGGTGATGATCCGGCCGCTGCCGAGGCTCGCGACCATGATGCCCAGGGTCAGCGGCAGCATCTGCAGCCCGGCCTGGGTCGGCGTCGCGCCCTTGACGATCTGCAGGTAGAGCGGCAGCGACATCATCGCGCCGAACATCCCGATGCCCTGGATCACGGTGACCAGCGTCGACACCCGGAACACCCCGCTGCGGAACAGCCGGAGCGGCAGCAGCGCGGCGTCGCCCATCCGGCGTTCCTGCAGGACGAACAGGGCCACGCCGAGCGCGCCGACCAGGTACATCGCCAGCGACGCGGGCGAACCCCATCCCCATTCGCGGCCCTGTTCGGCGACGAGCAGCAGCGGCACGAGGCCCAGCGTCAGCGCGCCGGCTCCGAGGAAGTCGACCTTCTGGTCCACGCGGGTGTGCGGGAGGTTCAGCACCTTGCTCACGACGACCAGCGCGGCGAGCGCGATCGGCACGTTCACCATGAACACCCAGCGCCAGCCGGTCAGGCCGGCGAACGAGTCGAGTCCGGCGAAGAACCCGCCGACGACCGGGCCGGCGACGCTCGAGACGCCGAACACGGCCATGAAGTAGCCCTGGTAGCGGCTGCGTTCCCGCGGCGAGGTGATGTCGGTGATGATCGCCAGCGCGAGCGACATCAGACCGCCGGCGCCAAGGCCCTGGAACGCGCGGAACGCGGCCAGTTCGTACATCGACCCGGCCATCGCGCTCGCCAGCGAACCGGCGAGGAACAGCGAGATCGCGGTCAGGTACATCGGCTTGCGGCCGAAGAGGTCGGACAGTTTGCCGTACAGCGGCGTGGAAAGCGTCGCGGTGATCAGGTAGGCGGTGGTGGCCCAGGCCTGCAGGCTCTGCCCGTGCAGTTCGTCGGCGATGGTCTTCATCGCCGAGGACACGATGGTCTGGTCGAGGGCCGCCAGGAACATGCCGAGCATCAGTCCGGACAGAACCGTGAGGATCTGCCGGTGTGAAAGCCGTCCGTTCGTGGTGGCGCCCCCTTCCGCAGTGGCGGTGTCGCTCATGGTGGTCTCCCTCAGTGCCTGATTGATGCTGTCGTACTAGTTGCTTGTATCTCTCAACTACTTGCTCGCCACAACTGTTCCCGAAAAGCTTGCATTCATCAACCAAATATCGTGTGACGCTAATCTCTCGCCGGGCGATGTCGAGAACGCGCGACCGGCTCCGTCCCTGGCGCGAACGTGACGGCACCGAGCCGCCACCAGCACGGAGGAGAACCACGATGGCCAAGTACCTGCTGCTCAAGCACTACCGCGGCGCGCCGGCTTCGGTGAACGACGTCCCGATGGACCAGTGGACGCCCGAGGAGGTCACCGCCCACATCCAGTACATGCGCGACTTCGCGGACCGGCTCGTGGAGACCGGCGAGTTCGTCAGCGAGCAGGCGCTGTCCCCGGAAGGGACGTGGGTCCGCTTCGACGGCGAGGGCCGCCCGCCGGTCACCGACGGCCCGTTCGCCGAGACCAAGGACGTCATCGCGGGCTGGATGCTCATCGACGTCGACAGCTACGAGCGCGCGCTCGAACTGGCCGGGGAACTGTCCGCGGCCCCCGGCGCGGGCGGCAAGCCGATCCACGAATGGCTCGAACTGCGCCCCTGCTACGGCGTGACGCCCTCGGTGACCGAATGAACGAGGAGTTGCTGCGGGAGCTCGTGCCCGCGGTGATCGGCATCCTCGTCCGCCGCGGAGCGGATTTCGCGTCGGCCGAGGATGCCGTGCAGGAAGCGCTGATCCGCGCGCTGGAGGCGTGGCGGGACGATCCGCCGCGCGACCCGAAGGCGTGGCTCATCTCCGCCGCGTGGCGCCGGTTCCTCGACGCCACGCGGTCGGAATCCGCGCGCCGGGGCCGGGAAGTGGCGGTGGACGCCGAGCCGCCGCCCGGTCCGGCGGCCGCGGTGGACGATTCGCTCCAGCTCTGCTTCCTGTGCGCGCACCCGTCTTTGACGCCGTCGTCGGCCGTCGCGCTCACGCTGCGCGCGGTCGGCGGGTTGACCACGAAGCAGATCGCGCAGGCGTATCTGGTGCCGGAAGCGACGATGGCGCAACGGATCAGCCGCGCGAAGAAAACCGTGTCCGACGTGCGGTTCGACGCGCCCGGCGACGTCGCGACCGTGCTGCGCGTGCTGTATCTGGTGTTCAACGAGGGCTACTCCGGCGAACTCGACCTCGCCGCCGAAGCCATCCGGCTCACCCGGCAGCTCGCCGCGGGATTCGACCATCCGGAAGTGGCCGGTCTGCTCGCGTTGATGCTGCTGCACCACGCCCGCCGGGCCGCGCGGACGAAGCCGGACGGCAGCCTCGTGCCGCTCGCCGAACAGGACCGGAGTCTCTGGGACACCCGGCTGATCGCGGAGGGCGTCGACATCCTTCAGGCGGCACTCGCCCGCGACCAGCTCGGCGAGTACCAGGCGCAAGCCGCGATCGCCGCGCTGCACGCCGACGCGCCCGCCGCGGAGGAAACCGACTGGGTGCAGATCGTCGAGTGGTACGACGAGCTTCTCGCGCTGACCGACAGCCCGATCGTCCGGCTGAACCGGGCGGTGGCGGTGGGCGAGGCGGACGGGCCTCGGGCTGGGCTGAAGGCGCTGGCGGAACTGGATTCCAAGCTGCCGCGGCACGACGCGGTTGCCGCGTATCTGCACGAACGCGACGGGGACCTCGGCACGGCGGCGCGGCTGTACAGCGAAGCTGCGAAGAAAGCGCCGAACCTGGCCGAGAGCGAGCACTTGACGCGGCAGGCGGCGCGGATCAATACCCAGCTCAAAAGCTCGTGAGTGGCGAAGCCGGTTCTAACCGGCTTCGCCACTCACGACCTCACTCGCGGTAACCCGGGATCGGGAACGGCTGCAGGAACTCGCGGATCTCCGCGGCGATCGTGTCCAGCGCGCCGTCCTGCTGCGCGGTCACGGTCCGGTCGATCCAGTCCGCGACCTGCACCTGGTGCTCGGGCTTGAGCCCGCGCGTGGTGATCGCCGACGTGCCCAGCCGGATGCCGGACGGGTCGAACGGCTTGCGCGGGTCGAACGGCACGGTGTTGTAGTTCAGCTCGATGCCCGCGCGGTCCAGCGCCTGCGCGGCGGGCTTGCCGGGCACCGCCTTGTTGGTCAGGTCGATCAGGAGCAGGTGGTTGTCCGTGCCGCCGGAGACGAGGTCGTACCCGCGTTCGACCAGCGCTTCGGCCAGCGCCTTGGCGTTCGCGACGATCGTGTGCGCGTACTCGGAGAACGACGGCTGCTGCGCCTCCCCCAGCGCGACCGCGATGGCGGCCGTCGTGTGGTTGTGCGGACCGCCCTGCAGCCCCGGGAACACCGCCTTGTCGACGGCCTTGGCGTGCTCGGCGTCGGAGAGGATCATCGCGCCGCGCGGACCGCGCAGCGTCTTGTGCGTGGTCGTGGTGATGACCTGCGCGTGGCCGACCGGCGACGGGTGCGCGCCGCCCGCGATGAGGCCGGCGATGTGCGCGATGTCGGCGACCAGCACCGCGTCGACCTCGCGGGCGATCTCCGCGAACGCCGGGAAGTCGATGGTGCGCGGGATGGCCGTGCCGCCGGCGAAGATCAGCTTCGGCCGGTGCTCGCGGGCGAGGTCGCGGACCTGGTCGAGGTCGACGCGGCCGGTTTCCTTGCGGACGCCGTAGCGGACCGGCGTGAACCACTTGCCGGTCGCGGACACGCTCCAGCCGTGCGTGAGGTGGCCGCCGTCGGGCAGCGCCATGCCGAGCACGGTGTCGCCCGGTTTGGCGAACGCCAGGTACACCGCGAGGTTGGCCGGGGAACCGGAGTACGGCTGGACGTTCGCGTGGTCGACGCCGAAGACGGCCTTCGCGCGCTCGATCGCCAGCTGCTCGACCTGGTCGATGAACTGCTGGCCCTCGTAGTAGCGCTTGCCGGCGTAGCCCTCGGAGTACTTGTTGGTGAGCACGCTGCCGGTGGCTTCGAGCACCGCCTGCGAAACGTAGTTCTCGGACGCGATCAGGCGGATCTTGTCGTGCTGGCGTTTCGCCTCGTCCTCGACCAGGCCGGCGATCTGCGGATCCGCCGCGGACAGTGCGGACAGGGCGGGCTGGTGTGTCATGGCGTGCTCCGGCTCTGCAGTGGCCCGCACCCAGGCGCGCGGTGCCGGCCTCGTCGTCGCTCCCCGGTGGTGCTCCACCTCTTGAATGCGCCAGTCGCTGCTGCGGGACGAAGTTTAGTGCACCGCGCCAGCCCGCGTCCGCTCCGCGGGAACGGGCTCAGACCTGCTCGAGGCCGCCCCGGTGCCGCCGCGCGAGTTCCTGGTAGACCGCCGCGTTGTGCTCGACCCACACCCGCGCGGAATCGGTCAGCTCCACGAACTTCTTCGCCGGGCTGCCCATCGCGATCGTCTCCGCCGGGACCTCGGTGCCGGGCGTGACCGTCGAGCCCGCGGCGACGAACGCGCGCGGTCCGATCACGGCGCGGTCGAGCACCGTGGAACCGTTGCCGATCAACGCCTGTTCGCCGACCGTGCAGTCGTGCACGAGGCACTGGTGCCCGACGGTCACGTTGCGGCCGACCTCGGTCATCTCGGGTCCGGAGTGGATCACGGAGTTGTCCTGGATGTTCGCGCCCTCGCGGATGACGATCGGGCCGAAGTCCGCGCGGATCACCGCGCCGTACCAAACCGAAGCGTCCTTCTCGACGGTCACGTTGCCGATCAGGGTGGCGGTGGGGGCGATCCAGGCGTCCGGGTGAACCTTCGGGCTGACGCCGTCCAAGGAGAACAAAGGCATGCCGGGAGCCTAAGCGGCGTCAGCGGTACCCGGCGAAGCAGAGCGCCTCGATGTCGCCGCGGAGGCTCGCGGACGACCGCGGCCGGACGCGTTGCTGCACCACCGCGCCGAGCAGATAGCTCAGCAGCGAGCGGGCGCGGGCGCGCGGATCGTCGACGTCGAGCGGGGCGAGGAGTTCGACGAGCAGTTCGGTGATCGAGGTGAGCATGGCGTCGATCGCCTGCGGATGCTGCGCGCGGCCGGCCGCGATCCAGTACTCGAACCAGAGGAACGCGCCGCGCGGATGGTCGGCGAATTCGGCGAGGTAGGCCTCGGTCACCGCGAAAAGCCGCTTGCGCGGGTCGGAGTGCTTGTCCGCGACCTTGCGCAGTTCCGCGACGAAAATGTTGATGTGCGCGGCCATCGCCCGGTCGATGAGCACGTCGATGTCGGCGAAGTAGTAATGGATCGCACTCTTGGTGAGCGGCCCGGCCTCGGCGATCGCGCGTACCGTGCAGCCGGCGAGCCCTTCGCGGGCGAGGACCTGGCGAGCCGCTTCGACGATCAGTTCCTGCTTCTGCAACTGGTTGGGCGACAGCTGGGTGCTGCGGCCGGGCACGGCGGTCACGGTGATCCTCGTTACGTTTGTCAGGACGGCAGCCCTGAATCCTAGGCCAGTCGTCCCAACGTCTTCCGGCGGGTGAAAAACCGGATTGGCCACCCCGGTCCGCGCAGCGGACAATGCCCGGCATGGTGATCTCAGGGGACAAGGGGCTCAGCGAGGCGGCGCGCCGTCAGCTGGAGAAGGAAATCGCGGACCTGCGCGCGCAACGGGAGGCGCTGTCGCCGCAGCCGGGCGAGCAGGAACGCACGGGGGACGCCGCCGACCAGGCGGACGTGATCGACCGCGCCGAGGCAGCGGCGCGACTGGACCGGCAGATCGCCGACGTCACCGCGAAGCTGGAGCACGGCGCGTACGACAGCTCGCTGCTTCCCGACGGCACGCGGGTTTCGCTGCGTTTTTCCGACGGTGACGAGGAAGAGTTCACCGTGGTGACCCTTCCCGGCGAGGACGCCGACGCGATCACGTCGGACAGCCCGCTCGGTCTCGCGCTGGCCACCGCGAAAGCAGGCGAGGAAATCAGCTACCGCACCCCGCGCGGGCAAGCCACCGCGACGGTGCTGAAGCTGACGCCGCCCGCCAACTGACCACAGAGGACAGACAGTGGCCGCCCCGGGTTTCCGGGGCGGCCACTGTTATTTGTCCGCGTTGGCCACCGTTTCGGCCTGGTACGCGTACACGCCGTCCGACTCGACCGCGACGTGCCAGCCGCCGCAGTCCTTGTCCATCCGCTTGTGCTCGCCGGCCGGCCACCAGTCCGCGGTGAGGGTCGGAGCCTTCGCCTCGGCCTTTCCCGGCTTGCACAGCGCGGGAAGATCCGACGGACCTGGTTGGTAGCGCAGGATCCGTTCCGAACCGGTGGTGCGGATCAGCTCGGTGACCGACTTCGCGTCGTCGGGCACCCACGACGGAAGCCGGGCGTCCGCGTTGGCCTTGCCCTGTTTCCCGGTGTCGTAGGAGACCGCCTTCACGTGGCCGTTCGACTTCTCCTCGATCGAGGCGCCGATGCCGCAGGACGTGATCGTGGCCAGAGCCGCGATCCCGGTCGTGGTCAGTACCGCCTTGTTCCGCACGCTGTTGTTCATGGCTTCCAGTCAACGGGGACTGGCGGGCGCCGCCCTCGTTCTTCCGGCCCTTTGCCGGTGGCCAGTCGGCCGACTCCGTCACTCATCTGAGTGAAATCCCGGGTCATTCTTCGCGGTCGAGATGAGCCCGCAGCGCGGCGAGCGGACCGTCCCAGTCCCGCGCGAGGGCGGCGAGGAACTGCTGCGCGACCCGCATCGGCGCGGAATCGAGCCGGTACCGCACCCGGCGGCGTTCGCCGGGTTCCGCGGCGACCAGTCCGGCGTCGGACAGCAGTCCGAGATGCTTGGCGATCGCCTGCCGCGTGATCGGCAGCCGGGCCGCGAGGTCGGTCGCGGTCGCCGGACCCCGCGCGGCCAGTTCGGCGAGGATCGCCCGCCGGGTCGGATCGGCGAGCGCGGAGAAAACCTGCTCGGCGACCGCTTCGGAATCAGCCGGCATCGAGACTGGCCGCCAGCTCGTCCAGTTCGCGCGCCCAGCCTTCGGTGTGCGAGCGATAAGTCGCCGGATACTGGCCGTCCGGCAACTGCGCGAACCCGGATTCGACGACGGTGAGCCGGGTCCCGCCGCCCCGCTCCTGCAGGGTGAACTCGACATACGTGCGCCGCGGATCGTCCTCCGGCATCCCGTCGACCTGCCAGGTGAACCCGAACACCGCGGGCGCTTCGACGCGCTCGACCCGGATCTCGGCGCTGCGGTCGCCCGTCCACGCGACCCGCCCGAGCCCGCCCGGCCGCAGGTCGATCTCGGCCTCGTCGCCTAACCAGGCGCGCAGGCCGTCCGCCGTGGTCAGCGCGGTCCACACCGACGCGGGCGGCTGCGCCAGCTCGACCGTCCGCTCGATGCGGTCGGGAAACCCCATGCCGTGCTCCTTCCGGGCTGAGCCTAGGCAACCACACCTCTTGACGCAACCAGTCGGTTGCCATAATGTCGCAACCATTCAGTTGCGTCACTGCGCCGAGAGGAAGACCGATGAACTCCTTCACCACCGAGCTGACCGTCGACCGCACCCCCGAGGAGGTCTTCGCCGCGGTCACCGACGTCCGAGGCTGGTTCAGCGAATCGATCACCGGCACCGCGACGGAGGTCGGCGACGCGTTCTCGTTCCTCGACAAGAGCATCCCGACGAGCCGGATCCGGGTCACCGAACTCGAGCCCGGCCGCCGGATCTCCTGGCACGTCGAAGACGCGTACCTCGCCTTCATCGACCAGCACGACGAGTGGAACGACACCCGGATGACCTTCGACATCACGCCGGGCCCGGCCGGTACGACGCTGCGCTTCACCCACCACGGCCTGACTCCGGACAGCGCTTGCTACCGCGATTGCTCGCGAGGCTGGACGAGCTGCGTCAACACCAGCCTGCACGCGCTGCTCACCACCGGCGCCGGCAAGCCGATCCCGAAATCCGAGGCCCCGGAAGGACATCCGGCCGCGTAATTCCGGTCCGAATTCGCCGATCGCGAGTCCGCCCGCCCGCGGTTGTGCTAGGCAAGCGGCATGCGAAGATCCTTTTCCTTGCGAGAATCCCGATGAACGATGACGTTTCCCAGAACCTCGTCGTCTTCCGGATCAACGGCCTCCCCGAACCCGTGCTGGCCAGTGCGCCGACCCAGGCCGAGGACGCGGTCGAGCAGGCCTGGGCCAGCGTCCGGCAACAGCACAAGGTGCGCAGGTCCGCGGTTTCGGCCGTGTACAGCGAATGGCAGCCCTCCGCGGCCGACCAGAAATTCATGGCCAAGAATTTCCGGAAGGCCGAATGCACTTACAGCTTCGCCCGGCCGGCTCCCGGTGAATGGGACCGCGCGTTCGCCGAAGCCCGCGCGGTAATGGCCGAAGCCGAGCAGCGGAAAGGCGCCGAGGAGATCCTGCCGATCCTCTGGAGCGCGTCCTCGCCGCGCGCCGGACTGCTCGAGGCGCTGCCGCACCACCCGCTCGTGCCCGGCAAGCTGTCGGTCGCGCTCGCGGTGGTGTCGCGGACTCCCGAGGGCAAGATCGGGATGCAGCACATCACCCGGCACGAGCAGGAGCAGATGGACGCGCCGCTCGAGAAACTTCTCGACGTCGGGTTCGGCTGCCTGGCCCGCGGGTTGAAGTTCGAGGTGCGCAGTTCCGGCGAGGACGTGCTGGTCTCGCTCGCCAGGGAGAACCAGCTGGCGGCGTCCGCGCTCGCGCTGCCTGATCTGTACTCCCAGCTGACCCCGCACCTCGGCACGGGAGACCTGATCGTCGGCCTGCCCTGCCCGGACGAGATGTATGTCGCCAGGGAGGGTTCCCGCCCGGCGGAACTCATCCGGGAGCAGGTGCTCGCTTCGCGCTACGAGACCACGGAACTGGTCCCGTCGGTCCTGCGGCTCGGGCCCGGCGGGCTGGAACTGCTCGCCGAACGGAGCGGCTAGCCGAGATCCCCTAACGGGTGAATCTGGGGAAGCTCCGCGGACCGCCCCGGAAACGAGTCAGGCCCCGTCCGAATCGCTTCGGACGGGGCCTGGCCTGCGGAGCCGCCTGGGGGAATCGAACCCCCGACCTATTCATTACGAGTGAATCGCTCTGGCCGACTGAGCTAAGGCGGCGTGCCGCTGCGCGACGGTCATCAGTGTAGCGGAGGCGTGGTGCGTCACCTTGCGGGGGCCGCGTCGTTAGGCTCCTATGACTTCGGTCTCACTCCCCGACCCGGCGATCCACTGGAGGACCCGGCACATGCAGCGAAGACTGCCCCGTGCGCTGGCGGTACCCGCAACTGCCGCGTTGCTCCTGCTCCTGGCCGCGCCGGCCGGTGCGCAGGAGATTCCCACGACGCCGATCCCGCAGCCGAACAATCCCTCGCAGCCGCCCGCGTCGGCGCCCATCGGGCCGCAGCCGCTCGGGCACGCGGTGGGCGACGCGGGCACGGCGCTCGGCGTCCTGCGGCTGCTGCCGAACTCGGTCACCACGAGCACGATCCTTCCGGGCTTCGGCCAGACCCTGCCGAAGCAGTCCGCGCTCGAGGCGGGCATGGGCCTGTCCAGCGCGTCGGCGAACTCGGAGGCCTACCTGGCCTACGAGAAGTCGATCGCGCAGTCGTCTCCGTTCGGGCTGGCCGTCGGGGGCCAGGCTCCGCAGACGCCGGGCAGCCTCGTGCAGACCGCGCTGCCGGACAACCCGAAGGAGATCAGCGGGGGCCTGAACGCGCCGTCGAACCCGCTGCTGAACGTCGGGCTGCTCAACGGCACCGCGCACGCCCGCTGGAGCGAATCGCTCGGCCCGTGCGTGGACACGATCGCCGACGCCAGCACGTCCGTCGCGAGCCTGTCGCTGCTGAACGTCATCCCGACGCTTCCGCAGGTCCCGATCCTCGGCAGCGGCGGGCTGAACTTGTCTCCTGACCAGCTCGCGAAGGGCTTCGATCCGACGACCGGCCTGCAGAGCCTCGGCGGCCTGCTGCCCGGCAGCGGCCAGACGCCCGCCGCGGGCACCGGTTCGCTGCTGAGCCTGCCGAACACGCTGTCGTCGCGGTCGCAGGTCAAGCTCGTCGACATCCCGGGTTCGCCGAACAAGGCGGTGCAGTCGAGGTCCACGCTGCAGGCGGCGGACATCAACATCCTCAAGGGCACCCCGCTCGAGCTGAACCTGAAGGTGGCCAGCCAGCCGACGCTCACCGTCACTTCCACCGGCGACGCGAATACGTCCAAGGTGGACTACCAGGCTCCGGTGATCACCATCGCCGCCGGCGGCAAGACGCTGTACACGCTCGACGCGGCGCACCCGACCAAGGACATCCCGATCGGCCTGCCGCTCTCGCAGCTGAACCAGCAGTTCAGCGACGGCGTGAAGAACGTGCCGGTCGTCGGCGGCCTGGTCGCCACCGCGACGCAGGGCCTGCAGCAGCTCGGCGACACCACCGGGAAGGTGCTCGATCTCGGCGTGCTGCGGCTGAGCATCGCGAACCTCGACCAGAAGCAGTCCGAGGCGACCACGCCGTTCAAGGGCTACCAGATCGGCGCGGCGGCGCGGCTGCTCGACGTCCAGGTGCTGCCGACGCAGAAGCTGAAGGAACTGCTGCCGAAGCAGGCCGGCGACAACCTGCCGTCGTCACTGGCGCAGCTGTCGCTGGGCGAGCAGATCGCCCGCGCGTACGCCCCGACCGGCGGCGTCGTGTGCGGTTCGACGACGCCCCCGCCGGCTCCGCCGCAGGGTGGCGCCGCACCGGCGGGTCCGGTGAAGCACCTGGCCTACACGAACGGCGCGTACGACACGGTGCCGCTGTTCTGGACGGGTACCGCGATGCTGCTGATGGGCGTCGTGATGGTCGCGGCGTTCCCGAACCGGCGGCGTCCCGCACTGGTGCTGAAGCGGCCGACCGGCGGCCCGGACACGCCGTTCAAGCCGTCGCCGCATCCGCGCGACTGAAGCTAGACGACGGAAACGGCCCCCTCGCTGACTGGCGAGGGGGCCGTTTCCGTTGAGCTTCTCGTTGAGCTGGGTCAGCCTTGGCGAAGCGTGGTGACCATGGCTTCCACCGCGATCCGCGGCTTCACGTTGAGCCCGATGGCCTCGCGGCACTCCAGTACCGCTTCCAGGCGGCGCAGCGTCGACTCCGGCGACCAGGAAGCGGCGGCCGAGTTGATCTGCTCGGCGTGGTCGGGATGCGTCAGCGTCGCACCGGAACGCGTGCTCGTCACCAGGACGTCGCGGTAGAAGCCCGCCAGGTCGACCAGGGCGAGGTCGAGGGTGTCGCGCTGAGTTCGCGTCGCGCGGGACTTCTGGCGCTTCTCCAGCTGCTTCACCGCGGCCTCGGCGGCCCGCTTCGCTCCGGCGACGCCCTTGCCGGTGCCGTCGCCGCCCATCGCGGTGCGCAGTTCGGAGCGTTCCTGTTCGTCGCGGCCCTTGCTTTCCTCGCCCGCGTCCGCTTCCGCCGCGCTGATCAGCTGGTCGGCGCTGGTGAAAACGTCGTCCGGACGACGCAGCCCGAGCGGAATCCGCAGCACGGTGGCGCGGCGCTGCCGAGCGGCCTCGTCGGTGGCGAGGCGGCGCGCCCGGCCGACGTGGCCGTTGCACACCGACGCGGCCCAGTGGGCGCGCTCGGGATCGACGCCGTCCCGGGAGATCAGCACCTGCGCGATCGCCTCGGCGGGCGGGGTGCGCAACGGGACCAGCCGGCACCGCGAACGGATGGTGACCGAGACGTCCTCGGGGTGGTCCGACGGCGCGCACAGCAGGAAGACAGTGCGCGCTGGCGGCTCTTCCACGGCCTTGAGCAGGGCGTTCGACGCGCCTTCGGTAAGCCGGTCGGCGTCCTCGATGATCACGACCTGCCACTCGCCGGTCGTCGGCCGGCGCGCCGCCGCTTGCACGAGCGCGCGCATCTCGGCGACCGAAATGGACAGTCCTTCCGGGACGACCAGCCGCACGTCCGCGTGGGTGCCAGCCATCGTCGTGCGGCAGCCGGGACAGGCGCCACAACCGGTTCCGGTGCTGCACTGCAGGGCCGCGGCGAACGTGCGCGCGGCCACCGAACGGCCGGACCCCGGCGGCCCGGTGAGAAGCCAGGCGTGCGTCATCGCCGCAGGCGCGACAGGTTCTCCGGCAACGATCTTGGCTGCCGCGGCCGCCGCGGTGGAAAGAGTTTCCACGGCGGGTTCCTGGCCGACGAGTTCAGTCCAGACGCCGATCGGAGTGGTCACCGATCCTCCACTTTGGACACTACGGGCAGCGCGTCCGCGCCGTTCTGCGTCGCTTCCGCTTCGGCTGCCGCCGCCTCGGCGACGTCCGCCGCGGCCGCGTCTTCGGGTTCCTCCTCCGCCGGTTCCGCAGGTTCCGCGGGGGCGAGGCCGGCGAGCGAGCCGACGAAGACCGACTGGACGGCGCTGCGGACCCGGACCGCGACGTCGCGGTCCGAGCCTTCGGCGTCGACCACGACGTACCGGTCCGGGTCGGCGGCGGCCATCTCGGCGAGCAGTTTCTGCACCCACAGCTGGTCCTTCAGCGGTGGCTGCGGGTCTTCCGGATGCTCGGAGTCGAGAAGCACGGTGAGGTCCGGACGGAGCCGTCCGGTGGCCCAGTCGACCAGGCCTTCCAGCTCGTCGCGGTCCAGCTCGCCCGCCGCGGACAACGACGCGAGCGGGGAGTCGACAAAGCGCTCCATGACGACCACTGACCCGGCGTCGAGCGCGGGCTGGATCTGGCGTTCCACCAGCTCGGCGCGCACGGCCGCGGCGACGAGCGCCTGCGCCCGCACCCCGGTGAGGGCGGCGTCCGAAACGAGCGTGCGGAAGCGCTGTTCGCCGAGCGCCGGGTCGGCGGTGAGCACTACCGGCCGAGTGCCGGTGCCGAGCCAGCGCGCGAGCCGCGCGGCCTGCTCGGCGGTGTTGACGGCGGTGGTGCCCTCGATGGCGATCAGGAAGCCGTTGACGCGACGCGGGTTGCGGCGCAGCGCGTTGCGCAGGTCGCTGAAGATCTTCTCGGTGCGCCGCTCGTCCATCTGCCGGTAGGCGATGATCCCGAGCAGCACGGCGAGCAGCCCGCCGCCGAGAATGACCGGACGGGTGCCGTCGACGATGATCGGCGTGCCGAACAGGGTGACGTTGCGCTGGCGGACCAGGCCGATCAGCACCGGCGTGACCACCGTCGCGCCGAACAGCACGATCTTGAGCATCGCCTGGTAGATCGCGTTGATCCGGCCGCGGATCGCGTCCTCGACGCGGGAGCCGATGATCGTCACGCCGGTGAGGAACGCGGTGCCGGCGCAGACGCCGACGAAGGCGACCGCGCCCACCGAGATCGCCAGGTGCGGCGACAACGCGACGACGCCGAGCGCGAGCCCGGCGAGGACGATCGAGATGCCGAACAGCCGGTCGTGCGGCAGCCGGTGCGCGAGCTTCGGGGCCACCGCCATGCCGAGGGCCAGGCCGATGAAGACGGCCAGCATCAGCAGGTTGAACGCCGCGTCGCCGCCGAGCAGGGACGACGAGTACGGCTTGGCCGCGCCGATGACCGCGCCGCCGGCCGCGAACGCGCCGAACGCGCCGATCAGCAGACCGCGGACGATCGGCGTGCTGCGGACGAACTTGAGCCCGTCGCGCATCATCGCGCCGAAGCCGAACTTCTCCTCGTCGGCCCGCTTGATCTTCTGCTGCGGCGTGGAGTGGACGTCGCGGAGGGACAGTTCAGGGATGCGGGTGGCGACGAGGATGCCGCTGATCAGGTACAGCAGGCCGGTGATGACGACGACGACCTTGGCGATGTAGAGGTCGACGCCGGGGCCCTGGAAGAGGTGGAACGTGGAGTTCGCGCCGAGGATCAGCGCGTTCGCCCCGGCGGCGGTGATGACGGCGAGGCCGTAGGTCATCACCATGCCGAGCTGGTTGGCGGTCTCGACCTGCTCGGGGCGGCGCAGCAGGTTCGGCACCGCGGCGTCCTTGGACGGGATCCACATGATCGAACAGCAGCCGACCAGGAAGTTCGCCACGAACAGCCACCACGGCGCGCCGACCACGGCGATCGAAAGCAGGAACCCGCAGCGCAGCAGGTCGCAGACGACCATGATCTTGCGCCGGTCGAACCGGTCCGCGAGCAAGCCGCCGAGCGGGGCGAAGAGCAGGCCGGGCAGCAGCGCGGTGACGATGACGCCGACGAACGCGTAGTTCTGCGCGGAGTAGTTGTCGAGGAGTTTGGTGCTCAGGCTGGTGAGGTTCAGCAGGTTCAGCCAGTCGGCGACGCTGCACAGATACGTGACGCCCCACAGCCGACGAAACGGTTTGATCGCCAGCACCCGGCGGGCCCGGTGGATCGTGGACGTCCCGCCCGATCCGCCCGGGCCGGTGCCAGGCACCGACCGTACGCCCTCGCTGATACGCCCACCCCACTTGTCACGGCGGAGTCAGGCGACCCCGGCGGATCCCCCGACCGTGTAGCCGCCAGGGTAGTCCCGCCGCGGACGGCAGGAGGGCACGCCCCGTGATATCCGAGGTCAGCGGGCGTCAGCCGAACAGCCCCTTCACACTGCTCACCAGGCTAGCGATCAGCTCGATCGCGACAATTCCGAACACGATGAGCAACACCACGGCGAGCACGACGCCCGCCGTGCTGCTGGAAGGGCGGCCGAAACTGGGCATGCCGATCGAGGGCAGCCCGCGCCGGCTCTGCCGTCCGGCGAGCTCTTCCTCGATGTCGTCGTCCGCGATCTCGGTGACCCGCTTCGGCCGCGGCCGGGGCACCTTTTTCAGCAGCTGAGGAGCCTTGGTCGGCCACGTCCGCTGCCGGGGGAGCAACCCGAGAGGAACCAGGTCCGGCCGCTCGGACGGCGGAATCGGATTCGGCGTCTTGACGACTTCCTTCTTCTTGGCTTCCTCTTTCAGCGCGGCCTCGACCATCCGCTTGACCTCTTCGGGATCATGCTGAACGGGCTTGGCAGTCGGCAACGGCCGCGGCGCGCGGCTCGTGGAGATCTCGAACCCGGCGAGCGGATCGGCGAACCGCTCGTCCCCGACGTCACCGGCCAACGTCCCGTCCCGGTCTGGCCCGGAGGCGGGAAAAAACGGAGTCCCGTCGCTCGTGCTCATGGTGACCACCTCACTACGGAATGTCCGCCGAGTCCAGTGTCGGCGAGAGTACCGGTTCCCGCATCCACCCAATGGCCGCAGAACCACTGCTGCCCGCGCCGGAGGGGTGGCGAGTTCACCTGGGCCAGTGAGCTCGGGCGGACGGCCGGGCGGGCTGGCCTGCCGAGCCCAGTCAGTGTCGACGAAACGACCGCGCCACCCTGAAAGCCGTTGCGCGCGACTGAGCCGGACCCAGCCGCCCAGAGCCGCCGCCCTGCCCCGCCCGGCACCACCCGGCAGAGCGGGCAGATCGGCAATGCCGGGCAGACCGGGCCTGACCCGGCTCGCTCGGCTGGCTCGGCCGGATAGGCGGGATGGGCCGGTTGGCCGAACCGGCCAGCGTGGACGAACCGACCGACCCACCCGAGAGCCGCCGAGCGCGACTGAGCCAGACCCAGCCGCCCGGCACCACCCGGCAGAGCGGGCAGATCGGCACGCCGGGCAGAGCGGGCAGATCAACACGCCCGGCAAAGCTGGCCGCCCCGGCTCTCTCGGCTGGCTCGGCCGGCCAGCCGGCCAGCCGGACAGGCGGGACGGGCCGGTCGCCCGAACCGGCCAGCGTGGACGAACCGACCGACCCGCCCGAGAACCGCCGAGCGCGACTGAGTCAGACCCAGCCGCCCAGAGTCCCGAGCCGCGAGCACCGAGCACCGAGCACCGAGCACCGAGCCGACCGGACCAGCGCGGCTCGCCCGGACCGTCCCCGGCTCGGCCGACCAGGCCCGGCCGCGATCACATCCAGTCGAGCCCGACCAGACCGTGCCGCGATCACATCCGGTCACATCCGGTCAAGCATGACTGCGCACCGCCTCCACGATCCATGCCTCCGCGGTCCCCCGGGTAGCCGGAGACCACGTCACCACCCAGCCCCCGCCCGAACCGCGAGGGGCGGCTCGGAACTGGTATCTCCCCTGGTCGTTGTCCACCAGCCCGAACGCGCCGTGCGGGTATTCCGCCAGCACCGCGTCCCGCACCGCCAGGTCGACCAGCACCGTTCCCTGCCGCGGGCGGGCGACCGCCTGCCGGATGACGTCCAGGTCTCCCCACGCCTCCCGCGGGATCAGGCCGCTGTCGTCCGTTTCGATGCGCACCGCGGGGCCCGGACCGGGCGGGCGGTCCGGCAGGCCGTCGAACACCCAGCCGGGCAGGGCGCTGAGCATTCCGGACCGCAGCCGCGCCCGGCGGCCCAGTTTGCTCATCACCGTGGTGAAGTCCTCGTCGCCGAAGAACCGCACCTCCCACGGCTCCTCGCTCGCCGGGAACACCCCGGTGACCACTCCCCGGATGAACCCGCCGCGCAGCACTCGGTACAGCTCGACCGCTTCGGCGGTCACCTCGCCGTCGGCGGCGAGGCCGAGCGCGGCCATCCCGGCGACGAACCGCGTGTACTGCTCCACCTCCTCGGCCAGCCCGGCGCCGAGCATCGGCCCGAACGACTGCCGGACCTCCTCGGCGAGGCTCAGTCCCGACGCCGCGCCGGCGGGCTCCTCCTCGGCCAGCACGGGCGGCACCTCGAAATGCGGGTCGTAGAACTCCATCACCGAAGGCCGCTGCGGCATCTCGGCCCGCAGCGGTCCGATGACCTCGTCGATGACGTCGAAGACGACGGGTGCTGAACTGCTCACCCCGTCATTGAACACCCTGGTACCGACAATTTCTCGAACTTTTGTTCGAATCAACCCATCCGTGCGGCGAGCGGTCGGTCAACGCCGCGACACCGGATCGCCGACACGCATCGTGGGCGCGAGGAAACCGACCGTCACCACGAGCGCGCCGACCACGGCGAGCGTCCAGTGCAGGCCGATCCCGCCGCTCAGCCCGCTGACCAGCACCGGACCGGCAAGAAACCCGAGGTACCCGCACGCCGCGACAGCCGCGATCGCCCGGCCCGGCGCTTCCGGCTGTTTGCGCCCGGCCGCGCTCCACGCGAGCGGCACCATCCCGGACACCCCGAGCCCGACGACGGCGAACCCGACCACCGCGACCGCCGGCACCGGAACCACGACCACCAGCAGGAACCCCACGACCGTCACCCCGGTCGCGACCCGCATGAACAACACCGCGCCGACGCGCTCGACGACCCGGTCCGCCACCGTCCGCACCGCGATCATCGTGATCGAGAACGCGAAGTAGCCCAGCGACGCGACGGCCGCACTCGCTGCGGTGACCTCCCGGAGGTAGACCGCGCTCCAGTCGTTCACCGTGCCTTCCGCGACGAAACCGCAGAACGCGATCACGCCCAACGGGATCAATGCCTTGCTGGGCAACGCAAACGCCGCCTCGCCCTGACCACGGTCCGCCCCGGGCAAGAACTGCGAAGCGGCGAAAATCCCGAGCACCAGCAGCACCACGCCAGCACCGGTGAAGTGCGCTTCGATCGGCACCCGCCAGACCTCCATCAGCGCCGCGACGCCCGACCCGGCCAATCCGCCGATGTTCCAGAACGCGTGGAAGCCAGCGAAAATCGGCCGCCCGTAGGCCTCTTCGACGCGCGCGGCGTGCGCGTTCATCGAGACGTCCAGCAGGCTGTTGCCCACCCCGAGCACCACGAGCGCGGCGACGAACAACGGCAGATCCGGCGCGAACGCGACAAGCGGCAATCCGCCGCACAGCACCGTGGCCCCGCAAAGAACCCCGCGCCGGCTGCCGATCTTCGTGATCAGCGGTCCCGCGGCCAGCAAGGCCACCACCGAACCGGCGGCGAGCCCGAACAGCCCGATCCCGAGTTCTCCGGCGCTGAGGCCGAGTTTTCCTTGTACCGCCGGAACTCGGGCCGCCCACGAAGCGAAAGCCGCGCCGCATACCGCGAAAACCACGGAAACCGCGGCACGAGCGCGCTGCGTCTCCCCCATCCGTCCCCCTGACACGAGAAAGGGCCACCCGGAGTTTTCCAGGTGGCCCTTCGGATTCTCGTTACTTCGACTTCGTCGCGGTGCTGCTGCGCTTCGCCGGAGCCTTCTTCGCAGTCGTCGACTTCGCCGCCGTCGACTTCGCCGCTGTCGACTTGGTCGTGGTCGACTTCGCCGCAGTGGACTTCGCCGGCGCCTTACGCGTCGTGGTCCGCTTCTTCGGTGCCGGACCCTTCGCGCGCTTCTCCGCCAAAAGCTCGGCCGCGCGCTCCGCGGTGAGTTCCTCGATGCTGTCGGACTTCCGCAGCGTCGCGTTGTACTCGCCGTCGGTCACGTACGGGCCGAAGCGGCCGTCCTTGACCACCATCGGCTTGCCCGACACCGGGTCGTCGCCGAGTTCCTTCAGCGGCGGACGCGCGGTGGCCGACCGGCCGCGCTGCTTCGGCTCCGAATAGATCTTCAGTGCCTCTTCCAGCGTGATCGAGAACAGCTGGTCCTCGGTCTGGATCGACCGCGAGTCCGTGCCCTTCTTCAGGTACGGCCCGTAGCGCCCGTTCTGCGCGGTGATCTCGTCGCCCGACTCCGGGTCCTTGCCCACGACGCGCGGCAGCGAGAGCAGCTTCAGCGCGTCGTCGAGCGTGATCGTCTCGATCGACATCGACTTGAACAGCGACCCCGTACGCGGCTTCGGCAGCTTCGCCTTCGCGGCCTTCTTCTGCGCCGCGGTGGCGTCCTCGGGCAGCTCCGGCTCAGGAAGCAGCTCCGTGACGTACGGGCCGAAGCGGCCTTCCTTCGCCACGATCTCGTGTCCGCTGACCGGGTCGGTGCCCAGCACGCGGCCTTCCTGCGGCGTCGCGAAGAGCTTCTCCGCGATCTCCGGCGACAGCTCGTCCGGCGGCAGGTCCTCGGGCAGGTTCGCGCGCTGCGACTCCCCGTTGACCTCGCGCTCCAGGTACGGCCCGTAGCGGCCGACGCGCACCACGACCTGGTGCCCTTCGGCGTCGCTGAACATCGGGATCGAGTTGATCTCGCGCGCGTCGATGCCCTCGACACTGCCGTCGACCAGCTTCTTCAGCCCGCCGAGGCGGCCGACCGAGCCCTCGACGCCGAAGTCGCCGCCGAAGTAGAACTTCGACAGCCATTCGACGCGGTGCTCGTCGCCGTTGGCGATGCGGTCCAGCTCGTCCTCGAGACCGGCGGTGAAGTTGTAGTCCACCAGCCGCTCGAAATGCCGCTCCATCAGCCCGACCACGGCGAACGCGACCCACGAGGGCACCAGCGCGGAACCCTTCTTCCACACGTAGCCGCGGTCCTGGATGGTCTTGATGATCGACGCGTACGTCGACGGGCGGCCGATGCCCAGCTCTTCCAGCTTGCTGACCAGGCTCGGCTCGGAGTAGCGCGCGGGCGGCGACGTGGAGTGGCCGTCCGCGGACAGCTCGGGCGCGGTGAGGGCCTGGTCCTTGGCCAGGACCGGGAGCCGGCTCTGCTTGTCGTCGGCCTCGCCGCCGGCCTCGGTGTCGACTGCCTCGACGTACGCCTTCAAGAAGCCGGCGAAGGTGATCGTGCGGCCCGAAGCGGCGAAGGTGCATTCCTCGCCGGTCGCGGCGGTGCCGACGATGCGCACCGACATCGTGGTGCCCTTCGCGTCCGCCATCTGCGACGCGATCGTGCGCTGCCAGATCATCTCGTAGAGCCGGAACTCGTCGGTGTCCAGCTCTTTCGCGACCTGGCCCGGCGTACGGAAGACCTCGCCCGACGGACGGATCGCCTCGTGCGCTTCCTGCGCGTTCTTCACCTTGCGCGTGTACTGGCGCGGCGACGGCGAGACGTATTCCTTGCCGTACAGCTGCGTCGCCTGGTTGCGCGCGGCCGTGATCGCCGACTCCGACAGCGTCGTGGAGTCGGTACGCATATAAGTGATGTAACCGTTCTCGTACAGCTTCTGCGCGATCCGCATCGTGCGCTCGGAAGTGAAGCGCAGCTTGCGGCCAGCTTCCTGCTGCAGCGTGGACGTCATGAACGGCGCGTACGGCTTGCGCGTGTACGGCTTCTCCTCGACGCTCGCGACCTTGAAGTCGCGCTCGCTCAACGCCTGGGCCAGCGCCCGCGCGTCCGATTCGCCGAGCACGCGGATGTCCGCGGCGTTGCCCTTGAGCTGCCCGTTGGAGTCGAAGTCGCGACCCGTCGCCAGGCGCGAGCCGTCGACCGCGACGAGGCGCGCGGGGAACGTACGCGGCGAAGCGTCCTCGCCGGCGTCCATGGTCGCCGAGATGTCCCAGTACGACGCCGAGGTGAAGCGCATCCGCTCGCGCTCGCGCTCCACGACGATCCGCGTCGCGACGGACTGCACGCGGCCCGCCGAGAGCTTCGGCATGACCTTCTTCCACAGCACCGGCGAGACCTCATAGCCGTAAAGCCGGTCGAGGATGCGGCGGGTCTCCTGCGCGTCGACGAGGTCGGCGTCCAGCTCGCGGGTGGCCGCGGCGGCGGCCTGGATGGCCTGCTCGGTGACCTCGTGGAAGACCATCCGGCGCACCGGGACCTTGGGCTTCAGGGTCTCCAGCAGGTGCCAGGCGATGGCCTCGCCCTCGCGGTCGGGGTCCGTCGCGAGGTAGAGCTCGTCGACGTCCTTCAGCAGCCCCTTCAGCTCGGTGACCTTGGACTTCTTGTCCGGGGTGACGATGTAGAGCGGTTTGAAGTCGTTGTCGATGTCGACGCCGAGCCGGGCCCACGATTCGCCCTTGTACTGCGCGGGGACGTCGGCGGCGCCGCGGGGCAGGTCCCGGATGTGCCCGACGGAGGACTCGACGACGTAGTTGCCGCCGAGATAGGGGGCGATCTTGCGGGCCTTGGTTGGCGACTCGACGATCACCAGCCGCCGTCGATCGGCACCGTTGCCCCCGGTGCCGCTCTTCTTGGTCCGTGTTCCTGCCACGCTGCCCTGCTCTCCACTCATCTCCGCGCCGCCGCAGCGGCGCTCTCCCCCCTGCACCAGAGGGGTACTGCGCCCGCGTCTCGACCTGTCAGTGTGCACGTCCCCGGTGTCCGCGCAGCGCCGAGGTGCCCTGACGAGCCGCCGGGTCCCTGCCCGTCGGATCGCCGCTGACCTCGGCGATGTTTCTCCTCCACACCTAGCACGTGATGTCGGACACGTGCCGTGCAGGGTAACCGGTCAGCCAGCCGATACCCTCCGTTAGACGGTGGCGGGTCCCCGGATGGCGACGGTTCACTTATTCCTCCCCCCAGCCGAAAGGAACCCACCATGATCCGCCGACTGGTTGGCGTCGCGATCGCCGTCACGGCGACATTCGCGCTGGTCACCGCCCCCGAAGCAAGTGCGGCGACCACCACGTTCACCGGTGCCGTGGCGCTGTCCAACTGTTCCGGTTCGGTCGTGAAACCGGCCGCCACGCCGATGGACGCGCCCGCCCTGGTCCTGTCGAACGGGCACTGCCTCGAGGAAGGCATGCCCGATCCGGGACAGGTGATCGTCGGGCAGGCCTCGAACCGCTCGTTCGACCTGCTGTCGCCGGACGGGCAGAGCTCGGTGGGCACCGTGACCGCGACCAAGGTCGTCTACGCGACGATGACCGACACCGACATCTCGCTGTACCAGCTGAGCGACACCTACGCCGACATCCAGCAGAAGTACAGCGTGCCGCCGCTCGAACTGGTGAACACGCATCCGCAGGCGGGCACGCCGATCGACGTGGTGTCCGGGTACTGGAAGCAGATCTACTCCTGCTCGATCGACGGGTTCGTGCACGAACTGCACGAGAACAACTGGGTCTGGAAGGACTCGATCCGGTACGTCCCGGGCTGCGCGACCATCGGCGGCACGTCCGGTTCGCCGGTCGTCGACCGCGACACCGGCAAGGTCATCGGCGTGAACAACACGTCCAACGACAACGGCGAGAGCTGCACGCTGAACAACCCGTGCGAGGTCGACGAGGCCGGCAACGTGACCGTGCGGCCGAACTACAAGTACGGCCAGGAGACCTACGGTATTCCCGCCTGTCTGACCCCCGCCAACGAGATCGACCTCAACCAGCAGGGCTGCACCCTGCCGAAACCGTAAGACACCTGCTCGGAAAGGTCCCTCGTCGCTCCGCTGAGCGATGGGGGACCTTTTTATTGCGCGCCTACCCCACGGCCTCCAGTAAATACTGTGAAGGGCTCTCCGCCGGAGCGCCTCGGCGCGGCTCGCCCGGCGTCCGTTCGCGGCGCTCACCGGCCGGCGGCAGTTCTGGCCACACCGCCTCCGCCCCGGCCGGAGGTTCGCCGATCAGCTCCAGCAGACCGGCCAGCTTCCGCCGCCCGCTCACGCGCACCGCGGGCTGCTCCGCCTTCGGCCCGAGCAACCGCGCGTGGACGCCCAGCGGCGCGAGCACGGTCAGCAGTTCCTCGTGCGTCCCTGGGGCCAGCGGATCGACGCCCAGCAGGTAACCGCCCGGTTCGGGCCGGCCGGCCGCCAGCGCCCACATCCGCAGCATCGCGCCGCTCAGCCGGAAACCGCCGGGCACCGCCTTGCCCGAGTCGTCCTCCGTCGGACCGGTGTGTCCCGGCCGGAGCCATTGTTCGGCGAGACCGAGCAGGTCGACCCGGAACGACGTGCGCACCTGCGGACTGCCGCATTCGGCCACCGCGACCTGCGCGTCCGCGCCCCGGCTACGGCATTCCCGCGCCAGCACGCGAGCCCGCCACGGCTCGTCGACCAGCACCGACAGCCGCGCCGCCGTGCGGCCGAACCCGGTGATCTGCCCTTGGCAGCACAACAGCCCGGCCAGGTCGGGCAGGCCCGGGCCGGTCGCCTCCGCCGAGAACAGCGAGATCGTCCGATCCACGCCGCGATGATAGAACACAAGTTCGATTGAAGGCGAGCGTCACGCCGAGGTTTTTGCCGAGCACTCAGCGTTGTCGGTATAGTTATACCGGTAGATGTCGACCCGGGGAGCGGAAATGTTCGAGGTCGCCGAGCGCGTCCAGATCCGGGACGAACTGCTCGCCTTGGCGCGGCAGGACACGGACATCGTCGGCGCCGCGCTGGTCGGATCGGCCGCGCGCGGCGCCGAGGACCGGTGGTCGGACGTCGATCTCGTCCTCCAGCTCGCGGAGGACGCGGACGAGCCCGCGGTCGTCGCACGCTGGACCCGCTCGCTCGACAAGAAATACGGAGTCGCCGACACCCTCGACGTGACCTCGCGCGAGGGAGTTCGCTACCGGGTCTTCCTTCTCGATTCCTCGCTCCAGGTCGACTTGTCGTTCTGGCCGCGAGATCTGTTCCGGGCCACCGAAAACGGCTTCCGGCTCGTTTTCGGCCAAGCCAACGAACCGACCCGCGCCGCGGAACCGGGCAGCGCGCACGTGATCGGCATGGCCTGGCTGTACGCGTTGCACGCCCGTTCGGCGATCGCCCGCGGCCGGACGTGGCAAGCCGTCCTGATGCTCGACGACCTGCGCGCCCAGATCATCACGCTGGAATGCCTGCGGCACGGCCTGAATCCTTGGCACGGCCGCGAAGTCGACCGGCTGCCCGAACCGGTGCTGGAGACGTTGCGAGACGGCCGGGCGACGTCGGTCAGCTTGCCTGAACTCGAACGCTCCCGGCAGGCGCTGCTTCAGCATTACCTGGCCGCGGTGGAACACCACGATGCGGAACGAGCCGTCGCCCTTCGCCGGGCACTCGATCCGGATCAGCGTGGCGCAGGCGGGACCACCAACTGCTGACAGCCTGCCGCGCGTTTCCCCGCCGCGGACAGGGCTGGCGTCGCGTCCAGGCCCTTGAGGACGTCGAGCCGGGAAATCTCGTCGATCGCCGATTGGGCGTCGTCCAGCGCCGCCTTGACCTGGTCGGGAGTGCTGGCCGCGTCGAGCTTGCCGCGCACCTCGTCCGCCTGGTGCCGCACCGAAGTGAACTGGCCGAGCAAAGCCGTGCGCGCCGGTTCGCCGCCCGGCAGCGGCGCGGGACCGACGCGGTGCAAACCGGAGACGGTCTGGTCGATGCCGGTGGCGACCGACGCCAGGAGATCGCTCGAGGTACGGGTGGCCTGCGCTGACGAACTCGGGTCGATCGAGGGCAGATTCGCCAGCGCACGAACCAGATGCGTGACCGCCCCGCAGTACCCGTCGGCCCATTTCGCGGCCGGATCGGATTGGGCCGCCGCCTCCGCGTGCCCGCCGGAGACGACCTGCTCGCCCGGCGGCGGCGCCTGCCCGCAGCCCGTGAGCCCCAAGCCGATTCCCGTTGCCAGCGCGGCTAAACCGGTCCACCGCGGCCGCACCCGCACCACTCCTGTCCGTCGAAATCCGTGTCCTCCGCACGGTACCGACCCGCCAGTAGTCCGCAACTCGCCCCGGGCCGCGGACGCGAACGGGCCCGGCACGCGAAGGCGTACCGGGCCCGAATGGAGCAATGCGTCAGGCTTTCGCCTCCGCCGGAGTCTCCGACATGACGCTGCCGCGCCGCTTGGACACTACGATCGCCGCGACGATCACCGCGACCGCGACGACCGCGATCACGATCCGCCACGTCGTGTCCGCGCCGCCGCCGAGCGTCAGCGTGACCACCGCGGGCGCGATCAGCACCGAGACCAGGTTCATGACCTTGATCAGCGGGTTGATCGCGGGACCGGCGGTGTCCTTGAACGGGTCGCCGACGGTGTCGCCGATGATCGTCGCCTCGTGCGCGTCGGAACCCTTGCCGCCGTGGTTGCCGTCCTCGACGAGCTTCTTGGCGTTGTCCCAGGCGCCACCGGAGTTGGCGAGGAAGATCGCCATCAGCGTGCCGGTCGCGATCGCGCCCGCCAGGTACCCGGCGAGCGCGCCGGTGCCGAGCCCGAAACCGACCGCGATCGGCGCGAACACGGCCAGCAGACCCGGCGTCGCCAGCTCCCGCAGCGAATCGCGGGTGACGATGTCGACGACCCGGCCGTACTCGGGCCGCGTGGTGCCCTCCATGATCCCGGGGATGTCGCGGAACTGGCGGCGCACCTCGTACACCACCGCGCCGGCGGCACGCGAAACCGCGTTGACCGCGAGACCGGAGAAGAGGAACACGACCGCCGCGCCGACGATCACGCCGACCAGCGTGTTCGGGCTGACGACCTGGTTGACGAACGAGCTGACCGCGGTGACCGCGCCCTCGCCGCGTTCGGCCACGGTCTTCGCGATCGCGTCCGAATAGGAGCCGAACAGCGCCGTCGCCGCCAGCACCGCGGTGGCGATCGCGATGCCCTTGGTGATCGCCTTGGTGGTGTTGCCGACCGCGTCCAGTTCGGTGAGGATCTGCGCGGCCTTCTCGTCGACGTCGCCGGACATCTCGGCGATGCCCTGCGCGTTGTCCGAGACCGGGCCGAAAGTGTCCATCGCGACGATGACGCCGACCGTGGTCAGCAGGCCAGTGCCGGCCAGCGCCACCGCGAACAGCGCGACACCGCCGCCGAGCAGGTACGCGCCGAACACGGCCGCGCCGATCACCAGCGCGGTGTACACGGCGGACTCGAACCCGACCGAGATGCCGGACAGGATCACCGTCGCCGCACCGGTTTCCGACGTCTTGCCGACGTCCTGGACCGGCTTGTGCTCGGTGCCAGTGTAGTAGCCGGTAATGCGCAGGATCAGCGCGGCGAGCACGATGCCGATGATCACCGAAACCGTCGCGATCACCGCCGGGTTGCCGGTGTTGTGCGAGAAGCCCTCGCCGAAGTCGGCGAAGCTGCTCGGCAGGTACACGAACGCGGCGACCGCCGACAGCACCGCGGAAATGACCGCGGAGATGTAGAACGAGCGGTTGATCGTGACGAGGCCGCCCTCGCCCGCGCGCGCCTTCGTGATGTAGACGCCGATCACCGCGGTGATCACGCCGATGGCGGGCACGATCAGCGGGAAGATCAGGCCGGACGCGCCGAACGCGGAGCTGCCGAGGATCAGCGCGGCGACGAGCATCACCGCGTAGGACTCGAAAAGGTCCGCGGCCATGCCAGCGCAGTCGCCCACGTTGTCGCCGACGTTGTCGGCGATCGTCGCGGCGTTGCGCGGGTCGTCCTCGGGGATACCCTGTTCCACCTTGCCGACCAGGTCGGCGCCGACGTCGGCGGCCTTCGTGAAGATGCCACCGCCGACTCGCATGAACATGGCGATCAGCGCCGCGCCGAAACCGAAGCCCTCCAACACCTTCGGTGCCTGGCCGGTGTAGACGAGCACCACGAGCGCCGCGCCGAAGAGGCCGAGCCCGACGGTGATCATGCCGACCACGCCGCCGGTGCGGAACGCCACGCGCATCGCCTTCTCGCGACCGCCCTCCTCGCGCGACGCGGCCGCCACGCGCAGGTTCGCCTGCGTGGCCAGCCACATGCCGAGGTAGCCGATGGTGAACGAGAACGCCGCCCCGACGAGGAAGAAGATCGACCGGCCGATCCGTTCGCGCCAGTCGTCCGCGGGAAGCGCGAACAGGAGCAGGAACACGATCACGCCGAAGATGGCGAGGGTGTTGCGCTGCCGCTTCAGGTATGCGGCCGCACCTTCCTGCACTGCCTTGGCGATGTCCTGCATCTTGGCGGTGCCCTGGCCCGCGGCCAGCACCTCCTTGAGCAGGACGTAACCGATGGCCAGTGCGACAAGGGCGACCACGGCGACCACACCGACGATGGTGTAGCCACCCCCGGAGAGCGTGATACCGCCCTCCGCGAGGAACTGCCGGGACATTCGTCCTCCTGGGAACGCCGTCTGGCCAGCGCGGGCCCGTCGTACCCGGCGCGCCTGCACTGGCGGGGATCTGTGCCGAAGGACACGCTAGCCGTGCGAGCAATGCACGTCTCACATGACTCTCGCCACAGTGGGTGTGGATCGAGGGAGTGTATTGGTAGTGCTCCGCCCGTCCGCAATGCGTCCCGGCGAGAGCACGTTCGGTAACCTTGTGTGATTGCTCACTGGATCGATCTCGGCCCGGTTTTGTCGGTGCCCTGTGCGAAGCTTCGGCACGTGGTGGGAGAGCGAGGACGGAGGCTGCTGGACCGGGTCACGGCGGGGATCCCGGCGCACGAGAATCCGGTGACGCACGTGTCCCGGCTGCCGGAACGCGCGGCCCGGCACGAGCCGTGGCCGGAGTGGGTGGAGCCGTCGGTGGTGGCCGCGTTCCGCGCGTCCGGGGTCGAAAAACCGTGGCGGCACCAGGTCGAGGCGGCTTCGCTGGCTCAGGCGGGGACGCACGTCGTGGTGTCCACCGGGACCGCGTCGGGGAAGTCGCTGGCGTACCAGCTGCCGGTGCTCAGCGCGCTGGCCGCGAACGAGCGGGCGACCGCGCTGTACCTCTCGCCGACGAAGGCGCTCGGCGCTGATCAGCTGCGTGCGGTGTCCTCTTTGGACATCGCGGGCGTACGCGCGGGCGCCTTCGACGGAGACACCCCGATGACAGAGCGCGACTGGGTCCGCGCGCACGCGAACTGGGTGTTCAGCAACCCCGACATGCTGCACCGCGGCATCCTTTCGGCGCACTCCCGATGGACGCAGTTCTTCCGCCGGTTGCGGTACGTCGTGGTCGACGAATGCCACAGCTATCGCGGCGTGTTCGGCTCGCACGTCGCGCTGTTGCTGCGCCGCCTGCGCCGGGTGGCGGAGCACTACGGCGCTTCCCCGGTGTTCGTGCTGGCTTCGGCGACCACCGCGTCCCCCGCTTCCTTCGCCACCCGGCTCACCGGCGTGGAGTGCACCGCGATCACCGACGACGCTTCCCCGCGCGGCGCGCGCACGGTCGCGCTGTGGGAGCCGCCGCTGCTCGACGAGCTGACCGGCGAGAACGGCGCGCCCGTCCGCCGTCCGGCCGGTGTCGAGACCGCGCGGATTCTCACCGAATTGGTCATCGAAGGCGCTCGGTCGCTGGCTTTCGTCCGTTCCCGCCGCGGAGCCGAACTGACCGCGCTGGGGGCGCGCCGCCTTCTGTCCGAAGTGGACCCTCGGTTGGCGGATACCGTTGCGGCGTACCGATCCGGTTATCTCCCGGAGGAGCGGCGTGCCCTGGAGCAAGCCCTGCTTTCGGGTCGGCTGCTCGGCGTCGCGACCACGAACGCGTTGGAGCTGGGCGTCGACATCGCCGGCCTGGACGCCGTGGTCCTGGCTGGCTACCCCGGCACGCTCGCGTCGTTCTGGCAGCAATCCGGCCGCGCCGGCCGTTCGGGCGACGAGGCGCTGGTGGTGTTCGTCGCCCGGGACGATCCGCTCGACACCTACCTGGTGCACCATCCGGCCGCGTTGCTGGAACGCCCGGTGGAAACGGCGGTCCTGGACCCGACGAACCCGTACGTGCTGGGCCCGCAGCTCGCGTGCGCCGTCGCGGAGTTGCCGTTGACCGAACCGGAATTGGAAACCTTCGGCGGCGAGGCGGCCCGAGCGGTGCTGGCGGATCTGGCGGCGGAGAAGCTGCTGCGCCGCCGGTCGAGCGGTTGGTACTGGACGTCGCGCGACCGCCCGCACGCGGACGTCGGCATCCGCGGCTCAGGCGGCGACCAGATCGCGGTGGTGGAAGCGGACTCGGGCCGGATGCTGGGCACCGTCGATCCCGGTTCGGCTTGCTACTCCGTGCATCCCGGTGCGGTGTATTTGCATCAGGGGTCGTCGTATGTGGTCGATGAGCTGGACTTGGAGACGGGCCTGGCGCTGGTGCACGCGGAGGACCCGGACTGGACGACTTCGCCGCGCGAGATCGTCGACATTTCGGTGCTGTCAACGGAAGAACAATGCCGCCACGGCGGGGTGACGGTATGCCTGGGCGAGGTGGCGGTGACGTCGCAGGTGGTGGGGTATCTGCGACGGCGCCCGTCGGGCGAGGTGCTGGACCATACGCCGCTTGACCTGCCAGAACAGAGCCTCCACACGAGGGCTGTCTGGTACACGGTTTCGGATGAACTGCTGGAGTCTCCGGTTGGGGGCTCGGCAGGCGCGGTCGCCGGAACCACGTCACTGACCGCTGGCGGCACCGGTGAAACCAGTGCTGAGTCAACCGTTGTCGGATCGGTCGGAGTCGAAATCGCGTCTCCGGCCGCCGGGGAGCCGGGCCGAGCGGGCGCGGAATCGGTGAGCAGCCAAGCAGGTGGCGAACTCGCCGAACCCGCCGACGCGCCACCGGCCGCCGGGGTTCGTGGTCGAGCGGACGCGAATTCGACGCGCAGCCAAACAGGTGGCGAACTCGCCGGGCCCGCCGACACGCCACCAGCTGCCACGAACCCCGGCCAAGCGAACGCGAATTCGGTGGGCAGCCGATCAGGTGGCGAACTCGGAGGGTCCGCCGACACGCCGCCGGCCGCCGGAGTTCGTAGTCGAGCGGGTGCGGAATCGGTGGGCAGCCAATCAGATGGCGAACTCGCCGAACCCGCCGACACGGCACCGGCCGCCGGGGTTCGTGGTCGAGCGGGAGCGGCGTCGGCGCGCGGCCAGTCGCGTGGTGAACCGGTGGGGACCGGGAGTGTGGCCCCAGCCAGCGGGGGAACTGGCGGGGCCGTTGCGGGGCCGGCGGACAGTGGTGCGGCTGGAGAACCGGTGGGGACCGGGGGCGCCTCGTCGGTTGTCGGGGTGACCGGCGAGGCTTCGGGCGATCCGGCGGCGGGGCGGGGGCGCGGCGCCGGGGTCGAGGTCGGTGGTGCGGTGGGGCCGGTGGGGACCGGGGGTGCTGGCAGGGCACCGGGGGGCGCCGGGTTGATTCCGGCGCGCGTCCCCGGTGCCCTGCATGCCGCCGAGCACGCGGCGATCGGCCTGCTACCGCTGTTCGCTACGTGCGACCGGTGGGACATCGGCGGGGTGTCTACCGCGTGGCACGAGGACACCGGGGAGGCGACGGTGTTCGTGCACGATGGGCATCCCGGGGGTGCGGGATTTGCCGACCGCGGTTATGCCGCGATTGTCCCGTGGCTGGCCGCTACGCGGGAGGCGATCGTCTCCTGCGAGTGCCCGACGGGCTGCCCGTCCTGCGTCCAGTCGCCGAAGTGCGGGAACGGCAACGATCCGCTGGACAAGGCAGGGGCGGTGGCCGTACTGGGAGCCGTGCTCGGGGCGTTGCGTCAGCACGGGGAACAGTGCGGCCACGGTGGAGCGTGAAACTTTCTTCGGTTGTCGCGCGCTGCCTGCCGGGGTGGAACCGGAATCAGGCGGCGGTGCTCTCGACCAGCATCGGGGCGTGCTCGTCGGCGAGGGCGCGGACCAGCACGTCCTGCACCTCGGCGGCGGGCGGCAGCTGCCAGCCGCACACCTCCGGCTTCACGCGCCAGTGCACGACACCGTGCTGGAACGGCGACGGGGGCAGCGGGATGTAGCTGTCCTTGCCGTGCCACTGCACGGAAATCTGCTCGGCGAGTTCGGCGGGAAGGTGCTCGGAGGGCGAGGTGAGGAACAGCCACCGGCCGTTCGGCATCGCGACGATCGGGGCCGGGTGCCCGATGGAACGCAGCAGCCGCGCGGCGCGCTTGCCCAGTTCCTGGTCCACCTCGACCGCGTCGAGCACGGTGCCGGTCGCGACGAGCAGGCTGTGCGTGCGGTCGCTGAACCAGCTGGCGACCTCGTGGGCGTGCGAACCGACCAGCTCACGCCAGTCGTCGCGCACCGGCACCGGCCGGCGCCAGGTCAGGTCGTCCCCCTCCGCGGTGATCGGCTCCGGGGTCGCCCCCGGAAGCACCGGCCAGCCGCGCCAAGCGAGGCCGATCGCCTCCGCACGCAGTTCGATGCGGAAGGCGTTCCGCCAGCTGTCCGGCCAATTCGCGTCCAACATTGCTTTCCTGCCTTCGAGGTCCGGTGTTCGCGCCGTCCGGGTCGGGGCCGTGGTGGCGCATGTCTCACTAAACGGCAAGTTGCACATTGCCGGGAAGACTCCGCGCGACAACCGGCCGTTACCGAGCGATGAACGCCCAGTAGCCCACTGTCCGGCCGATAACGAGGTGCCGATCACCGGCCGCTGACCCCGCCGTCCGGCCCGCGAGAACGGGCCGACCACGGGATTCGACACTTTCCCGCCCTATCGCACGGGTACTGAGGCATACCCTTGGACCGGTCGTTGACCTGGGGATTCGACCGTTCAGCGTGCGCCAGCGACCGCTGCTCGTGTCCTTCGCCACTCATCGCCGGTACCGGAAAGGTCCGGACGAGCCGGGGGTTCCGGCGACTGGTCACCTGTCCGGCTCGTCGCCGATGAGCGGTTCCGACGGGGGTCCGGAATGCCGCTTGCGGCGACGTGCGGAGACGGGGCGGGAGGGATGGGTGGGGGCGGTTGGCAGGTTGCAACTCCCTTCGATCGGGGCGGGCATTGGGGCAGATCCGACCGAGGGGCGTCCTCGGCACCGACGGGCCGG
The DNA here is from genome assembly GCF_002796545.1 of Amycolatopsis sp. AA4. Taxonomy (GTDB): domain Bacteria; phylum Actinomycetota; class Actinomycetes; order Mycobacteriales; family Pseudonocardiaceae; genus Amycolatopsis. Next base: position 7,899,904 of record NZ_CP024894.1, read on the forward strand.
GTGGGGCAAATCCGGCCAGTTGGAGCGGTCACGTACCCAAGCGGCCAGGGACCGGCCGCGGAGGAACGCCACTGTGACGGACGCAAGCATCCGCGGAGGAGCCAGCGGGCAGCCGCGGAGCACGGCCGACCGGGTCGCATCGCTGCCGAGCACAGACACCAGTACCGCAGCGAGCCAGAGGCCAGTCGCTGACCAACGGCGGCCCGACCAGGCCGGGCGTCACCGCCGCCGAACACAGCCACCTGGCGGCACCGAGGGCCGCGTGCGGGAACCAGCGACAGCCGCAGAGCGCGACTTCCCCACTGGCCCGCGCATCGCCGCCGAGCGCAGACCTCGGGGCCAGTACCCGTGGGCTGCACCCGGCTGCCGGTCCCCGGCACCGCTGCCCGACCGGTCGGCCAGCTGCCACCGCCGGGCGCGGACATTGGGGCCAGTACCCGTGGGCTGCACCCGGCTGCCGGTCCCCGGCACCGCTGCCCGACCGGGCGGGCAACTGTCGCCGCCGGGCGTGGACATTGGGGCCAGTACCCGTGGGCTGCACCCGGCTGCCGGTCCCCGGCACCGCTGCCCGACCGGGCGGGCAACTGCCGCCGCTGGGCGCGGACATTGGGGCTAGCACCGGCAGCGCAAGGGCCGGGCTTGTCAGGGAGGCAGGTCGACCGGACCGGCGCGGGATTTTGCGGTGGGGGCGGGCAGGCCGGGGACCGGGGTGGTCGTGGCGCGGACTTCGATGAAAGCGTCGCGGTTGTGCCAGCGGCAGCTGGTCAGCTCTGTGCGTTCGTGGTCGGCTACCTCCTTGGCTCGGGCGCAGGCGGTGGTCGGTCCGGCGGCGGCGTGGGCTGCTGCGGCCAGTGCGCCCAGGTCGGCGGCGGCTTCGGTGCGGTGGCGGGCGGTGATCGCCGCGGCTAGCCACCACACCAGGACTGTTACGGCGATCAGGGCGGTCGCGGCTAGGGCCGTCCAGATGGTGGCTACGCCGGCGTCGGCTGGTTGTTCTTGGGTCATGGGGTCAGGCCTGGTTCGAGGATGGCGTAGGCGGTCGCGCTGAGGTGGAGGGCGGACAGGACGTCGGTGGTTACTTCGGCGGTGAGGCCGTCGCCGGTGCGGTGGATCGTGAGGTGTGCGCCGCGCGGGGCAATGGTTTGGACCACTGCGTCGGCGGCGCCCGATTGCCCGGCTGCGGTGAGACGGGCGGCTTCGCGGGCGGCGTCCAGGCACCGGAGATGTCCGGCGATCGCGCTGGTGCCCGCGAGCAGCATCGCCAGCACGGCGGTCAGCGCGCCCAGAGACAGCGCGGCTTCTACCGTGACGAATCCGCCGTCCCGGCGACGGCTGGCCATCAGGTGGCCACCGTCAGGGCTTTGTGCACCAGGCCGGCCAGCGTCGCGGAGACTGAGTCTCCGCTGAGCAGCACGTAGAGCGCCACGGCGAAGGCTGCCGCGGCTACCGTGCCGATGGCGTATTCGGCGGTGGTGGTGCCCTCGTCTCCGGGCAAGAACCACATGGTCGGTTTCCCTTTCTGTCGGGTACGGGTTCACAGCAGGCCGCCGATTCGCCCGGCCAGGCCGAGCACTACCGGCAGCACGCCGAGGGCGAAGAACGCGGGCAGGAAGCACAGCCCGACCGGCATGGCCAGGGCTACTCCGGCACGTTCGGCGCGTTCTTCGGCTTCGACGCCCAGTCCGTCGCGGACGCGGCGGGCCAGGTCGTCCGCGGTCGAGGCGAGGGCTGCCCCGGACCGCGCGGTTCGGGTGGCTGCCACTGCCAGTTCGGCGAAGCCTGGCCGGGCGCGGAGCGGGGCCCACGCCGGAGCGGCGTCGGAACCCAGGGCTAGCAGGTTTGCTGTTGCGTGCAGGGCGTTTTCGGTGTCCGGTGGGGCGCCGGGGGCTACGGCTGCCAAGGCGGTCGGGACTGGCATTCCGGCGCGTAGGCAGGCGGCGAGCAGGTCCAGGGTGGACGCGGAGCGGAGGCGTTCCGAGACGTCGTCTGGGTTTTTGGGGTGGCGGGATCGACGTAGGAGCCACCAGGATCCTGCGCCCGCGGCTAGTCCTACTGGTATTCCAGTGAGGACGGTGGTGGACAGGCCCACGACGACCGCGGCGGCGGGGTGCCAGATCTCTGGCCGTGGGGTGCGGCGTGGGCGTTTGGGGCGGGCCAGCTGTCGGGGCGGAGCGGTGGTCGGCCAGAGCAGTAGTGCGGTGGCCATGAGGGCGAAGCTCAAGGCGGTCATGGGGCGGCTCTGCGGTTGGTCAGGGCTCTGGACCACGCGGTGCCCGCCCAGAGCAGGGCCGCGCCGGCGACCAGGAATGCTTGTCCGATCAGGGTTTCGGTGAGCACGGCGAGCGGGTTGGCTCCGATGAGCTGGCCCATGGCCAGGCAGCCGACGGGCAGCACGGTCAGGACTATCGCGCTCATGCGCGGGCCGGCCATTTTGGCGTGCAGACGGCGGATGAAGGCGACTTCGGCGTCGACGTCTCGGCGGGCGGCTTCGAGGGCGTCGGCGATGGGCAGGCCGTGTCGGCGGGCGAGGTTCCAGGATTGGGCGACCGCGGGAAGTGCGGATGATTCCAGGGTTCCGTCCAGGCGGGCGGCGGTGGCCAGGTTGTGGAGTTCTCCGGCCAGTTCGGGGACGGCGTCTGCGGCCGCCTCGGCGGCGGTTACCGGGTGAGCACCGGCGCGGAGTTCCGAGACCATCGTGCGGAGGACGGTCGCGGTGCGTTCGGCACGGATCAGCGTTTCAGTGGTTTCCCTTCTGCTGCGCCATTCCTGACGGACGGCGACGGTGAGCAGGGCGGTGGCTATCGCGGCGCCGATTCCGCCCAGCGGCAGAGCGAGGACGGCGGGGGCCAGCCAGAGGGACTGGCGGGGCGGGACGCGGAAGCGGAGGCGCGGGGCCGGAAGGAGGCGGCTGGGGGTGGTTGGCCAGCACAGGATTCCGGTGCCTGCGCAGAGGAACGGCCATGCGGAGATCAACGGGTCACCTCGATGCTGGGCGCGGTTAGGCGGGATTGGACGCGCTTCCTGCGTAAGAACTGGAGCGTGGACGGCTAGTCAGGTGTGGTCAGGGCGGTGAAGAGGGAACGGCGGCTCGTCCAGTGCCCGTCACGCCAGACCGGGTGGGTCTTTACTTCTCCGTGGTATCGCTGGAGTACTGCGACCTCTGCGAGGCGGCGACCGGTGGTGGTTCGGCGCATGTGGAGGATTACGCGGACGGCCGCGGCCAACTGACTGTGCAGCGCGTCCCGTGGCAGACCGCCTAGGGCGGCTAGGGCTTCTAGGCGCGCGGGGGCTTCTGCGGGCGAGTTCGCGTGCAGGGTGCAGGCACCGCCGTCATGGCCGGTGTTCATGGCGTTCAGCAGGGAGCACACTTCTGCGCCGCGGACTTCGCCTACGACGAGGCGGTCTGGGCGCATCCGCAAGGCCTGACGGACCAGTTCCGGGAGTTCTACGGCACCGGCGCCTTCGACGTTGGCAGGGCGGGCGACGAGGCTGACGAACTGTGGGTGGGTCGGCCGTAGTTCGCCTGCGTCTTCGACACAGACGATGCGTTCGGTTGGTGCTACCTCGCTCAGCAAGGCGCTGAGCAGCGTCGTCTTTCCGGCTCCGGTGCCGCCGGTGATGAGGAAGGCCAAGCGGTGCTTGAGGATTGCTTCGAGAATGCTCAGGGCGGTCGGGTCGATGGAGCCGTGGGCGTGGAGCGCGGACAGGTCGTGTGTCACCGGGCGCAGGACGCGCAGGGACAGGCAGGTGCCGTTGGCTGCGATGGGCGGCAGCACGGCGTGGACGCGGATTCGGCCTTGGCGCACGGGAAGCCAGCCGTCTACGTAAGGCTGGGCGTCGTCCAGGCGGCGGCCTGCGGCTAGAGCCAGGCGTTGCGCTAGGCGGCGGACGGCGTCCTCACTTGGGAAACGGATCGGCGTACGGGTAAGGCCGGTGGGACCATCAGTCCATATCTGGTCGGGGGCGGTGACCAGGACGTCGGTGATCGTGTCGTCCTCCAGCAATGGGGCTAGCGGGCCCGCGCCTACGAATTCGTCTCGGGCTTGGCGGACCGCGGCTAGTACCGCGTCGTGGCTCAGGGCTCCGCCTGCTTCGGCGCGGACGGCTTCGGCTAAGGCGATCGGGTCGGTGCCGCGGCTTTCGCCGGCCAGGCGGTGGCGGACTCGTTCTACGAGGTCGGCGGTCATCTACGCCGCCTGCGCGGTCGGGAGGGGACGCAGGTTCGCCAGTACCGCGCGAGCAGCGGTGGCCAGTGCGCCTTTCGGGGGCAGGTCGAACTCGCCGGATTCCAGGGTGATGGCTACCCGGCGTTCCGGGGACACGTCAGCGATCAAGGGCGGGCCCAGCATGCCTGCGGTTTGCGAGGCCGAGATGCCGTCGGCGCGGTGTCCACTTGCGACGACTGCGAAACGCTCGGTGTGCGGGCGGAGGTGGTTCAGGACCTGTTTCGCTGCCATGCAAGCCCGGAATTCGACGGGAACGACGAGCACGACCAGGTCGGCGGCCGAAGCGACGGCAAGCGTGCCCTCGCTGAAATGGCGGGGCAAATCGCAGACGACGGTGCGGCCGGCGCGGCTGCCCGCGGCGACTACGGCGGACAACGCGCGAGGGGTCGGGCCGTCCCCGGAACGGCCGCAGGACAGCACCGGGAGGTTGCCGCGGCTGGGAAGGGAGGCGATCAGGGACGGGACGGAGACGCGGCCGGACACCCGAACTTCCGGCCAGCGCAGGCCTTTCGTGTGCTCTAGGCCCAGCGGGAGGTCCAATCCGCCGCCTAGCGGGTCGCAATCGACTAATAGCGCGGAACCGGTGCGAGCGGCTTCGACAGCGACTGCGGCGGCCAGCACGGAGGCGCCGGAGCCGCCTCGGCCGCCTACGAAAGCGATTACTGGACCGGGTGATTCGGCTGGGGCGTCGGTGACATCGGCGAACGCGCCGGTCAGACCCGCCTCGTCGTCGGGCAGGCTGAAGACTCGGCGAGCGCCGAGAGCGGCCGCGCGGCGCCAGGTGTCCAAGTCTGGCGCGCCTTTGCAGACGAGCACGACGCTGTCGCGGGCTGGCATTGGCGGACTGTCGACAGCGATGTCCTCGTCCAGCACCACGAGCGGGGCTCGGGTCCATCGTCCGCGTGCGGCGGCGAGGTCTGGTGCGTGGTCGAACTCGCAGCCGACTACCGCGGCGACGCGGCGGATCTCTTCGAACACGGTGCCTTCGCCGGAGACGACGAGCGGTTGTGCGGTGGCCATGTGCCCCTCCCCTGGGTCTCGTGGGCCGGACTTCCACCGTCGCCCGCCGCCAGGGCCCGCGGCAATGCCCGTTTTTCCGTCATGTGGATAACTCGGGGGTTGTGGACAACTCGGGGTGCGAAATCGATACAGCAACCGCGGAGTGTCGGTCCGCACCGGACAATGCACGGCCCCGCGTATTCGACCGAGAAAACGATTGCTGCGGAGAAACTCCGGAAAATCAAGTGGAAAGAAGTGAATTTGCCGCACTGAGCCGAGTAACAGGTGCCGCGACCGGAGAAAACACCGCAAAGGTAAGCGCGCGGTTAATTGATCTTGCTCGTAAGACGCGCGCTGAACGACCGAGACTGCCCAGGTCAGAGCGAGGAACGCCGCCAGCGCGAGGATTTTCGGGGGAGACCTGAAAATTGTTCGCCGAAGCCGGAAACCGGGAGAATAGAAGGCGGCCCTCGCCAGGGGGGAGGGACGAGGGCCGCCAGGGGTTCAGCCCCGGGGGGTCGGACTGAACCAGCCCGGTTCACGACCGGGTCCGTTCACTGTAACTCCGTTAGCTATGAGTTGGCTGTGTGGGTGACACATACGATTCGATAACGGCACTCGAGGCCGTAAGCGAGCCGATGTCATCGATTTTCCGGCCGTCGCCGCGCCCGGTGTGCTGCCAACAACACCGCGCGGTGCGCCTATCCTGATCACGTGGCCGAACCCCGCAGCGAAGAAGCACCCCGGCGCGTAGCCGCCTTCTTCGACCTCGACAAGACGATCATCGCCTCGTCCAGCGCGCTCGCGTTCAGCAAGCCGTTGCTGCGCGAAGGGCTGATCAACCGCCGCGCGGCGCTGCGAAGTGCTTACGCGCAACTGGTTTTCTCGCTCGCCGGCGCGGACGCGGACAAGACCGAGCGGATGCGGGCCGAGGTTTCCGCGTTGTGCGCGGGCTGGGATGTCGCGCAGGTTTCCGCGATCGTGCGCGAAACCTTGCACGACGTAGTCGATCCGCTCGTTTACGTGGAAGCAACCGACCTCATCGCACAGCACCTCGCCGACGGACACGACGTGATCGTGCTGTCCGCGACCGGCGAAGAGGTGGCCGCTCCGGTCGCGGAGATGCTCGGCGCGACCCGCTGCGTCGCCACTCGCATGGAGATCGTCGACGGCCGCTACTCCGGCGAGGTCGATTTCTATTGCTACGGCGAGAACAAGGCCGTCGCCGCGAAGCAGCAGGCCGCCGAGCACGGCTACGACCTCGCAGACTGCTTCGCCTACACCGATTCCAGCACCGACATCCCCCTGCTGGAGGTGGTGGGTCACCCGCACGCGGTGAACCCGGACAAGCTGCTGCGCCGTACCGCGGAGGAGCACGGCTGGCCGGTCCTCGCGTTCGAGCGGCCGATGTCGCTGCGCACGCGGATCCCGGCGAAGTCCGCGGGCATGGTCGCGCTCGGCGTGGGAGCCGTGGCGGCGGGCGCGACCTGGTACAGCCTGAGCCGGCGCCGCCGGTCTCGGGGCGACGGCGACTGAGCACCCGCACGGCGGTACCAAAACTCCGGTTTCCGCAGCTAGGTCCGTTGCTGAGGGTGGTGCTGTCACCGGATCGAGCCTCTGTACCGGTGCACCCGTACGCGCACTTGAAGTGACCGCGCTCACGGCGTAGAAAGTAGGTGCGGACGTTGATTCGGCCAGGACAGAGGTAGAAGAGAAGCCTCTGTCACCCCGAGCAACCTCCGTGCGCGGACTCCGGGTACCCACGCGCAGCACGCCGCGGGAGGCTCGTCGTCTAGGGACTGCGTACCGGGACGCCGGACGCCGAGTCCATGAAGGTACGACCAGAGTTGCACGCTTGGTCGCCCGAGATGTCCGCGCCGACTGGCGGCGCCCGTTGGCCTCGGCTGACGGGCGCCGCCAGTGTTATGTCCGGCCAGCGGCACCGGCACGCCGCGCCGAGCCGGTCTCGAACGCCTCCGCGCCTGCCGTCCTCCCAGGTGAACCCTCTCGTTCCTGCGCTCGGCCGATGGACAACCCCGTGTCGCGGTGAGTAGCTTCCCGATACCGGTGCTGCCCGGTGGACGCTTCACGATTCGCGTCCGTACCCGCGGCGGCACGCGACACTGGGAGGCAATTCGTGACGAACCGACTCGCGCGCACGCGGAGGATGCAGGTGTTCGCCGTTCCCCTCGCGGGGGTGCTCGCCGTCGGGGGGTTGAGTTCCTCGGCGTTCGCCGCGCCGAAACACCCGCAGCAGACGCCTCAGCCGACGGCCGCGCAGCTCGACGCCGCGGCCGCGCGGGCGCTGCGCGGCATGAGCCTGGAAGAAAAAGTGGGGCAGCTGTTCGTCACGTGGGTGAACGGCAAGTCCGCGGACGAGGTCAACCCGAAGAACCAGACCGATTTCGGCGTCGACACCGCGGCACAGGCCGTGCAGAAGTACCACCTCGGCGGGGTCATCTACTTCAACAACGCCAGCCGCGACAACTTCGACGACCCGGTGCAGGTCGCGAAGCTGTCCAACGGCTTGCAGCGCGCGGCGATCTCCAGCGGCGCGCACATCCCGCTGCAGATCGGCACCGACCAGGAGGGCGGCACGGTCACGCGGATGGGCGCGCCGGCCACCGAATTCCCGAACTCGATGGCCATCGCCGCCGGCCGCGACACCGGCAGCGCGACCAAGGCCGCGACGATCCTGGGCCACGAACTGCGCGCGGTCGGCATCAACCAGGACTACGCGCCGGACGCGGACGTCAACTCCAACCCGGCCAACCCGGTCATCGGCGTCCGTTCGTTCTCTGGACGACCTGACCTGGCCAGCAGTTTCGTGACCGCGGAGGTCAAGGGCTACCAGGACTCCGGCCCGGCGAACCAGACCGTCTCGTCCACCGCGAAGCATTTCCCCGGCCACGGCGACGCCGCCACCGACAGCCACACCGGGCTGCCGAAGATCAACCGCACCGAAGAACAGTGGCGGGCGATCGACGTGCCGCCGTTCAAGGCCGCGATCGCCGCCGGCATCGACTCGATCATGAGCGCGCACATCCAGTTCCCGAGCCTCGACCCGTCCGGCGAGCCGGCGACCCTGTCGAAGCCGATCATCACCGGCAAGCTGCGCGGCGAACTCGGCTACAACGGCGTCGTGATCACCGATTCGCTCGAGATGCAGGGTGTGCGGGAGCTGCACAGCGACGCCGAAATCCCGGTCCTCGCCTTGAAAGCGGGCGTGGACCAGCTGCTCATGCCGGTGCACCTGGACGTCGCGATCAACTCCGTGCTCGCCGCGGTGAAGTCCGGCGACCTGCCGATGCAGCGGATCGACCAGAGCGTGCTGCGGGTGCTGAAGCTCAAGCTGAAGCGCGGAATCCTGTACTCGCCGTTCACCAATCCCTCGCAGGTCATGAAGAAGGTCGGCACGCCGGACCACCTGGCCACCGCACAGGGCATCGCCGACCGGTCGATCACCGCGATCGCCAACGACGCCGGCGTGCTGCCGCTCAAGCAGAAGCCGTCGAACGTGCTGGTCACCGGCTGGGGCGTGACCACGACGCAAACGCTTGCCGACCGCTTCACCGCGCACGGCACCAAGGCGACCGCGCTGGCCACCGGGCAGACGCCGACCGACGCGCAGATCGCCCAGGCCGCGGCTGCCGCGAAGCAGAACGACGTCGTCGTGGTCCTGACCAACAACCTGGGCGGTTTCCCCTTGCAGGGCAAGCTTCTTCAGGCCTTGATGGACAGCGGCAAACCGGTGGTCGCGGTCGCCGCGCAGATCCCGTACGACGCCGGGTACGCGAACCCGGTGCCGACCTGGCTCGCCACCTACGGCTACATCACGCCGTCGCTCGAAGCGCTGGCGAGGGTCGTGCTCGGCGAGACGAAGCCCAGCGGGAAGCTGCCGGTCGACGTCCCGGCCGGGGCGGACGTGCACACCGTCAAGTACCCCTTCGGACACGGGCTGACCTGGTGACTCTCAATCGCAGGAAGTTTCTGGCCGTTCCGGCGCTCGCAGTCCCGGTAGTGGCGAGCGGCTCAGCTGCGGCACAAGCAGCACAGGCAGCGCCCGAAGCAGCACAACCCGAGTTGGCACACCGAGTACTCACCGGTGCCGAACAACTCGCCGCGCAGGGCTGGCGTCCGCTCGCCGGACGCAAGCTCGGAGTGCTGTCCAACCCGACGGGCGTGCTCGCCAACGGGGACCACATTGTCGACTCGATGGTCGCGGCGGGCGTACGTCCCGTCGCGGCCTTCGGGCCCGAGCACGGCTTTCGCGGCAGCGCGCAAGCCGGTGGCTCCGAAGGCGATTACACCGACCCACGCACCGGCATCCCGGTGTACGACGCGTACGGCGCTAACGCGACGAAGCTCGCTTCGCTGTTCCAGAAGGCCGGATTGGACACTGTCGTCTTCGACATCGCAGACGTCGGCGCGCGCTTTTACACCTACATCTGGTCGCTGTACACGGCGATGGTCGCCGCAGCGAAGGTCAACGCGGCCTTCGTCGTCCTAGACCGGCCAAACCCCATCGGCGAGCGACTGTCCGGCCCAGTGCTCGACCCGAAGTTCTCGTCCGGCGTCGGGCTGAAGCCGATCGCGCAGCAGCACGGCATGACTGTCGGCGAACTGGCGCGGTTCTTCGCCGCCGAGTTCCTCCCCGGCGAAGGCGTGAAGCTGGAGAAGCTCGACGTCGTCCAGGTACGCGGCTGGCGACGCGACAGCTTCTTCGCCGACACCGGTCTCCGCTGGGTCCTGCCAAGCCCGAACATGCCGACGCCGGACACAGCGCTCGTGTACCCGGGCACAGGCATGTTCGAGGGCACCGTGTTCTCCGAAGGACGCGGCACCACACGGCCGTTCGAAATCATCGGCGCGCCCGGCCTCGACTGGCGTTGGCGCGAGGAACTCGAGAAGCTCCACCTGCCGGGCGCGGCGTTCCGCGAGATCTACTTCGTGCCCACCTTCGGCAAGTTCGTCAACGAGCCTTGCGGCGGCGTACAGGTCACCGTGACCGACCCGCGGGCCTTCGACGCCATCAGCACCACCGTCTCGATGTTCGTGACGGCCAAGCGCGTCGCGCCGGGCAAATTCGGCTGGCGGCCGGACCTCATGATCGACAAGCTGTCCGGATCCGCGCGGCTGCGCACCATGGTCGACGCCGGCGCCGGGGTCGACGAGATCACCGGCGCGTGGCGCGCCGAACTCGCCGACTTCGCCCGCAGACGGCGTCCCCACCTGATCTATCGCTGAGGAGAGCCGCCATGCGTGCTAGGAAAGTGCTCGTCGCGACGTTGGCCGTCCTGGTCGCGGCCACGACGACCGCGGGAGCAGCCACGATCGACAACCGACACGGCGGCTTCGCCGGGCGTTTCGACCGTCCGCAGCACGGGTTCGCACCGGCGAGCACGACGCTGCGCGACAGCAGCCCGCGCGAGGTCAACCTCGATCCGCAGCCGATCCGCGACGCCGAACAGTTCCTGAAGAGCTGGACCCAGCCGGACGCCAGCGGGCATCCGCACTTCTCCGGCGCGGTCGGCCTGCTCGCGCACGACGGCGTGGTCGTGGACCGGTACGCCGTCGGCGGCGCGCTGCGGTACGCCGACGCCAAGGGCACCGAACTGCCGCCGGACCAGCAGGTCCCGATGCGCAACGACACCATCTTCGACATGGCGTCGATCTCGAAGCTCTTCACCTCGATCGCCGCGCTGCAGCTGACCGAGCAGGGCAAGCTGGACGTCAACGCGCCGGTCGTGCGCTACCTGCCGGAGTTCGGCGTCAACGGCAAGCAGGACGTCACTGTGCTGCAGCTGCTCACGCACACGTCCGGCTTCGACGCCGACCCGTCACCGTCGCTCTGGCAGGGCTACCCGGACATCCCGTCGCGGCGCAAAGCAGTGCTCGACAGCCCGCTCAAGAACGCGCCGGGCAGCACGTATCTGTACTCCGACCTCAACATGCTCACCCTCGGCTTCCTGATCGAGAAGCTGTCCGGCAAGCCGCTGGACCAGGTGGTGCACGACCGCATCACCGCGCCGCTCGGCATGGTCGACACCGGCTACAACCCGCCCGCGTCGAAGCTGAACCGGGTCGCCGCGACCGAGTACGAGACGACCCCGCCGCGCGGGCTCGTGCGCGGACAGGTGCATGACGAGAACGCCTGGTCGCTCGGCGGCGTCGCCGGGCACGCCGGGGTGTTCTCCACGGCCGGCGACATGGCGGTGCTCGCCCAGACGATCCTCAACGGCGGCAGCTACCGCGGGCATCGGATCCTTCGCCCGGACACCGTCACGAAGATGCTGACGAACTACAACCAGCGTTTCCCCGGCGACGAGCACGGGCTCGGCTTCGAGCTGGACCAGCCCTGGTACATGGGCGCGCTCGCGTCGCCGATCAGCGCGGGCCACACCGGCTTCACCGGCACCACGCTGGTCATCGATCCCGAATCGCGGTCGTTCGCGTTGCTGCTCACCAACCGCGTGCACCCCACGCGCACCTGGGGTTCCATCAACCCCGCGCGCCAGGTCTGGGCGACTTCGCTCGCGAAGGCGATGGCGGTCCGGCCGGTCGAAGGTCCCGACGCCTGGTACGCGGGCCTCGGAAACAACAGTGTGGCTACTCTCAGCACACAACCGCTTCCAGCCGGTGCGCCACTGCGCGTGTCTTTCGCCGCTTTCGTCGATACAGAAGGCCCGAGCGACCCGTTGCAGCTCGAATCGAGCACCGACGGGGTTAATTGGCAACCTGTTCCGCTTCAGGCCCGTGGCCCGGGTGCACCCGGCGACAAGACGCTCGCGCTGGGCGGACACGGGCACCGTTCCTGGTGGTGGGTGTCCGCGGAGGTGCCCGCGGCCGCGGCGACGTCGCTCCGGTGGCGTTACAGCACCGATCCGAACTACACGGGACGGGGAGTTTCCCTCGATAGTGTGAAAGTCACCCAACGCGGCCACGTCGTTCTCGATGGTGAGCGAAACCCGGGAGAGCTGGCCTCTTCGGGGTGGAAATTGAGCGCTCGGTAAGCACCCCGCCGCGCATTGCCACCTTCGTGGCCCCACTCAGTGGAACAAGACTCCTTCGCTAGACACACTTAGTTGCCAAGTCGTTAGCTTGAGGTCGTTAACGCCGTGGACTCGGTTGGCGACTTTCTTGACAACGATTAATCGCAAACCGAAGTCCGCAGACACGGACGGGTTGTGGTTCTGCCGAAGGATGTGGGTAGCCTTGTCGCAAATGCCAACGGTTAGTAACTTTCCGACGGCGGATGATGCGGGATCCGTAATCAGCAGCGCACCCTCCGAGCACCTCGCAGGTCAGGCGACGGCGCGCGACGCGGATGCGAGCCCCCTGGTCCGCATTCGCTCGCTGCTGCCCGGACTCGCCCGGGCCGAGCAGCGGGTAGCGAAGGTTGTCCTGGAAGACCCGGCCGCGGTCGCGCGCCGCAGCATCACCGAGGTCGCGCTCGCCGCGAACACCTCCGAGACCACCGTCACGCGTTTCTGCAAGGCGGTCGGCGTCGGCGGCTACCCGCAGCTGCGCATCGCGCTCGCCGCGGACACCGCCCGCACCGAGGCGCGCACCTCGCGCAACCTCGGCGGCGAGATCGGCCCCGGCGACGACCTGGCGTCCGTCATCGGCAAGGTCAGTTTCGCCGACGCGCGCGCCGTCGAAGAGACCGCGGACCAGCTCGACGTCGCCCAGCTGCAGAGCGTGATCGACCTCGTCGCCGAAGCCGGCCGGGTCGACGTGTACGGCGTGGGCGCAAGCGCTTTCGTCGCCGCTGACCTGCAGCAGAAGCTGCACCGGATCGGCCGCGTCAGCTTCTCCTGGTCGGACACGCACATCATGCTGACCTCGGCCGCCGTGCTGAAGCCGGGCGACGTCGCGATCGGCGTCTCGCACACCGGCGCGACCACGGACACCGTCGAGGCGCTGCGGGTCGCGCGCGAGCACGGGGCGGTGACCGTCGCGGTCACGAACTTCCCGCGTTCGCCGATCACCGAGGTCGCCGACCACGTCCTCACCACCGCGGCCCGCGAAACGACCTTCCGGTCCGGCGCGACCGCGAGCCGGATCGCCCAGCTGACCGTGATCGACTGCCTCTTCATCGGGGTCGCGCAGCGCCACATGGAGGCGTCGGTCAGCGCGCTGGACGCCACGCGGGACGCGGTCGGCTCGCACCGGCTCGGGGTCAGACCCGACGGTCGTCGTCGTCCGCGGGAAACCGGCAAGTGAACCAAGAAGCGAGGATCTGATGTCCGTCCCCTGCCAGACGGTGCACGTCGATTCGCCCACCGAACAACGAAACCCGCGCACGGTGGACATCGACCTGATGTCCACCATGGGGATCCTCGGCGCGATCAACGCCGAGGACCGCCGGGTGCCGGACGCGGTGGCCGCGGTGCTGCCGCAGCTGGCCCGCGCGGTCGACTACGCGGTCGAGGCGCTGCGCGGCGGGGGGCGCGTGCATTACGTCGGCGCGGGCACCTCGGGCCGCCTCGCGACGCTGGACGCGGCCGAGCTCGTGCCGACGTTCAACGTGCCCGGCGACTGGTTCATCGCCCACCACGCGGGCGGCGAGAAGGCGTTGCGGCAGGCCGTCGAGAACGCTGAGGATGACGCGGACGCCGGCGCGGCGGAGATCGCCCGGTCGGTGCAGCCGGGCGACTTCGTGCTCGGTCTCGCCGCCTCCGGGCGCACTCCGTACGTGCTCGGCGCGCTCGCCGAGGCCAACCGGATCGGCGCGCACACCGGGCTCGTTTCGGCGAACCCGCGCGCCGCGCAACCGGCAGGCGTCGACGTCCTGATCGCCGTCGCCACCGGTCCCGAGGCCATCGCGGGTTCGACCCGGATGAAGGCGGGCACGGCCCAGAAGCTGATCCTCACCGCGTTCTCCAGCGCGACGATGATCAAGCTGGGCAAGACGTATTCGAACCTGATGGTGAGCATGCGCGCGACGAACGCGAAGCTGCGCGGCCGCACCATCCGGATCCTGCAGGAAGCCACCGGCATGACGATGGCCGACTGCTCGGACGCGCTCACCGAAGCGGGCGGCGACCTCAAGGTCGCGCTCGTACACCTGTTGTCCGGCAGCGACGTCACGCGTTCCGCCGAGGCGCTGTCCGCGGCAGGCGGGCACGTGCGCAAGGCGCTCGACTCGCTGCACCTGCGCGCTGGCTGAGGCTTACTGGATTGTCCGTGAAGGGCTCCTTGAGGGAATCTGATTCCCTGAAGGAGCCCTTCACGGCTTTTCGGTGAGCGAGAGGACGGCGATGACGCAGCGGCTGACTCGCGGCGACCGATGGTCGATCGGCGGCATGGCGGCCGTGATCCTGCTGCTGAACCTCGTCGGCTGGGGTTTGCTGGTGCTGGTCGTCGCGCCGCGGCACTACGCGCTCGGCGCGGGCGGCACGTTCGGCATCGGCCTCGGCGTCACCGCGTTCACGCTCGGCATGCGGCACGCGTTCGACGCCGACCACATCGCCGCCATCGACAACACCACGCGCAAGCTGATGGCCGACGGGCAGCGTCCGCTGTCAGTCGGGTTCTGGTTCTCGCTCGGGCATTCGACGATCGTCTTCGCGCTGTGCCTGCTGCTGTCGATGGGCGTCCGCGCGATCGCCGGGCAACTGGAGGACGACGGTTCCGCACTGCACGAGACGACCGGCCTGATCGGCACGTCGGTCTCCGGAATTTTCCTGTACCTGATCGCGATCATGAATCTGGTCGTGCTCGTCGGGATCGCGCGCGTGTTCGCCCGGATGCGCCGCGGCGAACTGGACGAGGCCGAGCTGGAACGCCATCTCGACAACCGCGGCCTGATGAACCGGCTGTTGCGCGGAGCCACCAAAGCGGTGCGGAAGCCGTGGCACATCTACCCGGTGGGTGTCCTTTTCGGACTCGGCTTCGACACCGCGACGGAAATCGGACTGCTCGTGCTCGCCGCGGGTGCCGCCGCGTTTTCCTTGCCCTGGTACGCGATTCTCGTGCTGCCAACCCTGTTCGCGGCCGGGATGAGCCTGTTCGACGCCGCGGACGGGGTGCTGATGAACTACGCATACGGCTGGGCGTTTTCGCGGCCGATCCGGAAGATTTATTACAACCTCACGGTCACCGCGCTTTCCGTGGCGGTCGCGCTCGGGATCGGGACCATCGAGCTGGTCACGCTGCTCGCCGAGAAGCTGGGCATCACGTCCGGCCCGCTCGCCGCGATCGCCTCGGTGGACCTGGACTACGTGGGCTTCGCGATCGTCGGACTGTTCGTCGTCACCTGGTTGGCCGCGTTCGCGATCTGGAAATTCGGGAGAATAGAGGAGAAGTGGGCCGCGCGGCTGGGAACCGCCGATTGACGCTGGAGGGAGCATCCCGTCGAAGTCGCCCTCGCAGAGGTGGTGCGGATCGCGTTGCCGGAATCACTGGGCGCGCTCATGTTCGCGGTGCTCGTCGCGACCCTCTACAAAAACCCACGCTCCGTCCGCCGGGACCAGTTGCCCGCGAGGATGTGAGGCTGCCGGAAGCGGCGGCGGATCCCCTCGCCGCCACCCCGGCAGTACCCCCAGTACCCCAGCGTCAGAACGAACCGACCGGCTGGCGGATCGCGGCGTTGAGCCGGTTCCACACGTTGATGCCCGCGATCGACAGCAGGAGCGACGAAAGCTCCTTCTCGTCGTAGACGTCCGCGGCGGCGTCCCAGACCTCGTCCGGGACCGGGTCCGTGCGGTCGGCCAGGCGGGTCACGTGTTCGGCCAGGTCCAGCGCGGCGCGCTCGGCGTCGGTGAAGTACGGCGATTCGCGCCACGCGCCGACGGCCCAGATCCGCTCGTCCTTCTCGCCCGCCTCCTTCATCTCCCGCGCGTGCATGTCGACGCACACGCTGCAGCCGTTGATCTGGCTGACCCGCAGGTGGATCAGGTGGTGCGTGGTCGCGGGCACGGTGCTGTCGTTCGTGGCCTTGCTCAGCGCCATCAGCGCCTTCATCGCGTCCGGCTGCACCTTGATCGGGTGGGTCATCCGAGCCTGCATGGTGATCTCCTCCTGTCACGTCCGCCTCGTTCGGCGGGTCTCGTCAGTAGGACCCGGCCGAGGGAGAAGATGTGACAGTGCGGGACGAAAAACAGGACGAGAATTTTTGGGCGGCTCAGTTCGAGGAGCATCGGCCCAGGTTGCGGGCGGTGGCGTACCGGATGCTCGGTTCGTTCGCCGAGGCCGACGACGCCGTTCAGGAGACCTGGCTGCGGGTGACGCGGTCCTCGGGCGAGGACATCCGCAACACCGGCAGCTGGCTGACGACGATCGTGTCGCGGCAATGCCTCAACATGCTGCGTTCGCGCGCGACCCGGCGCGAGGATCCGCTGGACATCCGGGTGCCGGACCCGATCGTGGAGACCGGGGACGGCGTCGACCCGGCGGAGCAAGAGGTCCTCGCGGACTCGGTGGGGCTCGCGCTGCTGGTGGTGCTGGAGGCGCTCGACCCGGCGGAACGGCTCGCCTTCGTCCTGCACGACATGTTCGCCGTGCCTTTCGACGAGATCGCGACCATGCTCGACAAGAACACCGCCGCGGTCCGGCAGCTGGCGAGCCGGGCGCGCCGGCGCGTGCAGGGCGTGACCCCGGCCGGTCCGGCGGATCGAACCCAGCAGCGCAAGATCGCGGACGCCTGGCTCACCGCCGCCCGCGGCGGCAACTTCGAGGGGCTGGTCGCGCTCCTGCACCCGGACGCGCTGCTGCGCGTCGACACCGGCGGACTCGGTTCGAAGGTCGTGCGCGGCGCGGCCGAGGTCGCGGGCAGCGCGTCGCAGTTCCGCCCGGCCGGCCTGGTTTCGCAGTACGCGACCGTCAACGGCGGCCCGGGCATCATCGCCCGGCGCGACGGGAAGGCCGTTTCGGTGCTGTCGTTCACCGTGGCCGACGGGTTGATCACGGAGATCAACATCCTCGCCGACGTCGAGCGGATCGCGGCGCTGAACTTCTGACCTCAGCCGAGCCGGTCCAGGGCGGCTGCCGCTTCGGCGGGCAGCCGCACCTGGCCGGCGGCGAGGTTTTCGGCGAGATGCGCCGGGGTCGCCGTGCCCGCGATCAGCAACGTGCCCGCGTAGCGTTGCAGCAGCCAGGCCAGCGCGACCTGCGCCGGGGTGCAGCCGAGTTCGGCCGCGACGCCGGTGACGACCGCGTTGCCGGTCACGTCCTGGCCCAGCTCGAACGCGGAGCCCAGCGGGAAGTACGGCACCCACGCGATCCCGCGTTCCCGGCACAGCTCCAGCACCGGTTCGGTGGCGCGCGCGAGCACGTTGTAGGAGTTCTGCACGCAGACGATCCCGATTTCGAGCGCGTGCCGGAGCTGGTCGGCGGACACGTTGCTGAGCCCGAGTGCGCCGATCTTTCCCGCGTCGCGCAGGGAAATCAGTTCGGCGAGCTGGTCGTCGATGTCGACGAGCTGGTCACCTTCCGCGATCAGGCCGGGTCCGGCGTCCGCGCGCCGCAGGTTGACCACGTCGAGCCGTTCGACGCCGAGGGAGGCGAGGTTGGCCTCGACCTGCGCCCGGAGCTGCGCCGGGTGCTGCGCGAGCCGGAGCCCTTGCGGTCCTTCCTCGGCGCCGACCTTGGTCACCACGACCAGGTCGTCCGGATAAGGCGAGAACGCTTCGCGGATCAGGTCGTTGCACCGGCCATCGCTGTAGAACTGCGCGGTGTCCAGGTGGTTCACGCCCGCTTCCGCGGCGCTGCGCAGCAGTTTCACCTGGTCAGCGCGGTCGGTTCCGGGGCGGCCGAGTTGCATCACGCCGTAGCCGATCCGCGCGACCTCGTGGCCGCCGAGCTTCGCGGTGCCGCCTGGAGCTGTGGTTGCCGTCATGAGGAAAGACTCCTGCCGTGGCATAGTGAAGGTTGATGCGGAGGCGCCTCCGTATCACCACCGTAGCAGAACCGGAGGGTCCTCCGCTTTGTCGAGCGCCAAGAAACCGCGCGCGGACGCTGAACGCAACCGTCTGCGCCTGCTCGCTGCTGCCCGCAAAGCGTTCGGCGAAGGCGACGAGCCCGTCACCCTGGAGCACGTCGCGCGCGAAGCGGGTGTCGGCATCGGCACGCTCTACCGCCACTTCCCTACCCGCGAAGCACTGGTCGAGGCGTTGTACCGCGACGAACTGGCACAGGTGGTCGCGAGTGCGCCGAAGCTGCTCGAGACCGAGAAGCCGCTTCGCGCGCTGCGTCGGTGGATGGCTCGCTTCGCCGAGTACGCGAGCACGAAGCACGACATGGCCGACACGCTGCGCGCGATCATCGAAGCGGGCACCGTCGATATGACGCAGGTCCGCGCCGAACTGACCGAGGCCGTTCAGCTGATCTTGGACGCGGGCGCAGCAGACGGCACGCTTCGGGCGGACGTTCGCGCGCAGGACGTGGTGGTGACAGTGGTCGGTGCGTGCAGCATGCCGACCCTGCCGGACGGGCCGGAGCAGCTGGACCGGATGCTCGACCTGATCCACGCCGGGGTCTGTCAGCCGCCGAGCTGATGCACCCGCAGCGCGAGCTGGATCTCCAACGAGCGTTCCGGTTCGCGCCAATCCTCGCCCAGCAGCACGGCGAGGCGCTCCATCCGCTGCGCCACCGTGTTGACGTGGACGTGCAGGGTTTCCTTTGCCCGCGCCAAATTCCCGCCAGCCGCGTAGTACGCGCGCAGCGTGCCGACGAGGTCGGTGCCGCGGCGGGCGTCGTAGTCGAGGACCGGGCCGAGCGTCGCCCGGACGTAGCCGGACAGGTCGGAATGCCGACCGAGCAGCACGCCGAGGAAGCCGAGGTCGGCCATCGCCGCGCCGTCGCCCTCGCGGCCCAGAGCGAGCAGAGTGTTCACGCATCGAACAGCTTCGGTGTACGCCTGCGCCAACGCTTCCGGACCGCTCGCCGGACCAGCCGCGCCGACCGTCACCGGACAGTCCACAACGGACTTCAGCTCGGCCGCGATCCGGGCCGCGGCAGGCTGATCCGGGGCGAGCGCGACGACTTGCTCCGCGTGGACCCCGACCAAATCGCCGTATCGCGCGCAGGCGGCAGCGAGCCCGCGGCGAGAAATGCCGGAAGCGTGCGCGACCAGAACCGTGTGCGGCGAGGACAAATCGACGCCCAGCCGTCGCGCGCGAGCCACCAACGAACCCGGATTTCGGGTCGGCGCGGTGAGCAGGTCGGTCAGCAATTCCCCGCGCACTTGATCCTCGGCTTGCGCGACGGAACGACGCAGCAGCAACAACAACGCCGTGACAACCGCGGCCCGCTCGAACAGCCGTCGGTCGTCCCCGGCCAGCTCCGGCCGTCCGGAGAGCGTCAGGCTGCCGAGCAATTCGCGCCCCGCCCGCACCGCGCAGACCCAAACGTCCTTTGTGGACACCGCACGGCCATTGGCATGAGAAGAAGCGACCGCAGACGCGTCGAACGGCACCGCGGTACCAGCCAGCAGCCCGCCTTCCTCGTCGTGCACGGCGATCGAGCCGCGCAGAACTCCGGCTACTTCCGCCGCCACCGCGGGCAAATCCGCACCGCCGAGCACGAGGTCCATCAGCCGGTCGTGGGCGTCGTCGGCCCGCCGCATCGTCGCGTTGGCCGCATTCAGTTCCGCGGCGGCCGTACGTGTTTCCTCCAGCAGATGCGCAGTGTCCAACGCGATCGCGGCGTGCGCGGCCAGCGACGAAAGCAGCGCGACCTCCGCCGTCGAGAACGCCCGCGACGAACGGTCGGACGCGTAAAGCACGCCGAGCACCTTGCCGCCGATCGCCAACGGCACGCCGAGGATCGCCTTCAGGCCCTCCTCGCGGACGCCCGCGTCGATCGGGTTCGTGTGCCGGAACCGCTCGTCCGCGAAATAGTCCGCGGTCGCGTACGGACGCGCGGTCTGTGCCACGAGCCCGCCGAGGCCCTCGCCCATTCCCAGCACAATCTGTTGGAACAGCGCGGAAACCGACCCGTCCGTGACCCGGATGTACGTCTCGCCGTTCGCTTCGTCGTTGAGGCTGAGATACGAGACGTCTACGTTCAACAGCGTTCGCGCGCGCCGGACGATCGACCGCAGCACCGCGTCCGGATCCCGCAGCCGGGCGAGGTCGCTCGCGGTGTCGAACAACGCGGTCAGCTCGGCTTCCCGCCGCCGGTGCTCGCTGAGCGTCTCGCGGATCCGCAACGCCAGCTCGGTCGCCGAACCGATCGCGGCGGCCTGTTCCGCGGACAACCCCCGGGCAGCGACGTGCGCCAGCTGCTCGCTGCTCGCTCCGGCGGCGAGCAGTTCGAGCAGCCGGCGATACGCCTCGGCAGTGGGGTCCACACCCGTCATGCTGTCATTGAAGCCTGCCGTTCGGCCGTCGTCTCGTGCAACGACGCGCCGCGCGTCTCCCGGGCCGCGAGCAGCGCGACCAGCGACAACAGGCACATCGCGACCACATAGACCGAAACTGGCACCGTGGAGCGGTAGGCCTCGAACAGCGCCACCGCGATCAACGGCGCGACCGCACCGGCCGCGATGGACGACAGCTGGCCGCCGACCGAAAGCCCGGTGTAGCGCACCCGTGTCGGGAACTGCTCCGCGAAGAACGCCGCCTGCGGTCCGTACATCGCGCCGTGCACGACCAGCCCGACCACTGCCGCGCCGATCACCGACCAGGTCGTGCGCAGGTCGAGCAGCCAGAAGAACCCGAACGACCACGCGGCCATCCCGACGACGCCGAACAGGTACACCGGCTTCCGGCCGATCTTGTCGGAAAGCAAGCCCCACAAGGGAATCGTCACGAAGTGCACCGCCGACGCGACGAGCACCGCGGTCAGGCCGGTCGCCTTCGGCAGGCCGAGCCCGGTGGTCACGTACACGAGAATGAACGCGGTGATCACGTAGTACGACACGTTTTCCGCGATCCGCGCGCCGAACGTCACCGCCAGCGCCCGGAAGTGCCCGCGGAAGACGTCGACGATCGGCGCCTGCTCACGCTCGTCCGCGGCGGCCTTCGCCGCGATGAACACCGGCGATTCCGAAACCGCGAGCCGAATCCACAGGCCGAGCACGACCAGCACGCCGGAGAGCAGGAACGGAATCCGCCAGCCCCATGCCTGGAAGGTCGCGTCCGACTGCGCCGACGCCAGGATCGCGAGCACCGCCGTGGCCAGCAGGTTCCCGGCCGGAACGCCGGTCTGCGGCCAGGACGCCCAGAACCCGCGCCGCCGGTCGTCGCCGTGCTCGGACACCAGCAGCACCGCGCCGCCCCATTCACCGCCGAGGGCGAAGCCCTGGATCAGCCGCAGCAGCGTCAGCAGGATCGGCGCGAGCACGCCGACCGCGGTGTACGTGGGCAGCAAACCCATCGCGAACGTCGAGCCGCCCATCATCAGCAGGCTCACGACCAGCAGTTTCTTGCGTCCGATCCGGTCGCCGAAGTGCCCGAACACGAGTCCGCCGATCGGCCGCGCGAGGAAGCCGACCGCGTAGGTGAGCAACGCCAGCAGGGTGCCGGTGAGCGGGTCGGCGGTCGGGAAGAACAGCTTGTTGAAGACCAGCGCGGCGGCCGAGGTGTAGAGGAAGAAGTCGTACCACTCGATGGTGGTTCCGATCAGCCCGGCTCCGACGACGCGCAGCAGCTTTTTGTCCATAGTGGACTCCACTCCGTTGTGGGGAAAGGGGATTTCAGCCGGCGGTCCAGCCGCCGTCAACGGGAAGCGACGCACCGGTGACGTGCCCGGCGGCCTCGCCGCACAGCCACACCACGAGATCGGCGACGTCCGAGGGTTCGATCAGCCGCTTGATCGCGACCCGGCGCAGCAGAACCTGTTCGAGCACTTCTTCTCGCGGCACCCCGTGTTCGGCGGCCTGCGCTTCGATCTGCCCGGTGACGAGCGGCGTCCGGACGTAGCCGGGGTTCACGCAGTTGCTCGTCACCCCGTGCTCCGCGCCTTCGAGAGCGGCCACTTTGGACAGTCCCTCGAGCGCGTGTTTCGCCGTGACGTAAGCGGCTTTGTACGGACTCGCCCGCACGCCGTGCACGCTCGACATGTTCACGATCCGGCCCCAGCCGCGCGCGTACATCGCGGGAAGGCACTGGCGGATCAGCAAAAACGGCGCGGTCACCATCAACGACTGGATGAAGGCGAACCGCTCGGGCGGGAATTCCGGCAGCGGCGCGACGTGCTGCACGCCCGCGTTGTTGACGAGCACATCGACGTCCACCGGCAGGGTCGCCAGCGCCGCCGGGTCGGTCAGGTCCACGACGTGCGCCTGCCCGCCGACCTCAGCGGCCGCCTCCTCCGCCCCGGCGACGTCCACGACGTGCACCTTGGCCCCGGCCGCGCCGAACGCCCGCACGCAGGCCAGCCCGATGCCGCTGCCGCCGCCGGTCACCAAGGCGGTGCGTCCGGCGAGGGAACTGTGACTGGTCATGGCCGGAAACAGTAAGTCGCTCCGACCTGGGCGACCATGGCTCAACCCACCCCAGAACGCCGTCCGGTCATGTGGTCAGACCACACGTCTCAGCCAGCGGCCGACGAGATGCTCCGCGCCTCGTTCGCCCCGGTTTCGAAGGCCTCGCAGCAGAAGAGCAGCCACTCGCGGACCCCGTCCGGGGTCCCGCCGGCGAACCCCTGAGCCAGCTCGACATACCGCGGAACGCGCCGGAAATACGCGACCTCCGGCACCGTCAAAGCCTTCGGGTCCAGCCCAGTGGCGACCATCGACAGCCGTGCCGCCGCCCGCGCGACCACCCCGTCCGCCGAACCGAACGGGGCCAACGCCAGCAGCTCGCCGTGCACCACCGCGGTCAGCACCGGGCCCGGCACCGAGGTGGCACCGGTGACGAGCTGAGCCAGCAACTCCAGCCGCTCGCCGCCGCGCCGCGGACGGCCGAGCTGGTCCGGATCCGACACAACGTCCGACGCGGCCAGCAAATGCAGCCGGGCCAAGGCCTGCAACGGAGCCCGCCGCCACGTCGGCAGCAGCGACTCCAGCTTCTCCGCGACCCGCAGCGCACCGGCGAGCAGCGGGTCGGTCACCGAACCGTCTTCCGGCAACTCGGGGTTGGCCCCGTCGATCCCGGCCGAAGCCCGAGCCGCGCGCACCGAAGCCTCCGCCGCGGTTTCCGCCCCGCCCCGCAGATTCGCGGGCAGCCGGTGCACGGCGAAGATGGCGTCCTGCGCGGCTTTCGCTGCCGCGGCAACGCCGTCCAGCTCCAGCAGCGGCTTCAGCGGATCGCTCATGCCGTCGCCTCCATAACGAGTTGCACGCTGGTTGCCGAGAAGGCGACGGCATGAACATCGATGATTCGCTCGCAAGCAGCGCTCATGCGTCGAGCACCTGCCCCGCGCGCTCGACCACCGGAGGCAGCACCGACCACGGGAAGTTGATCCACCGGTCGGTCCGCTTCCACACGTACTCGCACTTCACCGTCGAGGCGGGCTTCTCGTAAACCACCGCGCAGCGCACGTCCGCGACGTGGTCGGCACAGAAGTCGCGGACCAGTTTGAGCGTCGCGCCGGTGTCCGCGACGTCGTCGGCGACCAGCACCTTCTTGTGTGTGAGATCCACCACGTTGGGCACCGGCGGGAGCATGACCGGAAGGTCCAGCCGCTGGTCGACCCCGGTGTAGAACTCGACGTTCATCACGTGCAGGTTCTTCACGTCGAGCGCGTACCCGAGCGCGCCGGCGACGAACAGCCCGCCGCGCGCGATGGAGAGGATGAGGTCGGGGACGAACCCGTCCGCGGCGACTTCCCGTGCCAGCTCCCGGCTCGCCGAACCGAACAACTCCCACGTGAGGTTTTCTCGTTCCTCGGCCATGCGCGCTCTCTTTCTCGGGTGGTCCGCCGAGCATAAGCGGCCGTAAAGTGGACTGCTGAAATGACCGGGAAATGGCACTTCGGCACATCCACTTGCCGTCGTAGCGTGAGCCCGTGACCTGGAACGAGCATCCCGTCCTGTCCGGCCGCCACGTACGGCTCGAACCCCTCGCGCCCGAGCACGCCCCCGGCCTGCTCGAGGCAGGCGCCGACCCGGGCATCTGGGCCTGGCTGAGCGTCCGGCAGCCCGCCGACCTCGGCGAAGCCGAGACGATGGTGAAGGACGCGCTCGCCGACCCGGACCGCCGCCCGTGGGCGCAGATCGACGTCGCGTCCGGCCGCGTCGCCGGCACCACTTCTTATTACCAGGTAGTAGCGAAGCACCGGATCCTCTCGATCGGGCACACCTGGATCGGCGCGGAATTCCAGCGCACCGCGCTCAACACCGAGGCCAAATTCCTCCTTCTGCGCAACGCCTTCGAGGACTGGGGCGCGCAGCGCGTCGCGTGGGAAACCGACAACCGCAACCTCCGTTCGCAACGCGCCATCGAACGGCTCGGCGCGCTCCGCGAGGGCGTGCTGCGCGCGCACCGGATCCGTCCGGACGGCACGACCCGGGACACGGTGCTCTACTCGATGACGGACGCCGAGTGGCCGGGCGCCCGTGCCCGGCTGCTCGCCCGCCTCGGCTGAGCCTCGCCGCACGGCGCTTGGAGCTGTGCGCGCAACGTGGCTGCAACCTTGTCGTAGGCGGACTAACGTCGCTAGCGTTCCCTGAGCCGCGGGTTCGCACTACAGGAGGCTTTGCACCATGACCGAGCAGTCCCCAGCGTTGGACAACCTGCTCACGGAGAGCCGCACGTTTCCTCCCAGCGAAGAGTTCGCTGGTCAGGCGAACGCGAAGGCCGAGTTGTATGCGACGGCGGACGCTGACCGGGAGAAGTTCTGGGCCGGGCAGGCGGAGCGGCTGTCGTGGGACACGAAGTGGTCCCAGGTATTGGACTGGACCAATGCGCCGTTCGCGAAGTGGTTCGTGGGCGGGAAGCTGAACGTCGCCTACAACTGCGTGGACCGGCACGTCGAGTCCGGCCACGGGGACCAGGTCGCGATCCACTGGGTCGGCGAGCCGGGCGACACGCGCGACATCACCTACGCGCAGCTGAAGGACGAGGTCTCGAAGGCCGCGAACGCGCTGTCGTCGCTGGGCGTCGTGGCCGGGGACGTCGTGGCGATCCAGCTGCAGATGGTGCCTGAGGCGATCTTCGCGATGCTGGCGTGCGCGCGGATCGGCGCCCTGCACAGCGTGGTCTTCGGCGGTTTCTCGCCGACGGCGCTGCGCGCGCGGGTGGACGACGCGGCGGCGAAGATCGTGATCACCTCGGACGGCCAGTACCGCCGCGGCAAGGCCGCGCCGATGAAGGCGAACGTCGACGAAGCCTTGCAGGGCGCGGAAACCGTGCAGAAGGTGATTGTCGTCAAGCGCACCGGCAGCGACCTCGAGGGCGAGACGCCGTGGACCGAGGGCCGCGACCTGTGGTGGCACGAACTGGTCGACGGACAGTCCACCGAGCACAAGCCGGAAGCGTTCGATTCCGAGCACCCGCTGTTCATCCTGTACACCTCGGGCACCACCGGCAAGCCGAAGGGCATCCTGCACACCTCCGGCGGCTACCTGACCCAGACGGCGTACACGCACAACGTCGTGTTCGACCACAAGCCGGGCGAAGACGTCTACTGGTGCACCGCCGACATCGGCTGGATCACCGGACACTCCTACATCGTGTACGGGCCGCTGGCGAACCGCGTGACCCAGGTCGTCTACGAAGGCACGCCGAACACCCCGCACGAGGGCCGGCACTGGGAAATCATCCAGAAGTACAAGGTCTCGATCTACTACACCGCGCCGACGCTGATCCGCACCTTCATGAAGTGGGGCGAGGACATCCCGGCGAAGTACGACCTGTCTTCGCTGCGCGTGCTGGGAAGCGTCGGCGAGCCGATCAACCCCGAGGCCTGGATCTGGTACCGCGACAAGATCGGCGCGAACAAGACGCCGGTCGTGGACACGTGGTGGCAGACCGAGACCGGCGCGATCATGATCTCGCCGCTGCCCGGCGTCACCGCGGCCAAGCCGGGTTCCGCGCAGCGCGCGCTGCCGGGCATCTCGGCGAAGGTCGTGGACGACACCGGCACGGAGGTCCCGCACGGCGGCGGCGGATACCTGGTGCTGGACAAGCCGTGGCCGTCGATGCTGCGCGGCGTGTGGGGCGACGACGAGCGCTTCCGCGACACCTACTGGTCCCGCTTCTCCGAGCAGGGCTTCTACTTCGCGGGCGACGGCGCGAAGTACGACGAGGACGGCGACATCTGGCTGCTCGGCCGGGTGGACGACGTGATGAACGTGTCCGGGCACCGGATCTCCACCACCGAGGTCGAGTCCGCGCTCGTCTCGCACCCGACGGTCGCCGAGGCCGCGGTCGTCGGCGCGACCGACCCGACCACCGGACAGGGCATCGTCGCGTTCGTGATCCTGCGCGGCAACGCCGTTGACGGCGGGGACGAAGCGGTGCAGGAACTGCGCAACCACGTCGCGAAGGAGATCGGGCCGATCGCGAAGCCGCGCCAGATCATGGTCGTGGCCGAGCTGCCGAAGACCCGTTCCGGCAAGATCATGCGCCGGCTGCTGCGCGACGTCGCGGAGAACCGCCAGATCGGCGACGTCACCACGCTCGCCGACTCGTCGGTGATGGACCTCATCTCCTCCGGACTGAACTCCGGCAAGGAGGAGTAAGTTCTTCACCGTCAGGAAGGGGCTCTCCCGGCTGGGAGGGTCCCTTCCTGCATTGTTCCCCTGAAAGTGCGGGCATCGAACGCATGTTCTAAGATGCCCGCGTACCCAACCCAGATCCGGGCAAGGAGACGACACGAATGTCCGTGGAAGCCTTGACGCACGACGAGGACACTGCGGCCGGGCCGGCGGCGGCGTCATCGCCGCAGGCCGCCGGCACCCCGGAGGCCCCGGAAGTCGCCGAGCCCACTGCCGCTCCGGAAGCTTCGAGCGCCCCGGCGGACGCTCCGAAGCCGGAGTCTTCGCAGGCTGAGGAGACCCCGGCGGTCGAATCGCCGAAGCCGAAGCGCGGCCGCCCGAAGGCCGCGGCGTCGACGGCGAAGAAGACCCGCACCGTGGAGCTGACGCTCACCGTCACCGGCACGGCGGACGGCGAGTGGCAGGCCGAGCTGAAGAACGGCGCCAAGTGGGTCGCGAAGGGCCTGGCGGTCCCGGCCGCGGCGGTGTCGCGGGCAGCGAAGGAACTGCACGACGACCTGTCCGGCCCGATCGACGAGGTCATCAACGCCGCCCGCGAGGCGCAGGCCGCGAAGGTCGCGCAGCTGGAGGCCGAGCTCGAAGCCGCGAAGGCGGCGCTGGCCGAACTCGACAACTGAGCCAGACCCGGTTCGCCCGGGTCCGGTGCCCGCGGTGGCGCCGGGCCCGGGCGTTCGTCGTTTCAGCCCACCGGCGGCCGGCCGGGCAGCGGGGCCTTGAACTCGATCCACCGGCTGTCGGCGACCGCTTCGACGTGGTGGCACACCCCGCGCGGATGCACCACCACGTCACCCGGCCCGAGTTCGGACCAGACGCCGTCGACCGTGCCGCGCAGCCGTCCTTCCAGCACGTGCACGATGCTGTCGTGGTCGTGACTGTGCTCGGCCGACGCGACGCCTGCCGGATAACGGATTTCGTACGCCAGCCCGTGTTCCGCGCGCGCCCGTTCCCGGATCAGCCCGGTGCCGCCGCGCAACGGCTGCCCTTCCACCACCGACAACGTCCGCCACTCCTGCTCCATCCCGGCAGCCTATTCGCCTGGTCAGGCAAGGCACAATTCATTGAGGATTGCCTTTCTTAACCGAATTCCAGCACCCGGGAAAATGTCGCGCGGAAACAATTTCCGTGATTCACTGAAGCCGTGACCGAAACGATGGGCGACGCGGTGCACGCGCACGAACCGCACGACGATCTCGGCGGCAAGCTGAACTGGCTGCGCGCCGGGGTTCTCGGCGCGAACGACGGGATCGTGTCCGTCGCGGGCATCGTCGTGGGCGTCGCCGGAGCCACCACCGACAGCACCACGATCCTCACCGCCGGAATCGCCGGACTCGTCGCCGGCGCGTTTTCCATGGCGGGCGGGGAATACGTGAGCGTGAGCACCCAGCGCGACACCGAACGCGCGCTGCTGCGGCTCGAGAAGCACGAGCTGAAAACGATGCCGGAGGCCGAGGAACGCGAACTCGCGCAGATCTACGAGGACAAGGGCCTCTCGCCGGAGCTGGCGAAGCAGGTCGCGCGCGAGCTGACCGAAAAGGACCCGCTGCAGGCGCACGCGGAGGCCGAACTCGGCATCGACCCGGACAACCTGACGAGCCCGTGGCAGGCGGCGTGGGCGTCGCTGCTGGCGTTCTCCGTCGGCGCGCTGCTGCCGTTGCTGGCGATCGCCTGGGCATCGGTCGGCGTCCGCGTCTGGGCGTGCGCGCTGGCGGTGGTCGTCGGCCTCACGCTCACCGGTTACGTGAGCGCGAGGCTCGGCAACGCGCAGGCGGGGCGCGCGATCGCCCGAAACGTCGGCGTCGGCGCCCTCACCATGCTCGTCACTTACTTCGTCGGAGTGCTTTTCGGCACCACCGTCGGTTAGCTCAGCATTCGTCGGCACCCGGTACCGCAGGCATCGACGAAGTCGGTACCCGGCGCAACTCGGCCAGGGCACTCGCGACGGTGAGCAGCAAGGTCAGCGCCGCCGCGCCGATCAACGCGGTGACCGGGGTGAACGACGCCAGCGCCAGTGCCGTCAGCGTCGCGGTGAGCGTGTAGCCGACTCCCTGCACCGCATACATGACGGAGTATCCGCCGGTGTGCACCTCCGCCGGCAGTGCTTCACGCAACGAGAGGTTGCGCGTCACGGCCACGGCCGCCTGGCAAAGACCACCGACGACCAAGACGACGCTGATCGCGATCAAGCCGGGCACGACCGCGATCAACGCCACGCAGGCCGACATGCCGACCAGAAGCACCAGGCTCTGCGTCCGCACCGCACCAGGCCATTTCCGCAGCCCGTAGACGAACGCGCCCACCGCGCTCGACCCCGAGAACACTGTCAGCAGCACCCCCGCCCAGCCGGTCTGCAGGTGCCGGAACTCCAGCAGCGGAGCAAGGATCAGCTCCGCGGCCGACAGCAAAGCCATCGACGCGGCGCTGGTCAGGTAGATCGGCCAAGCCGCCAGCAATTGCCGACCATGGCCCCTGGTCTTCGCCGGTGTCTTCGCCGGCGCCGCGGCGCCGGCCGGTCCGGGCAGCAGGGGCAAGGTCAGTGCCGCGACCGCCATCGCCGCCGCGCCGACCTCGAGAGGCACCTCGGCGCCTGCCCACAACGCCAGCGAAACCGACAGGCCTGGTGCGATGGCCCAGATCGCCTGGGTCAGGGTGGATTCGGCACTCAATGCCGACGCGACAACGTCCTCGTCGACCAGCCGGGTCAGCATCGCCCGCATGCCGCCCGGGCTCGCCGCCGGGCAGCCACCGGCCAGCGCGGCCAGGACCACCAGCACCGGGTCCGGAGCCGAGGAGGCGAGGGCGAGGCCCCCGAACGCGACCGCCCCCGCTCCCAGCCCGAGCGCCAGCCCGGGCTTGCCCCGGCTGACCGGCAGGGTGCCGATGAACAACGCGCCGAGCACCTCGCCGACGACGTAGGCGGCGGCGAGGGTCGCGCCGAGCGAATAGCCGCCCGGCCGGTCCCTGGCCAGGAAGACAAGCCCCAGCGGTGCCATCGCGATGGGCAGCCTGGCCACCACCGCGACCAGCGCCCAGAGGAGCACCGGTTTCTTGGCCAGCCCCCGGTAGCCCATGAACACGCCTCCGTTCCTCGATGCGATCGGCTCGATGCCGGGATCAGCTGATCGGCAGCTTCCCGATCCGGTCTTCCAGTTCCGTGGCGTGCTCGACGTTTTCCGCGATCAGGCAATACTCGACGGTCCCCCCGGTGACGTCGTCCGAGGTGAGCACCACGCCGCTGCGGTCCTTCCGATCGAACGCGAGACCGCCGGCCCGAAGGGCCGCCAGCGCCTGGTCGAACGAGGGCACCGGCCAGAAATGCCGCTGCATCACCACCCGCTCCCGCAGAAACCCCGGGCCGACGAGATGCTGCGCGATCCGGGTGACATGCGTTGATCCGCCGACCCGCCCGTTCACCTCGTTGAGCAGTACTTCCCCCGCCGGGGTGACAATTCCGTCGATGCTGATCAGCCCGCGGTAGCCCATGCCCCGAATGGCCTGGCACAGGTTTTCCGCGGCTTCGAGGTAACCCGGCCAGCCGGGGTGAGCCGCGGACTGAGCTGGGATCACCAAGCCGTTGAAGATCGGCTTGGTCAGCATTTCTCCGTGCCCGAAGAGCTCGACGCCGTCGTCGGTGATGCTCATCTCGACGTACACCGGCGTGCAGTCCGGCACGTAGTGCTCCACCACGACCCGGCGGCGGCCGTCGCCGGAGTACCACGGCCAGCGGCGCCTGACCAGAGCGCGCAGCGCCTCGCGATCCGGGACGGTGATCACCTCGGCCGCGCCGATCGGCGTGACCCCGTCGTGCGGGCTCAGGATCTCGTTGCCGTAACCGCCGACGTGCTGGTCTTGTTTGACGATCGCGCACCGGCCGCTGGAAAGCAGTTCCCAGAGCCATTCCTCGGCGGCGGCGGGGTCCGCGGTCACCCGGCCCTCGGGAATCGGGCAGCCCGTGCCGCCCGCCAGCGCCCGGAAGACCGATTTGCTGTTGAGCAGGTCGCTTCCGCCCTGCCCGACGAAGCCGAACCCGGGGGTGTCCGCGGCCAGCCCGTGCCGCCGGGCCAGCCGGACCATCACGGCGTCGAAGATGATCGGGAACAAGCGCGAAGCGCCGGTTTCCTCGATCGCCGCGGCCAGCGCGCGGTCGAAGCGGCTGTCCTCGAACCGGTCGGCCGACAGAACGTCCAGGCCGAACCGGCCCGGCGGCGGCGCGATGACCCGGATCTTGCCGAGGTCGACGTCCATCAATTCGGTGAGGTACCGCGCGAAAGACTCGCTCGGCGGATGCGGCACCACCAGGATGTCGCCTTCCCCGACGTAGAACAGCATGCGCTGGGCGGTGTAGCCGGCGAGCCGGCGCTGCTCGTCGGTGAGCACGGCGAGGTCGCCGACCATGTGCTCGGTGCGGTTGTTGGCCACGAAGAGAGTGGGCATGTTCGCTTCCTTTCGCTTCGAGCGGGCGGGATTCCGGGCGCTGCTCAGCCCGGCCACGCGCTGGCCACCAGGCGAGCCTGGTCGGGGTTGAGCCGGGGATCGCACAGCGGTTCCGTCCCGGCGGGCAATCCGGCGAGTTCCTCCTCCTGAAGGACGCATTCGACGACCTCGTCCGGAGTAGCCTCCAGGTGCAGCCCGCCCGCCACGCCGTGCTCGGACCGGACCGCGCTGTGGAAGCCGAGCATCTCCCGGATCACGGAACCGACCAACCGGGTCTTGCGCCCTCCGGCGGCACGGAAAGTGTTGCCGTGCATGGGATCGCACAACCAGATCACGGGATGCCCGGCCCGGCGGACCGCCGCGACGAGTCCCGGCAGCCGGTCGCCGACCTGGCTCGCCCCGAGCCGGGCGATGAGAGTCAGCCGGCCCGGTTCGCGGCTGGGGTCGAGCCGTTCGCACAGCTCGACCAGGTCCGCGGCTTCGAGGCCGGGACCGACCTTGCAGGCCACCGGATTGGCGACCCTCGAGAGCAGGTTCACGTGGGCCCCGTCGAGCTGCCGCGTGCGGTCTCCGATCCACGGCCAGTGGGTCGAGGCCAGCACCAGCTGGTCGTCGTCCCGGCGCAGCAACGGCAGTTCGTAGTCCAGCACCAGCGCTTCGTGACTGGTCCATACCCGAGGACGGCTCAACCCCGATGGGCGAGTGCGGCGCAGCGCCTCGGACACCCGGGCGGCGGATCGGTAGCCGTCCACCAGCCGCCGCGCGTCCGGCGTCCGGGACTTCGCGTCGAAAGCCGGATCGTTGACCAGGTGGCCGCGGAATGCAGGCAGTTCGACTCCGTCTCTGACCTCGAAGGGCGATGACCGCGGCTTGGCGAACTGCCCGCCGATCCGGCCGACCGTGACGACGGGACGGCTCGACTGTTCGCTCATCAGGTCGCCGAGCCGCACGAGAAGTTCCGCTTTGCGCGCGACGTGTTCGTGAGTCGCGTGCCGCGGGTCCTCCGCGCAGTCGCCTGCTTGGAGCACCCGCAACCGGCCCTCGGCGACTCCGGCGAGAAGGCCGCGAAGCTCGTCGACCTCGGCCGCGGTGACCAGTCCTGGTGCGGCCCGCAGCCATTCGGTCGAAACGGCCAGCGCCGCCGGATCCGGCCAGCTGGGCTGCTGCCCGGCCGGAAGCGCGCGCAAGGCGTTGAGTTCGGCTTCCGGCAGCGGTGCCGCGGGCCTGCTGACGACGAAGCTGGGAGACACGACGGACATCGATCAATCCTTTGCGGTCGGAACGGAACGAAGGCGGCCGACGGTGCGCACTCCCGGCCACAACGCCGTGCTGACGAGATTCCGCAGCAAGTGCGGGCCGTGCTCGGTGAGCAGCGATTCCGGATGGAACTGGACTGACGTGAATCCGGAGCCGCTCACCGCGTGCACCTCGCCGGTCGGCTCGTCCCGGCTCAGCCGCACCGGCTCCGTGGAGTACGCGCTGAACAGGCTCTCGCTGTCGGACCGGGCGGCGAACGTGTTGTAGAAGCCGACATCCACGTTCTCGCCGAACAGATCGATGCGGTGCCGCACCCCTTGATTGGGCTCGGGACGACGAACCACGTCGAGTCCCAGCAGTCTGCAGAGCACCTGGTGGGACAGACACACCGCGACGAATGCGCGGCGGTCAGCGAGCAATTGCTCGATCAAGGCGCCGAGGGCGGCGATCTTCGGCTGACCGCTGTCGTTGGGATCGCCCGGGCCAGGACCGGGCACCACCACGTCGAACTCCTCGTGCGAGGGCCGAGAACGCCAGGGCACGACGGAAACGACGAGGCCGAGCGCACGCAACTGGTGGGCGAGCATCGCGGTGAAAGTGTCTTCGTTGTCCACGACCAGTGCCCGTAGCCCGGTCAGTTCGGGGGCCTGCCAATCGACGCCCGCCCGGTCGCGCAGCCAGAACCGGGCCAGCCCGCTGTTGCGAGCGGCGAGGCCGCGCCGGATGTCGGGATGACGGCTCAGATCGAGGCCTGCCGTTCCGCTGGCCGAGCGTTGCTCGCCCCGCAGCGCGGAGAGCAGACCAGCCGCTTTCGCGTGGGTCTCGGCCACTTCGCTGTCCGGGTCGGAATGGCGGACCAAGGTCGCCCCGACTCCGAACGCGAGAGAACCGTCCGGCGCCAGTTCGGCCGTGCGGATGAGAATCGCGGAGTCCATCTCGGGCCTGCCCTCGGCGTCGTGGCCGATCAGCGCGGCCACCCCGCTGTAGTAGCCGCGGCCCGCGGGTTCGTGTCGCTTCAGGACCTGGCACGCGCTTTCCACCGGGCTGCCGGTCACCGTGGGGGCGAGAAGAGTCCGGCGCAGGATCTCGTGCGGAGGCTGGGCCGTCCGGCCGCGGACGAAGTACTCGGTGTGTGCCAGATGCCGCATCTGCCGAAGGCAAGGCCCGTCGATCTCGACGCCTTCGGCACAGACCCCCGCCATCATCTTCAGTTCCTCGTCGACAACCATGTACAGCTCCTCGACCTCTTTGCGGTCGTCTAGGAAACTGAGTGCCTGCTCGACAGAAGGCCCGGTCGCGCCATAGCGCAGAGTGCCGCTGATCGGATTCATCGTGGCGATGCCCGCCGACAGGCCGACGTGCCGCTCCGGACTCGCCCCGACGAACGTACGTCCGCCCGTGTGCACGAGGAAGGTCCAGTGCGCGCCGTCCTCGCCCAGCAGCAATCGGCGAAACAGAGTCAGCTCGGTGGCCACGGAGCAATTCCGCACCCGGGCCGAGAAAGACCGTTTGATCACGAAGTTGGCCCCAGCCCCGGAGCCGATTTCCTCGGCGAGCACTTTCGCGACGATGCGTGCGTAATCGTCGTCGGCCAGGTCGAAACCGGCCGCGTCGAAGCGCACCTCGCTGTCCGGTACCGCGGCGAGGAAGTCGGTCAGGCTGATGGTCGTCGCCGTGCGGATCCGCATCGCCAGCAACGGCGCGTGGTCGTCTTGGCAGGCGTATCCCCGTTCGACGACCTGCCGGAACGGCACCAGCACCAACGTCGCCGGGCCGGTGCGAGGACGTTCCGGCGTTTCCGCCGCCAGGTCCGAAAGACTCGACAGCTCGGCCATCGGCCCGCGGAACAGCTCCAGTGTCCCGGTCCCGGTCGCACCCGGCCGGTACAGCAGAGCGAACGGTTCCCCGTCGGTCGCGAACTCCCGCGAGAACGTCTCCTGGTCGCTCACGGGCTCCCCTCCTTCCCCAGTACGTCGTGCAGGAAACCGTCGACGTGACCAGCGACGGCAGGCAAACGTTCCTCCGCAAGCAAACCGAAGTGGCCGCCGTCGACCACCTCCGTGCGCAGCCGGCTCGAAAGCCGTTCCCAGTCCGCGCGCTGCCGCGGCACCGGACCGTCGCCGCAAGCCAGCAACAGGACGGGCCCGGCGTACGGAACGCTCACCTGATGTCCGGCCGCGGCCCGTACGTGCGCGGTCGCGGTACGGCGCAGACGGTTCCGGTCCGCCTCCGGCAGCGAGGCAGGCCATCCGTCCACAATGGATTGAGTGAACGCGGCGAGGTCCGCGTCCGGTGACAGCCGGGCGAAGCTGTCGAGCAGCACGACCGCGGGCCGGTGTCCTTCGTGCGCGGCGAGATGAGCCGCGACGTGCCAGGCCAGCACTCCGCCGAGCGACCATCCGGTCAGCACCGCCGGTGCGGCCGGCAGACCGCGGATCGCGGCCAGGCAGCGGGATACCATCGCCGGTACGTCAGTGTCGGGCTCTTCGCCCGCGGCGAGGCCCGTCGCCCGCACCGCGTGCACGTCGCCGTGCTCGGCAAGCGTGGCCGCCAACCCCAGGTAGGGCAG
Organism: Amycolatopsis sp. AA4; assembly: GCF_002796545.1. Classification (GTDB taxonomy): domain Bacteria; phylum Actinomycetota; class Actinomycetes; order Mycobacteriales; family Pseudonocardiaceae; genus Amycolatopsis. The sequence continues at coordinate 7,934,996 of NZ_CP024894.1, forward strand.
GAAACCACCGCCCGCGGGAGGAAGCACGACGAGCTGGCGGCCGGTCCGTCCGGAAGCGAGCTTCCGCAGCTCCGGGACGAGCACCGCGCGGCTCACGCGGCACCTCGCCCGGCCTCGACAAGCCCGGCCAGCGCGCGCACAGTCGGCTCCCGGAAGAAATCCAGCACCGGCACTTCGACCCCGTGCTCGGCTTCGATCCGGCTGAGCACGACCACCACATTCAGCGAGTGCGCACCGTGGTCGAGCAGCGACCCGTCAAGAGGAACCGGCGCGCCAAGCGCCTCCTCCCACCACCGTCGCAGCTGCGCCTCCAGCGCATTCGACGGCACTCCGGCCGCGGACGGCGACTCGTCTCCCACCGCCTCGGCCGCCTTGCGCACCAACGCTTCCCGGTCGAGCTTCCCGGTGAATCCAGTCGGGATCGAGCTGACCGGGAAAACCCGGACGGGGACCATGTATCCGGGCAGCCGCCGGGAAAGGGCCGCACGCACCGCGTCCGGCTCCGGGTCGCCCTCAGGCACGAAAAACAGCATCAGCCGCTGCCCCGGCGCGACCGCGGCGACCGCGCGCTTCACTCCGGCGATCCCGTTCGCCGCGGCCTCCACCTCTCCCAGTTCGACCCGGTAGCCGCGGATCTTCACCTGGCCGTCGCCCCGGCCGAGGTAAACCAGTTCGCCCCCCGCGTCGGCCAGCACCTGATCGCCGGTGCGGTATTCGCCGTCGACGAATCGTTCGGCGGAGAGCCGCGGATCGCGGACGTAGCCCAACGCCGGCGCGATCCCGCCGAGCCGAAGTTCGCCGGGCACGCCGGGAGGAGCCGACCGCCCGGCCGCGTCGACGATCCGGGCGACCACGCCGGGGAGCGGACGGCCGATCGGGGCGTGCACCCGCCACGGCTGGTCCGCGGCCCGGAAGAAGGCCGCGGTGGCGACGTGGGTTTCGGTCGGGCCGTACATGTTCACGAGCACGATGTGCGGCCGCTCGGCGAAGAACCGCTGCACCGATTCGTCTGCCACCAACTGCTCGCCCGCCACGCAGAGAAACCGGGCCGCGGGCAACAGTTCTCCTGCCGCCTGCGCGGCTCTGGCGAAGGCGCCGAGCGCGGCGGCGGGGAGATAGACGTGAGTCACCTCGGCCAGCGCCGCCCGGCGCACCAACGCGGGCAGGTCCTGCCGGTCGACCGGTCGTCGCGAAACGACGGTCCCGCCCGCCAGCAAGGCAGGAAAGATCTCTTGGAAAGAAACGTCGAAGCCGAGCGGCGCGTACTGCAGGAATCTCGTCCGAGGAGACATGTCCAGCGCGCTCTGCTGCCATGCGGCGAGGTTCGCCAACGGCGCGTTGGCCATCAAGACGCCCTTAGGCCGTCCCGTCGAGCCTGAGGTGAACATCGTGTAGACGCCGCACGCGCCGTCTCCGCCGGAAGCGGGTTCTGTCGCGGGGCCGCGGAGTTCTTCGATGGGATAAACGCGAGCCCCGGGAAATTCGCCTTCGCCGACCACCGTCTCGCAACCAGCCTGCTCGACCATGGCTGCCAGCCGTTCGCGGGGAAGGTCCGTTTCCAGCGGCAGATAAACGGCTTGGCACGAAAGAATCGCCAGTACCGCGACCACGCTGTGCACGAGGTCTCCGGTGGTCACGCCGACGATGTCGCCCGGGCCCACGCCGCGTTCGGCCAAGCCGCCGGTCGCTTCCCGGACGCGTTTCGCGAGTTCGCCGTAGGCGAGCCGGGTCCGCCGTTCCTCCACCGCGACCGCGTCCGGGCAGGCGTCGGCGACCTCGAGCACTCGTCGCGCGAAATCGCAATATTCCACGACGTTGCCCGGAAGCTCGCGCACCGCGGAACCGTTGCCGAACAGCTCGCGCACCGGGACGCCGCCGCGCTCCCGGCCTACGGCGGCGATGGCCGACCGAAGGGAGTCCAGGTAACCGGAGACCACGGGATCCGGCACCAGCCGCCGGTCGTGCTCGACCTCCAGCAGCCACCCTTGCCGGGTCGGCTTCGCCCACAGCAGCAAATCGAACTTCGCGGTGTCGTTGCCGTGCTGGCGCATCGAACGAACCGGCGCGCCCGCTCCCCCGTCGTCCGCCGGTTCTTGCATCGTCAGCAGCGTGGTGAAGACCGGGTTCCGATTGCCCCGGCGTTCGGGCTTCAGATGGGCGGCGACCCGGCTCAGCGGCACGGCCGCGTTCCGGCGCGCCCGCGCCGCCTCGGGTGCCACGGCGTCGGCGACGAAGCCGGCGAAGGACTGGTCCCAGTCCACCCGCACGGCCACCGGCACGGTGTTCACGAAGAACCCGCACAGGTCGAAGGACGCACCGGTCCTGCGGGTCATCACGCTCGTCCCGAAAACGACGGCGTCCTCGCCGGTGTGCCGGGCCAGCGTCGCCGAGTGCAGTGCGGCGAACAGGGTGAACGGGCTGATCTCGAGCTCGCGGCAGACCTGGTCGATTCCGGACGATTCCGCTGGAGTGAGCGGGATTTCCCGACGAGCGCCGGCGAAAAGCGTCTCGGCCGGACGGCCCGGAAGCGGATACAGCACGGTCGGGGACACTCCCCGGAGCCGATCGGCCAGCGCGGCCGCCGCGGCGTCCGCTTCCGGCGCGGCCGCCGCCGCGACCTGCTCGGCGAGTTCTCCGGCAAAGGCCGCTTCCCGTTGCGGAACCAGGTCCTCGACTTCCAGTTTTCCCTGCAGGGCCAGATTCAGCTCGGTCCGAAGCACGCCCACCGAGTAGCCGTCGAAGACCGAATGGTGCACCGCGAGTACGAGCACGGCGCGCGACCGGTCATCGGCACGCAGGTGCACCGCGCGGACAAGAGGCGGCCGGTCGAGCGCGAAAGCCGTGGCGCCGACTTCTTCGAGCGCGGCGGCCCGGCAGAGCTCGAACTCCGCCGCCGGAGCCGACCAGTCCCGGAGCACCCCGGAACTGCCCACGTCCGAAGCCACTAGCAGCGCACCGTCGTCCGGCCGTTCCGGCAGCCCGGAGCGCAATGCCGGTTGCACCGCCAGCACCGCGGCGAAAGCCTCGGCGAGATCCGCCGGTTCGCACCCCGGATCCACCTCCGCCTCCACCACGACGTTGTAGAGATGGGGCACCGGGACGAATCGATCGACCGCGAGCAGTTCGCGCTGGGCGTCGGTGACCGGCAACGCCACCGCTCGCATGTTCCCCAGATCGCTAGACATGCGATTTCCTCCCTCGGATGGATGTGCTCCGGCTCAAGCGGGCTGGCGCAGCCATTCGCGCACCGGGACCGTCACGGTCACCGGCTCGTCGTCCTCGCCGAGGACGACGCCCGCCGCCTGCTCGACGAACAACCTGGCCGGCGCGTTGCGCGCGGTCGGCCGCACCGGCAAGCGGAGTGCCGAAAGCCCCGACCGGGCGGCTTGGTCCGCCGCGAACCGCAGCACTTCCTGCTCGACGCGGCGGTTGAGGACCCGGCAGCTGAGCAAGAACACCGGGAGTTCGAGGGCGTCGCCCTTGGTTTCGGCGACCACCAGGCCGACCGTGCCGTAGTCGCCGAACCGGTCCGCGACTCGCACCGTCCAGCCTCGAGACCCGCTGGCCAGCAACGCGCGCAGCTCTCCGACCGAGTAGACGACACCGGCCAGGTTGAACTGCGTGGTGCGCGCGGTCAGCTGAGCGGCCCGGTCGAGCATGTCCTCGGTCAGCTCGGTGAAGCCGACCTCGATCTCGCACCTGTCGAGGAAGTCCTGATAGTCGGCACTGGCATCGCGCAGCGCGACCCGGTCGCCGCGGGTGGAGTACCAGTCGGCGCGCAACCGGTCCTCCTCGGTCACCACCAGCTGGTCGAAAGCCCAGGCGTGGTCGAGCTGACTGTCGATCTCCGCGGGGTCGCGCGACAGTTCCAGCACGGTGACGTCCGGCAGCTGAGCCCGTACCGACGCGCACTCCACGACGTCGTCGTCGACGAAGACGAACGAGCTCGGCGACAGGTCCAGTTCTTCGGCGAGCTCGCGCAGAGAATGCGCTTTCGGGTTCCACCCGATCCGGTGCGCGGAGACGTGCTGCCAGCCCAGCACCATGCCCGGATTGCGCTCGAAGACTTCCTTGACGTCTGCCTCGTTGTTTCTGCTGCACAGGCAGAGCAGCTTTCCGCGGGCGCGCTGGTCGAGCATGAACTCCTGCAACCGCCGGTGGGCCGCGGTGACCCGCACGCCGAGAGCTCCGTCCTCGCCGCAGACCCCGGCCCACAAGGTGTTGTCGCAGTCGAGCACGACGACCTTCTTCGGCTTGGCCCATACGCTCGCGGCGAGCCGCACGAGCTGAGTGCCGAGAGCGGCACAGTACTCGTCGGTATACGGCAAGTGTCCGATGCGGTCGGCGTACTCGTCGTGCACTTCTGTTACGCCGTAACGAGTTCCGAGTTCGTCGACGGCAACCGGGTACACCGCGGGCACGGCTTCGGCCGCGGCGACGAGGCGAGCGCCTGCCTCCCGGACCCACTGGCGGGTTTCCGGCCGGGCGCACACGGCGGGAGAAGCCGGCAGCACCGCCACGAACCAAGTGGCCGCCGCCAGGTCCGGGAGCCGTCCGAGCATCTCGACGAGTTCCGCGAGCATGGCGTCAGCCCGGTCTCGCCCGGCGGCGAATCCCCCGCCGCGAAAGAAGTCTTCGGGCCGCAGGAGAAGAACGTTGACGCCGTTGTGGCCGCGTAACGGGCTCGCGGGATCGTGCAGTGCTTCCAGCACCTGGCCGTACGGCGCGACCGCGAGCGGCCGTCCGCCTTCCCGCTCCGCGAGCAGCGCCGCCATCGGGCCGGTCACGGCATCGAGGGTGAAGGTTCCGGCAAGCGCGATCCCCGGTTTCCCGGCGCCGTTCATGCGGGCCTCGCCTCGACGTGCTCGCGGACCGCGCCGACGAACTCCCCGACCGTGGTGCCGGGCCGCAACGCGTGCACCGGAAGCTCGACGCCCAGCTCGCGCCACAGCCGGGAAAGCACGCGCACCGCGCGCAACGAATCGCCGCCCAGCACGGCGAACCGGTTCTCTGGAGCCACTTCGGCCACGTCCAGCACGTCTCGCAACGCCGTCAAAACTGTCTCTTCGACCCGGTCGGGCCGCCCGGCCGAGTTCACGGCCAGCGCGGAATTCCGGTGCTTCTCCATGAGATCACCCCAAAGAAGTTATTGCTTGGCTTATTGCGCCCCGGCGCGCACGCATGGGAGAGAAAACTCGAACACAGAGCGAACTTCCGCACTATTGCGGACTTTCGGAGGCTACCGCACCATTCACGGCGAGGACAACCAACTAACGAATCACCGTTCTCGTGCCATTTTTCGACAGCACTGTCAACCGGTCGCGTTTGTTCCCATAGCGCGGCCGCCCCTCGAATGGAGTACCTAAATGCTGCTTGCCCCCGCCGACCTCACCCTGTTCGCCGACGCGAGCGGAGATCGCAATCCCTTGCATGTCGATGCCGAATACGCTCGTCGGACGCCTTTCGGGCAACCAGTCGCGCACGGCGTGCTCACCGCCGTCGCGGCTCTCGACGAGGTTCCGGGGCCGCCGGGCGAGATCTCGGGCGTCGACCTCGAGTTCACGCGGCCGACGCATGCCGGCTTTCCCTACAGCACCAATATTTCCCACGATCCGGACGGCCGGACAAAGGTCACCGTCGCCGAGGGAGCGGAGACCTGCCTGACCGTCCGGCTGACCCACGGCCCCGGCGGCACCGCGGTCGCGGCGCCACGCCGTCCGCGCAGCCATCCGCGTTCCTTCGCACCGGAGGAATTCGCCCGGGGGCTCGCGGTCAGCGGCCAATACGGCCCGGGCAGCGAGCTGGACGCGCTCGTCGCGCGGTGGCCGGGAGCGGCCCGGCTGCTCGGGCGAACCGCGTTGACCGGGCTCCTGTGGTGCAGTTTTGTCGCGGGCATGGAACTTCCGGGCCGCGACTGCCTGCTCAACACCATTTCGCTGAGGCTGCGCCCGGCCGGCGGCCGGCCCGCGCTGCGGTACCGCGCGGAGGTCCGGGACTTCGATCCCCGTTTCGGTCTGCTCACCGTCGAGGCCGAACTCGACGACGGGGCGGCGGTCGTGGCCGAAGCGACCCTGGAGACGATGGTCCGCCGCCCGGTGCCGGGACCGGACAGCGACCGGCTCGTCGCCCTCCTGCCCTGTTCCGACCGGCTGTACGGGTGCACCGCGGCCATCGCGGGCGGAAGCCGCGGCCTCGGCGCGGCACTGGTGCTCGCGCTTGCCAGCCAAGGCGCCCGGGTGCTTGTCGGCCATCGGAGCGGCGACCTGTCCGAACTGGCCGTGAAAGGCGCGGAACTCGGTGGAGAGGTCGTGTCGTGCCCCGGCGACGCGGCAGACCCGGCCTGGGCCGACCAGGTCAGGCGACTCGCCGGCGATGAGCTGGATCTGCTGGTCTGCAGTGCCGCGCCGCCGATCCGCCCGCTGCGCTTGGACTCCGCGAGCCTGCCGCGCGTCCAGAATTTCGTCGCCGACGCTTTCGCCCTGGCGAGCGCGCCGCTGGCCGGATTGCTGCCCTCGCTGGCGAAAACGTCCGGCCGCTGCCTGGTCGTGTCCTCGTCCGCGGTCGCCGAACCGCCCGCGGACTGGCCGCACTACGTCGCCGCCAAACACGCGGTCGAAGGGCTCACCCAGTGGGCGGCCGCACAGCATCCCGAGTGCGAATTCTTCGTCAGTCGGCCGGGAATGCTGCTGACTGAGCAGATGAACACGCCCGGAACGCGGGAAATCGCACAAGCGGTGGAGCCAGTCGCGGCCGCGATGGCCGACCGCCTGGCAGATTCGGCTCCCGCGAAGAGCCGGCCCGAATTGATCGAGCACTGAGTCCCGGGTGATGTCCCGCCGCGGCGGGACATCACCCGATCGGCCGCCGCTGTTCGCATGAATATTCGGTGGCCTGAGCCACATCACCGCAACGGAGAAGCCTCCGATGGCATGATCAACGAACTGATTCCGGAGGGGCTACGGGCGGTAAGATGTTCGAGAACGTGGTGGTGCGCGGCCGCGACGAAGTCCGCAGTCGAATAAGAGACCTGCTTATCCACATCAGATCGAACACCGGGAGAATCATTTTATTGGAGGGCGCTCCCGGAATCGGGAAAAGCATTCTCCTGAAGAAGACCCGCGACCTGGGCGAGGAATTCGGTTTTCGCCTGGCACCCAGTGGTGTTTCCCTGTTCGACACCACGCAGTCATCCGGCGCGGCCCATTCCTGGTGCACGCGGCAGCCGAGCGGCCAACCGCTGCTCGTGCTCGCCGACGACGCTCAACTGGCCGCACCGGAAGCCGTCCGGCGGCTCTCCTGGTTGCCCGGTTTGCTTTCCGCTCGCCCGCTCTGCCTCGTCCTGGCGCGAGTTCCGGGCATGGGCGGCACCGAACTGAACCGATTGCTCACCACCGCCAGCACCCTGGTGCACCCGATCAGGTTGAACCCGCTCGACGCCGCTTCGTTCGACGCCATGCTGGGCGATTTGCTCGGCGCCCGCCCGGATGAACCGCTGCGCCAAGCGGCCGCCGAACTCGGCGGCAACCCTCGGCTCCTGGTCGACCTGGTGACCGGCCTGCGTGCCGAGGACGGGATCGAAACCGCGGACGGAATCGCGCGGCTGCGCGGAACGGTGCCACCGGAACGGCTGCGGACCACGTTGGTCCACAAGGTCCGCAGCCTCACCCCTCCGACCCGCAAGCTCGTCCAGGTCGGTGCGGGGCTCGGCCGTGCTTTCCTCCTGGCCGACGCGGCGAAACTGCTCCGGGAAGCTCCCGGAAACCTGCTGCTGTGCGCAGACGAGGCGCTGGCCGCGGGCCTGCTCGTCGAATCCGGAGAACGGCTGAGCTTCCCCGGACGGCTGGTGTGGCAGGGCGTCGCCGATTCCGTCGCGCCGAGCGTGTTCGCGCCGCTGCGGGCCGAAGCCGAAGCGCTGCTCGGCGAATCAACCGCCGAAAACCGGGAATCCGACGACGAGGCCGGGCAGGAATCGTCCGCCCGATGGAGCCGGCTGACCAGCGCGGAGCGGCACATCGCCAAGCTCGTCGGCTCCGGCCTGACCAACCGGCAGGTCGCCAGGGACGCGATGATCTCCACGCACACCGTCAACTACCACCTCCGGAGCATTTACCGGAAGCTGGGGATCCGGTCGCGGGTGGACCTGACCCGGCTCATCCACCAGAACCCGCGGTGACCATCTGACTGTCCACATGCGACAACAGCGCGGCGGTGGTCGGGGTCGCGGCACACCGCTCGGCCGCGTAGCGCAGAGCCATCCGATGGTATTCGGAGGAGAAATCGGCGACGGCGTCCGCGACCAGGAAAGGCTGGACGTCGTGGGAAAAAGCCTCGCACGCGGTCATCAGGCAGCCGACGTGCGCGTACACCCCGCAGATCACCAGCTGATCGCGGTCGAGGTCGCGCAGCAACTCGAGCAACCCGGTGCGGTGAAAGGCGCTGTAACGCCACTTGGTGAACACCACGTCGCCCGGTGCGGGGGCGAGCTCGTCGACGACTTCGCGGTCCGCCGGTTCCACCGTCATGCCCGGCCCCCAGAAGTCTTTGAGCAGCCCGCGTTCCGATTCCGACATCCCGCCTGGCTGCGCGGTGTACACGACGGGGACGCCGAGTTCCGCACAGCGGCCGCGCAGCGCCGCGCAGTTGCGCACCAGTTCGGTGCGCGGTGCGGCTCCCTCGGTGAACGGCGACAGAAAATAGCGCTGCATATCGTGCACGAGCAAGACCGCCCGGCCTGGGTCGAACCGCCACTGGGCGATGTTCTCCGGCACGTCCTCCGCAGCGGGCATCGCGTACGGTGCGATCGCTGGCACGCCCACGTCTTTTCCCTTCCTCAGGACCAAAACCGTTCCCCGCCAACGTAACCAGCGACAGATCCGGCCGCACCTACCCGCTCACGCGGGGCATACCACTCGTACTGGCAGTTGCCCTCCCAGCGGCTCCCGGCCAAGGCTGGTGATCGACATCGATCCGAGGAGGGGAACAGGGTGCGCTCCGCCTTCGAGCCCGCCGAATTGTTCGGCTCGATCTTGAAGAACCGCATCGCGATGGCTCCGATGACCCGCAGCCGGGCCTACGGCGCGGGCCAGACGCCGGGGCCGGGGGCAGTCGAGTACTACACCCAGCGCGCGAGCGCTGGACTGATGGTCTCCGAGGGCATGCACCCCAACCCGCATGGGCAAGGCGAACCCGACACGCCTGGCATGTACACCGCGGAACAAGCCCAAGCATGGCTGCCGGTGACCGCCCCGGTCCAAGCCCGGGACACCCTCTTCTTCGCTCAGCTCATGCATTCCGGCCGGGTCGGTCATCCGGAGAACAATCCGCAGGGGCTTCAACCGGTGGCGCCGTCGGCGGTGCCGGCTCCCGGCGAGATCTACACGCATCGCGGCCGCCAGCCGCACCCGTGCCCCCGCGCGCTGACGGTCGCTGAGATCGACCAGACCGTGCGCGACTTCGCGACCGCGGCGGGCCTGGCGCTCGACGCGGGATTCGACGGGGTGACGTTGCACGCGGGCAACGGATATCTCCTCCACGAGTTCCTCGCCGAGAACACCAATCTCCGGACCGACGGCTACGGCGGTTCCCTGTCGGCACGGTTGCGCTTCGTCGTGGAAGTCGTCGAGGCGGTCTGCTCAGTCGTCCCGCCGCACCGGGTTCTGCTGCACCTCACGCCCGCGAAGGTCGGCACGGACATTGTCGAAGGCGATTCCCTTGCCCTCTACGACGCCCTGCTCGCCGCCCTGCCCACCGCTCTCGGCGGGCTGAGCGTCTTCGAAACCGGACGACGGGACCTCACCTGGCGGCTGCGCGAACGCTGGCCGGGTCCGTTCGTGCTGAACCCGCACGAGAACTACGGCAACGGCGCGATCCCGGCGGGCCCGGCGGACCTGCCGTTGATCGACGACGGGCTCGCCGACGTCCTGTCCTTCGGGAGGCTGTTCCTGGCCAACCCCGACCTGCCTGCCCGTCTCCGGGCAGGCGGCCCGTTCAACGAACCGGATCGCGGCACTTTCTACGGCGGCGGCGCCGCCGGATACACCGATTACCCCGCCTTGCACACCACGGATGCCCAGTGACCTCAAGGAAAGGAACGACCGTGGTACAAGACACCGCAACACTGGACGGCAACGGCAACGGTTCCCGGACCGCATTCGGCGTCGCGCTGCCCGGGCTCGCCGTGACGGCCAGTCCGGTCGGGCTGCGTTTCGAAGCGGAGCTCAGCCTGCCCTCCTGGTGCCGGCTCGGCTCGCACATGACTCAGCTGGGCACCGCGGCCGCATGGTGGATCGGCGATTGGCTCGTCTACGGCCAAGACCGGTACAAGGATCGCTACCGGCTCAGCATGTCCGAACATTCGCTGGACTACCAGACGCTGCGCAACTACGCGTGGGTTTCCCGCCATGTCCACCTGTCCCGGCGGCGCCGGGGCCTGAGTTTCCAACATCACGCCGAAGTCGCCCGGCTGCCCGCGGAGCAGCAGACCAGGTGGCTTCTCGCCGCGGAACAACACGGCTGGTCCCGCAACACTTTGCGGGACCAGCTGCGCGGCCGCACCGGCGGGGCACGGCCGGTGTCGTTGCGCATCGACGCTCCTCCGCAGCGCAAACGACGGTGGGAGGAAGCCGCCCAAGCCGCCGGGCAGAGCCTTACCGCGTGGGTGATCAGCAGGCTCGACGAGGCGACCGGCGCTTGACGTTCAGCGCACGCCGGACATCAGCTTGCGGATCATCGGCGACGCGGCCGCGATCAGCAAGCCCACCAGCACCGCGATACCGCCGAGAATGCCGAAGTACGGAGTCTCGTTGTCCAGCGAGTAGTACCCGGCCAGCGCACCCGACAGCGCGCTGCCGAGGGCGACCGAAAGGAAGAACAACGCGACCATCTGAGCCGGATACGCCTCGGGAGCCAGTTTCGTCGACAGCGAAAGCCCGACCGGGGACAGATTCAGCTCCGCGAGGGTGAAGACGAACAGGATCAGCACCAGCATCAGCAGCGGAGTCCGCGTCGCGCTGTCGGCGGTCGGCAGGAACAGCAGGAAGGCGACGCCCATCAGCCCGGTGCCGAGGGCGAATTTGATCGGCGTCGCCGGCTGCCGGTCGCCGAGCCGGGTCCAGAGCGCGGCGAAGACGCCGGCGAACACGACGATGAAGACCGGGTTGATCGTGTTCACCCAGGACACCGGCATCGTCCAGCCGAACAGGTCGCGATCGAGCCGCTTGTCCGCGTAGATCGCGACCACCGTGAACTGCTGCTGGTACAGCGACCAGAAGACGACACTGGCCACGAACATCGGAATGAACGACACCACCCGGCGCCGCTCGATCCGGGTGACCTTGCGGCTGGTGAGCAAGATCGCGAAAAGCACGATCGAGCCCGCGGTGATCACCAGCGCGGTGACGGTGGCGAGGTTGCCCGCGGTGACCCAGCCCAGCAGCACCGCGACGAACACGACGGCCACGACCGCCAGGCCGACGCCGACAGCACCGCCTCGCTGCCCGGCGGGGAGCGGGTTCGGAACCGTCCGCGCCGCGTCCGGGAGATTGCGCCTGCCGAGGCTGTACTGGACGAGCCCGATCGCCATGCCGAGCGCCGCGACCCCGAACCCGAGGTGGAAACCGATCTCTTGCTGCACCCACCCGGTGATCAGCGGGCCGACCAGCGCACCGAGATTGATGCCCATGTAGAACAGCGAAAAGCCGCCGTCCCGGCGCGGGTCCTTCTCCGCGTAAAGCGTGCCGACCAGCGCGGTGGCGTTGCCTTTGATCCCGCCGCTGCCGAGGGCCACGCAGACCAGGCCGATGCCCACCCCGGCCAGTCCCGGCACGACCGCGAGCGCGATGTGCCCCGCCATCACCAGCAAGGCGCTGAAGAACAGCGTGCGTTCAGAGCCGAGCAGCCGGTCAGCGACCCAGGCCGCGACGATTGTCGACAAATAGACCAGACCGCCGTACGCGCCCACGATGCTGGTCGCCGCGGCCTCCGGCTGGCCGAGCCCGCCTGCCGCGACCGAGTGATAGAGGTAGATGGCGAGGATGCCCTGCATCCCGTAGAAGGAGAAGCGCTCCCACATCTCCACGCCGAAGAGGTTCGCCAACCCCCGCGGGTGCCCGAAGAATCTGGTGTCGGCCTGGGCGTCGATCGGGGTGCTCACAACTGCCTCGTCCCTGTATGCAACAGCGTTGTCGTTCTCTCCTCGCATGCTAGAAGGCGAACAGGTGAACGAAAAACCGGCGTCGGTATGGACTAGACAACTTGCTCCAACCGGCAGGCTGACCTGCGGTTGCGCGCTGGCGCACCGGATGCGAGCGTCTTCGGGCAGGCGCGAGGTTGCCGTTCGTCACAACGGCCGGTAATCGGCGACTGCGGACGGTAAACTGGACATCGGTGTGCCGGGAAGTCTGGTCGGCGGGAAAGCCGCCGTCCCCACAAGGAGTTTTTCGTGACCCCAGCCCGCGCCGTCGCCGAATTCGCCCGTTTCCTCCGCACGGAGACCACCGGCGGGCTGATCCTGCTCGCCGCCACCGCGGTAGCGCTGATCTGGGCCAACTCTCCGCTCGCCCCGGCTTACGAGGCGCTGCGCGACTTCCGGCTCGGCCCGGAATTCCTGCACCTCAACCTCTCGCTCGGAGACTGGGCGAAGGACGGCCTGCTCGCGCTGTTCTTCTTCGTCGCCGGGCTTGAACTCAAACGAGAACTGGTGGTCGGCGAGCTGTCCCGGTGGCGGCAGGCGGTGCTGCCGGTGATCGCCGCGATCGGCGGGATGGTCGTGCCCGCGGTGCTCGCGCTCGCGGTCGCCTGGGGCGCGCCGGGCGTCGACCGGGCGTGGGCGATCCCGGTGGCCACGGACATCGCGTTCGCGCTCGGCGTGCTCGCGCTGACCGCGTCGAACCTGCCCAGCAGCGCGCGAGTGTTCCTGCTTTCCCTTGCCGTGGTGGACGACCTTGGCGCGATTCTCGTCATCGCGATCCTCTTCACCAGCAGTTTCAACCTGATCGCGGCGGCGGTCGCGCTGGTCGCGCTCGGCCTGTACGCCTTCCTGCAGCACAAACGCGTCCGCACGCCGTGGCTGTACGTGCCGATCGCGCTGATCACCTGGGTCGCGGTGCACTCGGCGGGCATCCACGCGACGATCGCCGGCGTCGCCCTCGGGCTCCTTACCCGGGTCCGCGAGGACGAGGGCGAGGAGGAAGCGCCCGCGGTCCGGCTCGAACACCGGTTGCAGCCGTGGTCAGCGGCGGTGGCGGTGCCGGTGTTCGCCTTGTTCGCCGCGGGGATTTCGGTGAACGGCGACGCGCTGTCGACGGTTTTCACCACCGCGTTGCCACTGGCTGTCCTCATCGGACTGGTCGTCGGGAAGTTCGTCGGGATCTTCGGCGCGAGCCTGCTGGCGGTGAAGCTGCACGTGGCGGAAAAGCCCAGCGGAATGAGCTGGCGAGACGTGGCCGCGCTGTCCGTGCTCGGCGGCGTGGGGTTCACCGTCAGCCTGCTGATCGCCGAACTCGCGCTGCCCGGCGAAGCGGCTGAAGTGGCCAAGGCGGCGGTCTTGATCGCCTCGGCGATCGCCTCGCTGACGGCCGCTTTGCTGCTCTTGCGGCGCAGCCGCGTACACGCGAAGGCGGCTTGATCCCGACACTCCCGCCGGTCCGTCGCGCCTCGCATACAGTGACGTGGCACGATGACCCAGTGAGCAGCCCCAAACACGAGCGCACCAGCCCCGACGGCGTGGGGGCCGTGCCGTACCTGCCCCTGTCCAGCGACGAGGAAGCCGCGGCGAGCGAGCAGTCCATCGGCAAGCTCGTCGGCGACGCCACCCAGCACCTGTCGACGCTGGTCCGCGCCGAAATCGAGCTGGCGAAAGCCGAGCTGGCGCAGGAAGCGAAGAAGGCGCTCAAGGGGACGGTCTTCTTCCTGATCGCCCTCACCGTCTTTCTGTACAGCACCTTCTTCCTGTTCCTGCTGATCGCCGAGGGCCTGTCGGACTGGTGGGGCATCCGCTGGCCCGCGTTCGCGACGGTGTTCGGCCTGATGCTGGTCACCACGGCCGCGACGGCGTTCCTCGGCTGGCGCAAGGTGAAGAAGCTGCGCGCGCCGGAACGCACCATCACCAGCGTCAAGGAGACGGCCGAGGCGTTCAAGCGCAAGCCGGCCGAGGACGCCGACCTGCCCTCGACGCAGGGCTGACGCCAGCCCGCGCGCGGTGGTGGAGCTGACGCCGGACCCGTCGAGCGTGCGGGTCGACGGGCCGTGGACGCATCGCGACGTCTCGGCCAACGGCATCCGCCTGCACGTAGCCGAATGCGGCGAGGGCCCGTTAGTGCTGCTCCTGCACGGGTTCGCGGGTTTCTGGTGGACCTGGCGGCACCAGCTGCCCGCACTGGCCGACGCGGGTTTCCGCGCGGTAGCGGTAGATCTGCGCGGCTACGGCGACTCGGACAAGCCCCCGCGCGGCTACGACGCGTGGACGCTGGCGGGGGATGTCGGCGGCCTGATCAAGGCCCTAGGCGCCCGCCGGGCACACTTGGTGGGCCACGCCTGGGGCGGCATGCTCGCGTGGACAGTCGCGGCACTGCACCCGCGCCTGGTGTCGTCGGTGACCGCGATCGGCGCCGCACACCCGCTGGCGTTCAAGTCCGCGGTGAAGCGCCCCAGCAGCCAGATCCGCGCAGTAGGCCACCTCTTCCGCTTCCAGATCCCGATGGCCCCGGAAAAGTGGCTGGTCCGCGACAACGCGGCGGCGGTGGAAGAGCTGTTCACCAAATGGTCGGGCGAAACCTGGCGAGCCTCCACGGATTTCACCGAGACCGTCCCCGCGTTCCGCCAAGCCATGCTGGTCCCCGGCGTAGCCCACTCCGCCCTGGAGTACTACCGCTGGGCCTTCCGCGCCCAATTCCGCGGCGAAGGCAGACGCTTCACCGACGCGGTCGGCACCCGCATCAACGCCCCCGTACTCCAGCTACACGGCGCGGACGACACCTGCATCCTCCCGGAAACCGCGCTGGCGTCAGTCCACTGGGCAGGCCCGCACAGCGAACCGAAAATCTGGCCAGCCCTCGGCCACTTCCCCCACCTGGAAGACCCAAACCGAGTGACAAAGTCCGTTGTGGACTTCATCAGCTAACCCACCACACAGGGCCGCAGGCCAAAAAACCGCAGCCAAACCACCCAACCATCGAGGCACCCACTCCCTCCCCCAACCCCGATACGAAGCCTCCCTGCGGTCTGGGGGTGCTTGTCAAGGCATCTTTCCCGCCTTGACAAGCACCCCCAGACCGTCAGCACAATGAAACTTCGGGGTGCCCCTCGCAACCACTAACCGGCAATGTCGCCGCCAGGCGACGAGCCGCCCCCTCAATTAGCACAAGCCCCAGTCCCCACCCGCTCAGTCTGCGAAGAAGCCGCATCCACCTCACTGCGCACCTGATCTGCGGTCAACGTGAACCCAGTCTCCGGATCCTCCACCGCAGCCCCGAAAACCACGCCGATAACGTCCCCGTCAGGCGTGATCATCGGCCCCCCGGAGTTCCCGCTCCGCACCGTCCCCCGAACGGTGAACACATCCCGCTGCACAGTATTGGCGTCGTAAATATCCGGCCCGCGCAGATTGATCCGCCCCCGAACCCGAGCCGGAGTAGCCGTATACGGCCCATCCAACGGATACCCCAGCACCACCGCGTTATCCCCAGCCTTGGCGGTCTGCGCCGCGAACGGCAACACCGGCGCCCGCAACCCAGGCACCGCCAGCACCGCGATGTCCACCTCCGGATTGAAGTACACGACCCGAGCCCGGTAATCCCCAGAGGTCGACTCGATCCCGACCTCCTCAGTCCCCGCCACCACATGCGCATTGGTCATAACCCGCTGCGGCGCAACGACAAACCCACTGCCCTCAAGCGCCCGAGAACAAGACGGCGCATTCCCCCGGATCTTCACCACACTCGGATGCACCCGCTTGGCCACCGCAGACACATTCAACGAAGTATCCGGCGGCGGCGTATCCGCCGAAGGAGCCTTCTCGAACGGCGACAACGCAGACGGAAAACCAGACGCGTCAAGCAACTTCCGCAGATCACTGGGAAGCCCCTGCGCCTCCGCCGGCATCAGGTCGTTGACCTCGCCCAGCACCACCGACGAGTTGATCGACTTGGCCAACCCAGGAATCGCCGACACGGTCGTCAACGGATTCGCGACCAGCCAGGCAACCACGAACACCGCGGCCGCCTGCAAGATCGCGCCGAGCGTTTTGTCGATGCCGGAAAGCTTGTCCGGATTGATCTTCTGCCGCAGCTTCCGCCCGACCCACACGCCGAGCGTCTCGCCGAGCACGATCAGGAACACGACCACCGCGAACGCGAAGGCGACCTTCGCGACCGGGCTGTCGAAGAGACTGATCACGAGCGGCGCCAGCTTCACCCCGGCCACCGCGCCCAGCGCGACGCCCACGAGCGCGGGCAGCGCGACGATCACGCCCTGGAACGCGCCGGAAACCGCGGCCATGACCGCGAGCAGCAGGACGACGACATCGACCCAGTTCACCGCGCCGTCACTCCTCGATAGTGCCGTCCCGGGCCGCCAACCGGCCCTGATGTTCGGCCCACGCTACGTCAAGCTCGCGCACATCGCCGGTGTCCCACTCCCGTTCCCAGCCGCCGAGCGACAGCAGCACGGACAGCAGACCCGCGGTGAACCCCCACACGAACAGGCCGTCGACGGTGAACGCCGGCCCCCGCCACGACGCGTCGCCGCGGCGCACGGTGAACCGGTTCGCCGGGTCCGCGAGGTCCGCCAGCGCGACCCGCGCGACCGCCGCCGTCTCGGCCGGGTCCACCGCGCGCACCGGCGACGGGGTGTGCCAATGCGCCAGCACCGGCGTCACCGCGAACCTCGACACCGGCACGAACAGCTCCGGCAGCACCGCGACCGGCAGGATCCCCGACGGGTCGACGCCGGTCTCCTCCTCAGCCTCGCGCAACGCCGTGCCGACCGGTCCGTCGTCGCCGTCCTCCGCGCCGCCGCCGGGGAACGAGACCTGCCCGGCGTGCGAGCCGAGCGTGTCCGCCCGCCGCTGCAACAGGACGTCCGGACCGTCGCCACCAGGTCGTTCGCCGAACAGGATGAGCACCGCGGCGGCGCGGGTGAGCAGGTCCTCCGGCGGGCTGAACCGGGTGAAGGTGCGGCTGTCGACCTCTCCCGACACCTTCACCAGCGGCCGCAGCCATTCCGGCACGGCTTCGGGTTCGACGAGCGGTCCGGTGGTCATGAGTAGTCCTTCACAGCAGCGCGCACCTGGTCAGTGTTGTCGAACAACCGCGGGTTCGCGATGAACCGGACCTGGCCGTCCGCGGTGACCAGGTACGACGCGGGCAACGACGAGGGGACCTTGAGCGCGGCGCGGATCGGACCGGTCTGGCCGTCGCCGTCATACAGCGACGGGAGGTGCACGCCGAGTCGCTGGAACAAGCCGAGCCCGTCCGAGGCCGGGCTCGCGACCTGCACGCCGACCACGCGCACCGCGCCCGGCTCAGCGGCGTACCGCTGCAGCACCGGCAATTCGGTGCGGCACGGCTGGCACCACGACGCCCACACGTTGACCAGCACCGGACCGCCGCCGAGGACCTTGCCGACGTCCACTCGGGACCCGTCGCCGAGGCAGTCCGCCTCGATCCCGGACAGCTGGCCGACCGCCTTCGCCGCGGCGGGCGGGCAAGCCTGGAGCTTCGCCGCCGCTCGCGCCGCGGCGAGGTCGCCGGACGCGGGAGGCGCGGACGTCGCATCGCCGCCGCGCAGCGTCAGGACCGCGACCAACGCGGCCACCGCCAGCACCGCGACCCCGAGCGCCCATTTGGTGACCGCAGTCACCCGCGCGCCGCCAGCTCGAGAATGTGGTCCTTCTCCGGGCCTTTGACCAGCTTCGCGGCCACTTCGAACTCAGTGGGCCCGGCGCCGAACGACGGGCAGTCCTTGCGCAGCGGACACGCGCCGCAGGCGGGTTTCCGCGCGTGGCACACGCGGCGGCCGTGGAAAATCACGCGGTGGGACAGCATGGTCCACTCTTTCCGCGGGATCAGCTCGCCGACCGCGTGCTCGACCTTGACCGGATCCTCTTCCGCGGTCCAGCCCCAGCGCCGCACGAGGCGGCCGAAGTGAGTGTCCACTGTGATTCCCGGCACGTCGAAAGCGTTGCCGAGCACGACATTCGCGGTCTTGCGGCCGACGCCGGGCAGCGTGACGAGGTCGTCCAGTTTCTTCGGCACCTCGCCGCCGTAGCGCTCCACGAGCGCCGCGCCGAGACCCATCAGCGAATTCGCCTTCGCCCGGAAAAACCCGGTCGTGCGCAGGTATTCCTCGAGTTCGGCGCGGTCGGCCCCGGCGTAATCGGCCGCGGTGCGGTACCTCGCGAACAACGCGGGCGTGACCAGATTCACCCGCACGTCCGTGGTCTGCGCCGACAACACCACCGCGACCAGCAGTTCCAGCGGATTCGTGAAGTCCAGTTCGGCCTTCGCGTCCGGATAAACCTCGTCGAGGCAACGTTTCATCCGCCGCGCGCGTCTCACGAGAGCGAGCCGGCTTTCTTCGCGGTCCGCGCGGGGCCCGTTCGGGACAACAGGGGGCACCCCGATAGCCTACGGGCGAGTCGGACGAGCCGGTCGGGAGCATCCGCCGGTGGACGGCCGAACCGCCAGAGCACCACCTCTGCGGGCCGTGCGTCCGCCCTGAGCGAGGATCTGGAGATCCATGACCGAGTGCGTCACCGAAAACAGCGGAGCTGTGGCATGACCGTGTGGTTCGTGATCTTGGTCCCGCTGGTGATCATGTTCTTCGCGTTGTTCATGGAGCGGGTCGAGAGCCGGCTCAAGCACGTCGCGGTCCAGGAGAACGAGGTCGAGGAGTTCCTGGAGCAGGCCCAGCCCAACGAGGTCAGGGCGCTTTACGGACACGGGATCGGCCGCGCGCTCGAGCTGTTCCGGCTGCGCCGGCTCGGCGGACGGGCAGCCAGGCTACGCGCGCGCAAGGTGCGGAGTTAGGCTGCTCAGTCGGACGTGATCGTTCCAGGCAGCCGCGCCGGGCGCGGCGAGCTGACGAGCGATCCGCCCGACACGCCCTAGACTGACGCGAAAGTGATCGGCGACACTGCCTTCGACCTGCGAAGGAAGTGATCGTTTCTCGACGAGGAGGCACCCGAGGTGGACGAAACCCTGGCCCGTGCGGGCATTTTCCAGGGTGTGGAGCCGGCAGCGGCGGAGGCGCTGGCCCAGACCTTGGAATCCGTGGAGTTCCCCCGCGGCCATGTCATCTTCAACGAGGGCGAGCCGGGCGACCGGCTGTACATCATCCAGTCCGGCAAGGTGAAGATCGGCCGCAAGTCCCCGGACGGCCGCGAGAACCTGCTGTGGATCGCCGGTCCGTCCGACATGTTCGGCGAACTGTCCATCTTCGACCCGGGCCCGCGCACGTCCGGCGCCACGACGGTCACCGAGGTCCGCGCGGTCACCATGGACCGCCCGGCGCTGCGGCAGTGGATCGCCACCCGCCCGGAGATCGCCGAGCAGCTGCTGCGCGTCGTCGCGCGCCGCCTGCGCCGCACGAACAACATGGTCGCGGAACTGATCTTCACCGACGTCCCCGGCCGCGTGGCGCGTGCGCTGCTGCAGCTGGCGCAGCGCTTCGGCAGCCAGGAGGCGGGCCTGCTGCGGGTCACGCACGACCTGACGCAGGAAGAGATCGCCCAGTACGTCGGCGCGTCCCGCGAGACCGTCAACAAGGCGCTCGCCGACTTCGCCCACCGCGGCTGGCTGCGGCTCGAGGGCAAGAGCGTGCTGATCCTGGACCCGGAGCGACTCGCTCGCCGCGCCCGCTGATCTTCCCCCGAGTGGGTTAATCCGCACGGGTTTTTTCGAAGGCCACCTCCTACTGGGGGTGGCCTTCGTGCGTGCGTCCCCCACAAGAGCGGCATTCCTCGCGGACCCCGTGTCGGCGCCGGTTCCGGCCGAACCGACCCGGAAAATGACGAGGAGCCGGGCGCCACCCCCGACGTGGCGCACCGGCTCCTCGCCTGCGCACGGATCATCCCCCGACGACCCGCGCTCCCCGCCCTCCGGACCAGGCCCCGACCCATATGCCGGAGGGAGCTGGGTGCTGCAGTGCTGTCCAGCCCGCATCGGGCTGTCGTTCAACCATCACGGCCAAAACTCACGAATTCAAGGCCTTTCACCCTCAAGGACGCCAAGACCGCGTCTTCGTTGCACGAGTTCACGAAGAATCCAGCTGGTGTTATCGGATCGAGACCTCCAGGTCACGCAACCAGGCCGCCACTGCCGCCGGGGTGGGGTGCTCGGCCAGCTGCGCGGCCAGCGACTTCGCGGACGCCCGGTAGGCCGGGTCGGCGAGCACCGTCTGGACCGCGTCGAGGATTCCGTCGCTCGAGTCGACCGCGATCCCGGCTTCCGCGGCCTGAATCTGCGCGGCTACTTCGAAATGATCAGTCGCCAGCGGCAAAACCACGAGCGGGACCCCGTGCGCGAGCGCGCCGAGAACGGTCGCCGAACCGCCGTGACAGACCACCGCGTCGACGGCGGGCAGCACCTGCGTCTGCGGCACGAACTGCTCGATCCGCACGTGGTCCGGTTGCTCGCCGAACCGGCCGACGTCGCCGTCCTTGCCGATCGTCACCACGACGTTCACCGGCTCGTCGCGCAGCGCGGCCACCATTGCTTCCAGCACACCGGGGCGCGCGTTGTGGGTGGTGCCGAGGGTGACGTAGACGGTCCGGGCATACGGCAGTCCGTCCAGAACCGCCGGGCGCGGGCCGGGCGTGGGCATTACGCCAGCGGGCTGGAGCGGCCAGCGCGTCGGGTACTCCCACGCGACGTCAGCCGGGAGCAATCCCTCCGGCCAGAAGTCCAGGTACGGCACGGCGTCGCGGGACGGCAACTCGTCGAGTCCTCGCTGGCGGACCAGGCCGTTCGCGACCTCCCAGGCCCGCTCCATCGTCGCGGCGGACTTCGGCGGGCCGATCGCGTGCATCGCGTACGGCACGCCGAGCAAGCCCGCGGCCAGCACGGCCGCGCGTTCGGCGAGGTTGGCGATGACGAGATCCGGCCGCCACTCGCGGACGAACTCGACCATGTCGTCGAGCCGCGCGGCCGCGCCGAGCCCGACCAGGTACTCGGCGACCAGGTGGGAGAGCCGCTCGTCCGGGGTCATCCCGGCCATCTCCTCGCGAGCCCGCTGCCACGTCGACGCCGCCGCGGCGGGATCGTTCGGCCGCCCCACCGACACCGCGCGCAGGCCGGTGTTTTCCAGGTACCGCACGGCTTCCGGACCGGTCACGAACGCGACCTCGTCCCCGCTTTCCTGTGCTGCGTGCGCGAGCGGAAGCATCGGCGCGAGATGGCTGTACCCGGCTCCGGAGGAGAACATCAGCCGCATCGCGCGAGCGTACTGACTGACCCGATCGGGCGTGACCAAGACGACCGCAAAATTACTGGTACCTCCGTACCAATTTCGTCATACTAGTACGCGTGTCCCAGTCTGCCCGCTCCGAAGGCCGCACCACGCTCGCCGACTACCGCGCCGCGCTGACCGCCCCTGGTTCGCGCGGCCCGGTGATCGCGTCGATCCTCGCCCGGCTCCCGATCGCGATGATCGGCATTTCCGCGCTCCTGTACGTGCAGCGCGAAACCGGCTCGTTCGCCGCGGCCGGACTGGTCTCGGCGACTTCGCTGGCCGGGGTCTCGGTGGGCGCGGTCGTGCAGGGCAGGCTGATCGACCAGTTCGGACCGAGCCGTCCGCTGCTGGTCGTCGCCGCCGTGTTCGCGCTGTCGATGGCTTCGCTCGCGGTCGCGATCGAGGCTCATCTGCCGACGTTCGTGCTGATCCCGCTGGCCGCCGCGACCGGGCTTGCGGAGCCGATGGTGGGCTCCGCGTCGCGGGCGCTGTGGACGAAAATCCTGCCGGAAGGACCGGCGCGCAACGCCGCGCTGTCCTACGAGGCGATCAGCATGGAGGTGTTCTTCATCCTCGGCCCCGGCATCGCGGGCCTGCTGATCACCGCACCGTGGGCGGGCACCGGCATGGTCGTCGGTTCGATCACGATGGTCACCGGCGCGGTGCTGTTCGCGCTGAACCCGACCGTGCGCGCGTGGGGTCCGGCCCCGAAGGCGAAGACGCCGCTGCTCGGCGCGCTGGCCAGCCCCGGAATGCGGACGCTCGCCGTGGCCGCGCTCGGTTTCGGCGTGGTGATCGGTTTCGTGGAGGTCGCCGTGCCCGCCGCCGCGACCGAATCCGGCCACCCTTCGCTCAGCGGACTGCTGCTGTCCGCGTGGTCGTTGAGTTCGGTGGCGTTCGGGGTGGCCTACAGCCTGCACCCCTGGCCGCGCCGGCTCGGCCTGCGCCTGCCGGTTCTGCTCGGCGGTTTCGGTGCTTTGGTCGCCCTGCTGGCGCTTCCGTCGAGCCTATGGGCCTTGGCGCTGCTGATGCTGCTGGCCGGCGCGATGATCACCCCGCAGTCGACGACCCATTCCGCGGCCATCGAGGTCGTCGCGCCGCGCGGCACCGCGGCCGAGGCCTTCGGGTGGGTCCTCACGGCGGTGACGCTGGGACTCGCGGCAGGCCAGTCGGCGAGCGGCTACCTGGTCGAGCATTCCGGGACAGCTTCGGCGTTCCTGGCTGCCGGGGCGGCTGGTGTCGCGCTGGCCGTGGTGGTGTGGCTGATGCGGGGGACCGTGCGGGCTGCTTCGCCGGTGGTTGCTGATCTTGTTGGGGCGGCGAACTAGGGGCCTCCGCTCCTTGCTTCTTGGCACGACCGCGCTTCTCGCCACCACCGCCGGTGGCCGGTCTGCTCCCTGCCGTTTGCCGCCACCGCCCGCGCGCGCCCGCTCGGCTCTCTGCCGTCTGCCACCACCGCCCGCGTCCACTTCGCTCCCTGCCTCTCGCTACCACCCCCCGTCTCCGCTCGACTCCCTGCCTTTTGCCACCACCGCCCGTGTCCATTTGCCGGCGTTTTCCCAGTTCAGCTGCCGCAGTCGCCGTTTTTGTCGGTGGTCGTCGCTACTTTGCGTGGCATGGATCTCACTTCCTTCGTCCGACCGCTAGCAGCCGCCGTGACCGCCGCCGCCCGCCTCCTCTCAAAGCAAGCCCGCCTGCGCCTGCGGGCCAACGCTGACGGCCTCGTCGTGTCCGGCAACGATCGCGACCTGGCCGTCCAGCTGTCCTGCCCCGCGACCACGCACCTCGACGGCGAAGTCGTAGTCCCAGCAGCGCCTTTCGCCGAAACGGTCCGCATGCTGGACGTCGACCAGGTCCGCTTGGTCGTGGAAGGAACCCGCCTCGCGATCCGGACAGACAGCGCCCGGTTCGCCCTGCCCCTGCTGGACCGCGACCTGCTCCACGATCCGTCCCCGCCACCCTTACTGTCCAAAGTAGACGGTTTGGCCTTGGAAGCGGCCTTGCGCACCGTCGCGGGCACCGCCGCGAAGGACGACCCGCTCCCGGTCTTCACCGGCGTACGAGTGCAGTCCATCGGCGGCGAACTCTGCCTGACTGCTTGCGACCGCTACCGCATGGCCGTAGCCCGTCTGCCGCTGCGAGAAGTCCGGGACCCCATCGACGTCCTGGTCCCAGCGACCCTCCTGACCGAAGCCGCCCGCCACGGCTCCGGCGCCATGGGACTGCACGCCGATGACCGCCACTTCGCCCTGAGCTGGCCCGGCGGCACGGTCACCACCGCGGTCCTGGACGCGGGCTTCCTGTCCGCGGACTCCATCCCGTCCAATGCGATCGACACGGAGGTCGAGGTAAGCGCCGACGAGCTGGCCGCCGCCATCCGCCGAGTCGGCGTCTACTCCGAAGACCGCCGAGTCCTGACCCTGGAAGTCGGCGACGCCCACCTCCGCCTGGCCAGCGCCCGGCAAGACACCGGAGAAGCAGAAGAACACCTGAAAGCAAACGTTTGCGGCGGCCGGACGTCCCCGTCCTTCCACGCCCGCTATCTGCTGGACGCTCTCGCCCCGTTCTCCGGAGAACGAGTCCGCCTGGCAATCCAGCCAGGGTTGCGGGCGTGCGTCCTGACCCCGGCCGACGAGGACGGACGGGAGGTGGCCTTGATGTACTACTTGATGCCAATGCTGCGCCGGTGACCAGTGCCAAGCGAACGCGGCGGCGAGGCAAGGTCGACGGCCAACTAGCGCATGCCGTTGCCAACTCGCGGCGGCTTGGCCGGGGTTGCGGGGAAGGCAGCGCGCGGCTGCCACCCTTCGCGGCTGCCACCCTTCGCGACGGCCGACCTCGAGCCTGCCGCTGAGCGGGTACCTCGCGGCCCGCACCCGTCGTCTGAGCGCGCCCGTTACCAGGCAACTCCCGGGCTTGCGGGCGGGAAAGCGCCCTCGCCAAGCCCGGGAAGGGCCGTCCTCAGGCAGCCGTCTCCGCTGCCACCGCGGCCTTGACCTCGTCGAACGTCGGGTTCACCAGCGCGGTCGACCCCACGATCACCGTGGGCACCGTTTCGTTGCCGTTCGCTACCTCGCGCACTCGCTCGGCCGCGCCCGGTTCCTCCCAGATGTTGATCTCCCGAACCGGCAAGCCGCTTTCCAGCAGCGGGCGGCGCAGGGCTGAGCAGAAGCCGCAGCCTGGGCGCCAGTAGAACTCGACCTCGACGTCGCTCATTGTCCGTCCTCCGATGAAGCCCGTAGATACTCCAGTTGTGCGCGCACGCTCGCCTCGGCCGGGGCCCACAGCGCGCGGTCGACGTCGGCGTAGACGACCTCGACCACCTGCCGCGGCGTCGCGTTTTCGCCGAGCGTTCGCAAGGCGGAACGCACCTGGTCCAGGCGCTGTTCCCGGTGCGCCAAATACTCCTGCGCGGTCGCGGGCAGATCCGGCAGTTCCGGGCCGTGGCCGGGGAGGCCGGGAGTGCCGTCCGGGAGCGCGATCAGTTTGCGCAGCGAGCGCAGGTAGTCGCCCAGGTCGTGCAGCACCGTCGTGCCTCGGCCGAGGATGGTGTCTCCGGTCAGGATCTGGCCGCCGACCAGCAGGGACACCGAATCGTCGGTGTGGCCGGGGGTGTGCAGGACGCGGAAGTCCAGGCCGCCCGCGCTGAAGACGTCACCGTCGGCGAAGGGGGGTGCGTCGATGCAAAGGGAAGCGTCGAAGGCCCGGACCGGGGCACCGGTTTTCGAGGCGAACCACGGTGCGCCTTCGGCGTGGTCCGGGTGGTGGTGCGTGAGCAGGATCAGCTCGACCGGACCGACCGCGGCGAGTTTTTCCAGGTGTTCCAGGTCGTGGTAGCCGGGGTCGACGACCACGGCGCCGGCGGCGTCACCACCGCGCAGCACCCAGGTGTTGGTGCCCTCCAACGTCATCGTCGACGGGTTGTTCTCCAACAGCACCGACGCGGTTTCGGAAACACGGCGCAGCACGCCGTAAGCAGGAGCGGTCACTCAGGACTCCGAAGTATCGAGGACAACGCGGATGTTCTCGCCGTCCCGGACGAGGGTCGGCACGGTCTTCACGATCTCGCGCGGCTCCGCGAGCACCGCGTCGGCCTCGGAAAACTCGGCGAGTTCGACGAGGGTCAGCCAGGTCGGCGGCATCAGCGTGCGACGGCCTTCGCGCGCGTCCGCGACTGCCTCGGCGGGCGGCTGCCAACCAGCGGCGGCCGCTTCGGACGTCGCGCCGTCCGCGCGCTGGCCTTCGGGCAGCTTCGCGACGAAGAAGCGGGTGTCGTATCGACGCTGTTCCTGCGGCGGCGTGACCCAGTGCGCGTACGGGTGCAGCAGGTCCGCGCGCAACGTGAGCCCGGCGTCCGCGAGAAAGCCAGCGAGCGATATTTCCCTTGATTCCAAGGCTTTTCGCGCTTCGTGATACGGCGCGACGTCGGCGACCACCGAGTCCTCGGTCCCGGCCAGCAGCACACCGGACTCCTCGAACGTCTCGCGCACCGCCGCGCACACGAGCGCGCGGGCGAGGCTTTCGTCGCAGGTGAACTGCTCGGCCCACCACGACGGCGGCGGCCCGGCCCATGCCACCGAGGCATCGGCGTCGCGCGGATCCACCCCGCCGCCAGGAAACACAGTCATCCCGCCGGCGAACGCCATGCCCATGACGCGGTGCTGGAGGAAGACCTCCACGCCGCTCGGAGCGTCCCGCAGCAGGATCACCGTGGCGGCGTCCTTCGGGGTCGCCGGCGGGCCATCCGCGTTGTCCCGGATCGCGATGCCGGGACGGGCGGGGATGTCGAAAACGAATTCACGCGGCCGTTCCACCCGGGCAACATACCTCGCAATCCGTACGCGTCGCGGATTACTTGTGTCACCTCGCGACAGTCCGGGAGAGGGACCTACACAGACTCAGGATGGCCCTCACCGACCGCGGCCCGAGCCAGCCCAAAGCCCCGCGTCCGGTCGCCCGAACGCCGTGAAGGGCTCCTTGAGGGAATCAGATTCCCTCAAGGAGCCCTTCACGGAACACCACAGTGGCGTCAGGACCAGTGCTGATCCCCGCCGGAACGGGACGCGCCGTTGAGCCGCAACCGGGCGGCCTCGGCACGTTCGCGTTCGGCCAGTTCCTCGTGCAGCTCGCGCAGCAGGGCGCGGTCGCGTTCGGACAGGCTCGGGTCGTCCAGATCCAGCGCGGGCAGCTCGACCACCTCGTGCATGCTCGGCTTGCCCGCGGCGATCTCGCGCCCCTTCTCCGGGTCCTCGGCCAGCGCGCGCCGCAGCTGCGCCACCTCGGACGGAGTCAGGTCCGACGTGCGCTCGGCACGCGTCTCCGACCCGGCCGTCCGCGGACGCTCCGCGGCGGCGGGCTCAGCCGCCGGCTCCGGCATCGAGACCGGCTGGGCGGGCACGGCCTGCACGATCGGCACCACGGGCGCGACCGGGACCACCGGCTCGGCGGCGGCGACCGGTTCCGGTTCGGGCTGCCGGTGCCCGTGCCGGCTCGGCGCTTCCGAGGCCGGTTCGGGAACCGGGGCCGAAGCGGGCGCCGGGGCGCTGCGCTGCGGGGTCGGTTCCGGCCGGTAGTCCGGGGCGGAATGCGTGCTGCCGGTGACCCACACCGGGCTCGCGACAGCGCCCGCGGCCTGGTGGTAGTCCGACTGCGGGATCCCCGGGCCGCTCACCTCGACGACCGAGCGGATGCCCGCCCGGCGCAGCGCGGTGTCGACGCGGAACGCGACCGCGGGCGGGTTGCCCTCCGGGCCCAGTTCGACCAGCACGACCCGCTGCGGAAGCGCGCCCGGCACGCTGCCCGCCGGGGTGTTGCGCCACACCGCGTGCACGGAACGCACGTCGGGCAGTACCTGCAGGGTGCGGTCGAGCGCCTCGGCGAGGCCGAACTCGGGCTGGTTGTCGCCGGTGAACCGGTGCGTGTGCATCGGCTCGTGGTCGGTGACCAGCAGGTCGTTGGCGAGCGTCGCGTCCGACCGGCTCATCTCGAGCACCAGCGCCAGTTCGCGCTGTTCGGCCTCGCTCACCGCGATCCGGCCCGCGATCAACGTTCCGGTGGTGAGTTCCACCGCCTCGTCGATGTGGGCCCGGGCGATCAGTTCGCGCGCTTCGGTGAGCGCGCTGTCGTCGATGCGGCCCGCCAGGGCCAGCAACAAGTTATGCAGGCGCAGGGGCACCGAGAACCCGTCCATCGGGCCGTCGTGAACCTCCACCATGGCTCTGCTCCTCCCAGCTCGCCTGGCGGCAACGAGCGTTAAGCGGCGACAAGTCGATGACCGGCTCCCGCGGCGCCTACGCAGACCAGCTCGGACTCGGCGAGCGCGGCCCGGTGGTACCCGGGAAGGTCGAAGCGCGGCGGGATGACCTCGACGCTGGGTTCCTCGTCCCCCATGACCCGCAGCACCCGCTGCAGTTCACCGGTGAGCCGGGGCTGTCCCGCGGTCGCCGTCACCAGCAGGACTCGCTTCGCCCCGCCCTCACTGGCCGCACCGAGGCGCCGCCAGCTCTGCCGTACTTCCCCCACATCCGCGCGTCCACGCAACGTCGCGTGGAGCAAGACGGACACAGAGTCGACGGAGTTCACCCATTCGGGCGCACTCTGCGTGAATGTGTACCTGGTCTCGGTGACGTCGTCTACCCCCAGGGTGGAACTCACCTGGTGCCAGTCGGCGCCGTGCGGGATCAGACCGGCCACGAGCAGGCGGTACTCCGCCTGGTCCAAATCGATCCTGTGCTTGAGCAAAGACCTCGGCAGGGTCCGCGCGAGCGTCCCCATCGCGCCTTCGCCGAGCCAGTCGCGGAAGCGCCACAACAGCTGGTCCGGCAGGCGGCCGGCGAGCCGCAGCAGGAGTTCGTGCAGGGACTGTTCGATGTCGGGGTCCATCACTTCACCTCCACGATCAGTTCGACCTCCACCGGCGACGCGATCGGAAGCTCCGCGACGCCGACGGCCGACCGGGCGTGCACCCCGGCGTCGCCGAAGATCTCGCCGAGGAGTTCGGACGCCCCGTTCACGACCGCGGGCTGGCCGGTGAAGCCCTCCGCGGAGGCGACGAAACCGACCACCTTGACAATCCGGACAACAGAGTCGATGCCGACGAGGGCGTGCACCGCGGCGAGCGCGTTGAGCGTCGCCGTGCGGGCGTGGCCCTTGGCTTCCTCCGGGCTGACCTCGCCGCCGACCTTGCCGGTCGCGGCGAGCGAGCCGTCGACGAACGGCAGCTGGCCGGAGGTGTAGACGTGCGAGCCGGTGCGCACGGCCGGCACGTACGCGGCCAGCGGTGCGGCGACTCCGGGCAGTTCGATGCCGAGCTCGGCGAGCCGGTCGCTCCAGGTCAACGCCGCCCCCTCAGCTCTTCGGCCGCTTCAGGTACGCGACGTGCTGTTCGCCGCTCGGGTTGGGCAGCACGGTCACCAGCTCCCAGCCGTCCTCGCCCCACTGGTCGAGAATCTGCTTAGTAGCGTGGATCAGCAGCGGGACGGTGGCGTACTCCCATTTGGTCGCACTCATGACTCGGGAGCGTAACCAAGCGGGCAAGGCCCCTCCGGACCGCCGCCGCCGAAAGCCCGTCACCCGTCCAGGGGAGCGCCTGGCCGGACCGGACGAGTGTGGGTCACTTCACATTCGATCGTCGCTCGCTAGCGTGGGCGCGTGGAGACCTGGCGGATCGTCGCGACCGTGCTGCTCGCCGCGGCCGGGGTGCCGCTCGTGCTGGCCGTGATGGCCAAGACGCGGGACCGGATCGACAGTTCGGGCCAGGTGGCGATCGCCGGCGCGGTCACCCTCACCGGGCTGCTCGTGGTGGCAGTGCTCACGCTGACCGTGCTGCCGCCCCTGGTGACCTGGATCGTCGTCGCGGCGGTCGCCGCTGCGGTCAGCGTCATGATGCTGGCCAGCTGAGCACCGGTTTAGTGTTGAGCATGTGACCACACCCTCCGCCGGCTGGACCGACGAGCTCGCCAGGGCCCGGCTGCACTTCGTCACCGGCAAGGGCGGAACCGGCAAGACCACGCTCGCCGCGGCGCTGGGTCTCGCGCTCGCCGCGGGCGGCCGCCGGGTGCTCTTGATCGAGGTCGAGGGCCGCCAGGGCATCGCACAGCTCTTCGACACCGAACCGCTGCCGTACGCGGAACAGCGGATCGCGTCGGTCCCCGGCGGCGGCGAACTGCGCGCGCTGCACATCGACGTCGAAGCGGCGCTGCTCGAGTACTTCGAGATGTTCTACAACCTCGGTTTCGCCGGGCGGACGCTGCGCCGGATGGGGGCGATCGAGTTCGCCACCACGCTCGCGCCGGGCCTTCGCGACGTGCTGCTCACCGGGAAGATCAAGGAATGCGTCGGCCGCACGGAGTCCGACGGCCGGCACACCTACGACGCGGTCGTGGTCGACGCGCCGCCGACCGGGCGCGTCGTGAAGTTCCTCGACGTCACCAAGGCTCTCACCGACCTCGCCAAGACCGGCCCGATCCGCGGCCAGGCCGACGGCGTCGTCCGGTTGCTGCATTCCGGCGAGACCGCCGTGCACCTCACCACGCTGCTGGAGGAGATGCCGGTGCGAGAGACCGTCGAAGCGGTGGCTGAGCTCGACGGAGCCGACCTGCGGCCGGGTGCGGTGCTGGTGAACCGGGTCCGCCCGCCGCGGCTGCCCGCGCGGTCGGTGACCGCGGCCGCCGACGGCCGGGTGGACGCCGACCGGGTGCGCTCCGGCCTCGCCTCGGCCGGGCTGAACCTGCCCGAGGCGACGCTCGACGCGCTGGTCGAGGAGACCGTCGAGCACGCCGTCCGCGTCGCCGCCGAACAGCGGGCCCGCGAACAGCTCGCCGAGGCCGACCTGCCGACGCTGGAGCTGCCGGACCTGACCGACGGCATCGACGTCGCCGCGCTCTACGAACTCGCCGAAACGCTGCAGGAACAGGGGGTGCGCTGATGCCCGCCGACCCGACGCTCGACGTGGACGCCCTCCTCGACGACCCGGCCAGCCGCGTGATCGTGTGCTGCGGTTCCGGCGGCGTCGGCAAGACCACCACCGCGGCGGCGCTCGCGCTGCGGGCCGCCGAACGCGGCAGGCAGACCGTGGTCCTCACGATCGACCCGGCGCGCCGGCTCGCGCAGGCGCTCGGACTGCGCGAACTGGGCAATCACCCGAGGCAGGTCCAGGTCGACGGCTTCGAGCCCAAGGGCGAACTCTGGGCGATGATGCTCGACATGCGCCGCACGTTCGACGACATGGTGCGCGTGCACGCGGGCCCGGAACGGGCCGAGCAGCTGCTGCAGAACCCCTTCTACCAGACCATTTCCACGTCGTTCTCCGGCACGCAGGAGTACATGGCGATGGAAAAGCTCGGCCAACTCGCGGCGACCGACGAATGGGATCTGATCATCGTCGACACCCCGCCGAGCCGGTCCGCGCTCGACTTCCTCGACGCGCCGACCCGGCTGTCCACCGCGCTCGACGGCCGGATGATCCGCCTGCTCACCGGTCCGGCGAAGGCCGGCGGCTGGGGTCTGCGCAAGGTGGTCAGCGCCGGGTTCTCGATGTTCGCGAAGGCCGTCTCGACGATCATCGGCGGCCAGCTGCTGGCCGACGCGTCCGCGTTCATGCAGGCCTTCGACAGCATGTTCGGCGGCTTCCGCGAACGCGCGCGCAAAACCGCCGAGCTGCTGCGGTCGTCGGGCACCTCGTTCCTCGTGGTGGCCGCGCCGGAGCCGGACGCGCTGCGCGAGGCGTCCTACTTCGTGGAGCGCCTGGCCGGAGAGTCCATGCCGCTGGCCGGCTTGGTCGCCAACCGGACGCATCCGGTGCTCGCGCCGCTGTCCGCGACCGAAGCGCTGACCGCCGCGGAGTCGGTGCAGAACGCGCCGCTCGCCGAGGCCGTGCTTCGGCTGCACGCCGACCGGGTCGCGCTGGCCGAGCGGGAAAACCGCCTGCTGGCGCGTTTCACCCGCGCGCATCCCGAAGTGCCGTTGACCCGGGTGCCCGCGCTCGCCGGCGACGTGCACGACCTCGAAGGCCTGCGCGACATCGGAGCGAAGCTGGCGTCGTGAGCGGCTGCGCCGGAGCACAGCCGCTCACGCGCGGGTTCAGCCCGCCGCGGCGGCGGCCAGCGCGTCCCGCTTGGCCGCTTCGAGCAGGTCAGTCCAGCTGGTCACGTCCGGACGACGGCGCAGCAGGGCACGCCGTTCCCGTTCCGTCATCCCGCCCCAGACCCCGAAATTGATCCGGCCGTCGAGCGCCTCGGCGAGGCATTCGGTACGGACCGGGCACCCCATGCACACGGCTTTCGCCCTGTTCTGTTCCGCGCCTCGCACGAACAACCCGTCGGGATCGGCGTCCCGGCACGAGGCGTCGATCCGCCAGCCAACCTGATTGGTTTGCATACCCCCAGCTCCCTCATCTGGTGTATGGCACCAGCGAAGGCGAAGCTCCCGCTCCCACCCCCGCGAGCGTTTCCCACTGCGCCGCACGTCGGTGACGGCACCTCCCCGGTGCCGCTGCCGCCGTCCGGACCAGCCAGGCTCCCACCCGGGCTGCTCCGTCTGTCGGCATCTACGTGAGACGTTGACGGACTGTAGGGTCCCTCGGTTCCCTCCGTCGAGACCTAGCATGCATTCCGTTACCTGAGGTCACGACACGGGGTCCCGTTATCGCTCGTCAGAGGGGCGCGCGGGCGTGAGGTCACAAAGGCGACACGGGCCTTCAGTACCCTGGCTTTCGTGCGCAAAACGGATGGTCTTTTCAAGCTCCTCGGCCTGTGCCTGCTGGCAGGGGTGCTGGTCGCCGGGATCATGTTCCCGGTGGTGGGCGCCGCGGGGGTCGTGTCCAACCAGGCGAGCGAGACGGTCGACAAGACGTCTTCCGACCTCGCCGACATCCCGCCGCCGCTGGTGACGACGATCACCGACTCCGGCGGGAAGCCGATCGCGACGCTCTACGACCAGTACCGCATCCCGGTCCGCCCCGACCAGATCAACCCGGCGCTGAAGTGGGCGCTGCTGTCGGCGGAGGACAAGGCGTTCTACGAGCACCACGGGGTGAACTGGGGCCGGACGCTGCGCGCCGCCGTCTCCAACACCGCGGGCGGGGACACGCAGGGCGCCTCGACGATCACGCAGCAGTACGTGAAGAACTACCTGATCAACGTCGTCTACCGGAACGACAAGAACGGCCAGGCGAAAGCGCAGGAGCAGTCGCTGTCGCGCAAGCTCAAGGAAGCCCGGATCGCGATCAACCTCGAGACGAAGCTCTCGAAGGACCAGATCCTGGCCGGTTATCTCAACATCGTGGAATTCTCCCGGAAGATCTACGGGGTCGGAGCGGCCGCGCACGCCTACTTCAACACCACGCCGGAGAACCTGACCGTCCCGCAGGCCGCGCTGCTCGCCGGCATCGTGAACAACCCGATCGTGCTCGACCCGTGGAACCACCCGGACAAGGCGACGAAACGGCGCAACCTGGTGCTCGACCGGATGGTCAGCAACCAGAAACTGGCGAAGGCGGACGCGGAGAAATTCAAGGCCGAGCCGCTCGGCGTCACGCCCGACACTCCCTCGAAGCCCCCGTCCAACTGCACCGGGGCCGGTCCCGAGAACGGCTTCTTCTGCCAATACGTCGAGGACTATCTGATCAAGTCCGGGATGTCGAAGGACCAGCTCTACACCGGCGGCTACACGATCAAGACCACGCTGGACGAAAAGGCCAACCACGAGGCGAAGGTCTCGGCCGAAACCCAGGTGAGCAAAACCCAGAAGAACGTCGCGAACACGCTTTCGCTGATCCGGCCGGGCAAGGACCGGCACGAAGTGGTGGCGCTCGCGGCGAACCGGGACTACGGCATCGACGCGGATCAAGGGCAGACGACCTACGCGCTCCCGTCCGGCGTGTTCAACACCGGCGGCGCGGGGTCGAGCTACAAGATCTTCACCACCGCGGCGGTGCTGAACCAGCACATCGCCGGGATCTACAGCAACATCCCGGTCGGCAACAGCTACGTCTCGCACGTGTTCACCGGCAGCCAGCCGCACTGTCCGCCGACCGGCGCGCCGAACACGCGCTGGTACTGCGTGGGCAACGCGTCCGATTCCTACCCCGAATCGGCTTCGCTGCAGATGGCACTGGCGACGTCGCCGAACACCGCGTTCGTGGCGCTGGAGGACAAGCTCGGCAGCACCGGGCCCGCCATCGACATGGCGACGAAGCTCGGTATGCGCGAGACCATGGCGAGCAACCCCGGCGGCGGCAAGGTCGACCCGAAGTCGACCGAGTCGAGCAAGAACCAGACCCAGGCCCAGGCTTACGGGCCCAAGGGCAAGTACCCGGGCACCGGTGCGTTCACGCTCGGCTTCAGCCCGACGAGCGGCCTGGAACTGGCGAACGTCGCCGCGACCATCCTGAGCGGCGGCAAATGGTGCCCGCCGACGCCGCTGGCCTCGGTGACCGACCGCGACGGAAAGCCGGTGCCGGTCAAGGAAGCGGCTTGCGAGCAGGTTGTGCCGGAAGGCCTCGCGAACACCATGGCGGTCGGCATGAGCAAGGACGACCAGCCCGGCGGCACGTCCGCCAAGGCCGCGGAAGCGGTCGGCTGGAACCGCCCGCTGGTGGGCAAGACGGGTACGACGCAGAACAACGGCTCGGCGACCTTCGTGGCCGGAACCCCGCAGATGGCCGGTGCGGCCATGGTGTTCCGTCCCGAAGGCGGCAGCGGCGGTCTTTGCTACAACGGCGTCGGCGACGTGTCCACCTGCGGCTCCGGAAACATGTTCGGTGGCAAGACACCGGCGCAGACGTGGTTCGGTGCGATGAAGAACATCATGGACGGCCAGCCGGTCGTGCCACTGCCGCCGGAGGATCCGGCGTACACCAACTGAATCCGGTGAAAACGGGACGGGAGACGCGACCTCCCGTCCCGTTTCACTTGTCCCGTCACCCTTTATCCGACGCCACGGAAGCGCCGCCACGACAGAGATAAATCCCGTCGGCAGGCTCCGCATCTCCGTCGGACTGGTCCAATCCAATCCAACGACGCCCGGTGCGGGCTGTCGCGAGAACGCCGTGGAGACCTTCGCCCTGCGCCATCCGGCACCGGCCACAGCGGACGACCCGATCGAACACGTATCCTCGACCCTGTGAGCACGCTCGGTAACTCCAGTCCGCCCGGGGGCACCGCGAAGCGGTGGGCCGCGGGGACCATCGCCCTCGGGGCCGCCACCCTCGGTTACGCCGTCGGCATCGAACGCCGTCGCTACACCCTGCGGACCGTCGAATTGCCCGTGCTCGCGCCCGGCACGCCGCCGTTCACCATCCTGCACGTCTCCGACCTGCACATGCTTCCCGGGCACCAGGCCAAACAGCGCTGGGTCGCCGCGCTCGACGAGCTCGACCCGGACCTCGTCGTCAACACCGGCGACAACCTGTCCCACCGCACCGCAGTCCCCTCCGTGCTCCGCGCGCTCGGACCGCTGCTGGACCGGCCCGGGCTGTTCGTCTTCGGCAGCAACGACTACTACGCGCCCAAACCCAAAAACCCCGCGCGCTACCTCATGCCCCGCGGCAAAAAGAAGCGCATCCACGGCACCCAGCTGCCCTGGCGCGACCTCCGCGCCGCCTTCCTCGAACACGGCTGGGTCGACCTCACCCACGTCCGCCGCACCATCGACGTCGGCGGCCGCGCCGTCTTCGCCGCCGGAGTCGACGACCCCCACCTCCACCGCGACCGCTACTCCGACATCGCCGGACCCGCCGACACCGCCGCGGCCGTCCGCATCGGCGTCACCCACTCCCCCGAACCCCGCGTCCTCGACACCTTCGCCACCGACGGCTACGACCTCGTCCTCGCCGGCCACACCCACGGCGGACAGCTCCGCATCCCCGGCTACGGCGCCATCATCACCAACTGCGAACTCGACCGCAGCCGCGCCCGCGGCGCCTCCCGCTGGGGAGCCCGCATGTGGCTCCACGTCTCCGCCGGACTCGGCACCTCCCCCTACGCCCCCGCCCGCTTCGCCTGCCCGCCCGAAGCGAGCCTATTGACGCTGGTCCCGCGCGGATCCGGCACCTCCGACCCCCGCAAACCAGCCCCGCGTAAAGCCGCGAAACCCGTCCGCTAGACTTACTCCCGACCCGCTAAGCAGTACCTCGGGGTGTGGCGCAGCTTGGTAGCGTGCCTCGTTCGGGTCGAGGAGGTCGTGGGTTCAAATCCCGCCACCCCGACTGGTGAGTGAGGGCTCTCTGTCTGCAAAAAGCGCAGACTGGGAGCCCTCACTTCGTTATTTCCTCTGGGGGTCGGACCCCCAGGCCCCCGCCAGGGGGCTCGCCCCCTGGACCCCCGAAGGTGCATCGGTTGCGGTTGGGCGTCGTGTGGCCCTGCGCCTCCGAAGGTGCATCGGCTGCGGTTGTCGTGGTCGTGCGGCCTTGACCCCTCGGCAGGTGCGGCGGTTAGCGGGTGGCGGTTAGTTCTTGCCAGCATTGGTGGAAGTCGCCGATGGCGGGGGATTTCGTCCAGGACCAGGCGGAGCGGGCGGCTGAGGTTAGTTGGTCGTGGTCTTTGGTCAGGGGTTGCGACAGGGCGGTGGCCAGGCGGGACTCCACGTAGGTGGCCAGGGCTCGGTAGGTCAGATCTTCTCGGTAGCGCGTGCGTTCGGTGATGTTCGTGAAGCCCGCGGCGGCTAGTTTCGCGGCGATTGTGCGGCCGCTGAAAGGGTCGCCGCCGCAGGCGCGGCGCAGGAGATAGTGGCCGCGCAGGGCGGCGTCTACGTTCGCGGTTCTTGGGCGGATTTTGGCTCTGCTCCAGTCTGAGGTGGAGATTGCCAGATGGCCGCCCGGGCGGAGGACTCGGCGGATTTCGGCTAGCGCGGCGGCGGGGTTTGTCAGGTGTTCGAAGAGGGCGTGGGAGAAGACTGTGTCTATTGAGGCGGTTTTGAACGGCAGGGCGTAGGCGGTTGCCGTTAGGTAGTCCACTGTGGACGTCGTGGCTAGTAACGGGTGGTGGATGTCTACGCCGATTACGTGACAGGCGGGGGCCAGGGTCGCGGTGATGGAGCCTTGGCCGCAGCCTAGGTCCAGGACGCGGGAGCCTGGGGTGAAGAGCGGTTGGGCGAACGCGGCGCGGTCACTCGCTGTGCGTGTGTTCATCATCGACAGCGCGTCTTGGGCATAGCCCGGCGCGTAACCCTCCAGCACCCCGCACAGAGTACGGGTGAGAGGTGGCAGGATCGAGGGGTGAGCACGCAGTCAGGCAACCAAAATCCGCCCGCGGTGGTCCCGGACCGCCTGTTCGACGACCCCGAAGCCGAAAAGCGCTGGCTGGCGCGGTTCCACGCGCCCCGCATCTCGGTGCCCGAATGGGCCCGCGACGCCCCGGACGCCAACGTGTACGTCTCCAACGGCAGCGGCGTATGGGAGGTTTACGCGTGGGACCGGGCCACCGACAGTCACCGACGCGTCACCAACCGGCCCAACGGCACCCTGCACGCCACGCCCTCGCCCGACGGGACCGCCATCTGGTGGTTCGACGACACCGACGGCGACGAGTTCGGATCCTGGCGCAGCCAGCCGTTCGACGGCGACAGCTCCGCAGCCGTCAAAGCACTGCCCGATATTCACGACGGATACCCGGCCGGCCTCGAGATCGGCCATCGAGTCATCGCGGCCGGCGTTTCGACCGACGACGGCAGCGAGCTGTTCGCGAAAATCGACGGCGAAACCACGCGGTTTTACCAGCACGCGGACGACGCCGGCATCGCGTCGATGTCCCGCGACGAAAGCCTGCTCGCCATTTCCCATTCCGAACACGGCGATTCCCGGCACCCGGCGTTGCGAGTGCTGTCCACCGACGGGTTCACCACCGTCGCGGAGAAGTGGGACGGCGAAGGAAAAGGCTTGCAGGCGCTGGAATTCTCGCCGCTGCCCGGCGACCAGCGCCTCCTCGTCCTGCACGAGCGCCGCGGTCGCGAAGAACTGCTGGTGTGGGACGTGCAGGCGGACACCGAGACCGAACTGCTGATTGATCTGCCCGGCGAGGTCGTCGCGGACTGGTATCCGGACGCCCGCGCTTTGCTCGTCGTGCACTTCCACGAGGCACGCAGTTCGTTGTACCGCTACGACCTCGACACCGGCGAACTGTCCGCTGTGGACACTCCGGCCGGACGGATCGGCGGCGCGGGCGTGCGGCCGGACGGCACCATCGAGTACTCGTGGTCCAGCGCCGCGGAGCCGGCTGCGGTCCGAGCCCGCGCGGCGGACGGCACGGACTCCGTGCTGCTGACGCCGCCGGGCGAGCGCGCACCCGGTTCGTCGCCGGTCACCGACGCGTTCGTCGAGGGCGTCGGCGGCCGGATCCACGCGCTGGTTTCCCGGCCCGAGAACGCGCCCGAAGGCCCGTTGCCGACGGTGTTCTCCCTGCACGGCGGCCCGCACGCGGCCGACGAGGACCGGTTCTCCGCCTACCGCGCGACGTGGCTGGACGCCGGATTCGCCGTGGTCGAGGTGAACTACCGCGGCTCCACCGGCTACGGCTCGGCGTGGCGGGACGCCATCGAAGGCCGACCGGGCCTGACGGAACTGGAAGACGTCGCGGCGGTCCACGACTGGGCAGTCGAAAGTGGACTGTCCGATAAGGACAAGTGCGTCGTGAACGGCGCTTCGTGGGGCGGCTATTTGACGCTGCTGGCGCTGGGCACCCAGCCGACCCGATGGGCCGCTGGGGTCGCGGGCGTTCCGGTGGCCGACTACGTGGCCGCGTACGAGGACGAGATGGAACAGCTGCGCTCGTTCGACCGCGCCCTGTTCGGCGGCTCTCCGGAGGACGTACCGGCGGTGTACCGCGAATGCTCGCCGCTGACGTACGTGGACGCGGTCGCCGCCCCGGTGCTGATCCTGGCCGGCGACAACGACCCGCGATGCCCGATCCGGCAGATCGAGAACTACCTGGACCGCCTTGCCAAGCGCAACGCGCCGCACGAGTTCTACCGCTACGACGCGGGGCACGGCTCGCTGGTGATCGCGGAGACGATCAAGCAGACGTCCATCGAGGTGTACTTCGCTCTGCGGGCTTTGGGAATGCGCTGAGGGTTCGGGCCGTCCAGGGGGTTCCTGGACGGCCCGGCTCACAGCCCGCGCTTAGCGCCCTTCAACCGCGCCACCGCGGCCTCGTCGCCCTCAAACTCCACCTGCACCGCATCGCGGCCGAAGACGAACAGCAGCAGTTCCACCGGCTCGCCCACCACCGTCACCACCGGCGCACCCGACTTCACCGAGGCCGACTTGCCGTCGGGGGTCCGGAGCACCACTCCGACCGGGGACTTGCGCAGGTTCAGCTGCGCCGTCCGCGTCGCCAGCCGCCAGGCCGCACCGTCTCGGGACGGGTCGGCGGGCCGTGGCGTCCACTCCGGTTGGGCTCGGCGGACATCCTCGTGGTGCACCAGGAACTCCGCACCGTTCGCCGCCTCGTCCACCGGGCCGAACGACGTCGGCCAGAAGCGGGACGGGCCGCGGCGGACCGTCGCTACCAGCTCGTCCCACGCGCGCGCCGCGACGCCGTCTTGCACCTTCTGCGTGTGCCCGGCGAGGGCGGGCACCACGATGCCCGGCATCGCGTCCGGCCGATGCTCCCGCACGACCAGGTGCGCGGCCAGATCCCGCGTCTGCCAGCCCTCGCACAGGGTCGGGGCGTCCGGGCCGAGCTGCTCGAAGAGGTCGCTCAGCGCTTGGCGTTCGTCTTTGGCAAGGCCCATGTCTAGGGACAGTACTGCGTGGCGAAGCCACTCCGTTGAGGGCGGCGGAGGGGAGGAAGGCGGAGTACTCGCCAGTTAGTGGTGGAATGCCGTCGATGTGGCCGGGTCGTGTTGCGGGGAGGGCTGGCGGTTCAGCTCCGGCAGGATCCGCTTCAGGTCGGCGAGCAGCAGGTCGGCCAGGTCGTGCGTGAACCCGTTGCGGACGACGATGCGCAGCACTGCCAGGTCGGTGCGGTTGTCCGGGAACGTGTACGCGGGCACGAGCCAGCCGCGTTCGCGGAGGCGGCGGGACACGTCGAAGACATCGAACGAACTGACGTCCGACCGGGTGGTGAAGGCGAATACCGGCAGCTGGTCGCCGCGGGTGAGCAACTCGAACGGCTCCAGCTTGGAGATCTCGTCGGCCAAGTACGTCGCCACGTCGCGCGAAGCTTGTTGCACCACCCGGAAACCTTCGCGGCCCAGCCGGACGAAGGTGTAGTACTGCGCGGCGACTTCCGAGCCGGGGCGGGAGAAGTTGAGCGCGAAGGTCGGCATGTCGCCGCCGAGGTAGTTGACGTTGAACACCAGCTCTTCCGGCAGCGCCGCCTTGTCGCGCCAGACCACCCAGCCGACGCCGGGGTACACGAGGCCGTATTTGTGCCCGGAGGTGTTGATCGACGCGACGCGCGGCAGCCGGAAGTCCCATTCCAGGTCCTCGTCGAGGAACGGGGCGATCATCGCGCCGGACGCGCCGTCGACGTGCACCGGGATGTCCCAGCCGGTCCGCTCCTGCAGCGCGTCGAGGGCGGCCGCGATCTCGGCGACCGGCTCGTAGCTGCCGTCGAAGGTCGAACCGAGGATCGCGACGACGCCGATGGTGTTCTCGTCGCAGAGCTTCACCGCTTCTTCCGCGGACAGGTGGTACCGGTCGCCCTCCATCGGCACCAGGCGCGGTTCGACTTCCCAGTATTCGCAGAATTTTTCCCAGCAGACCTGGACGTTGATGCCCATCACCAGGTTCGGCTTCCCGCTGCGGCCCAGCTTCGCCCAGCGCCGCTTCAACGCCATGCCGGCGAGCATGCAGGCCTCGGACGAGCCGGTGGTCGAGCAGCCCATGATGTTCGCGGGATCCGGGGCGTGCCACAGATCGGCGAGGATGTTGACGCAGCGCCGCTCGAGTTCCGCGGTCTGCGGGTACTCGTCCTTGTCGATCATGTTCTTGTCGACGCATTCGGCCATCAGCTCGCGCGCCTGCGGCTCCATCCACGTCGTGACGAACGTGGCGAGGTTGAGCCGCGCGTTGCCGTCGAGCATCAGCTCGTCGCGCACCAGCTGCAGTGCCGTGTCCGGCGGCAGCGAATCGTCCCGCAGCCGGTCGCGCGGCATCGTGAAGTTCGCGGCGAGCGCCGGATTGCTCCCCGCGTACAACGGATTCGTGCCGGTCTTCCGGTCTGCCCGATCTTGTTTCCCCTGATGCAGCACCATGTCAGCGAACCTACTGCCGGGCGGCCGGAACGACCACCGGATGCGGAAAAGCCGTCCGCGGCGAGGCGGACGGCTTTTCTTCCCCGGAAGCGGATCAGGCCTGCTGCGCCTGCCACATCCAGTGCGCCTCTTCCAGCGCGCGGGTGATCTCGATCAGCAGATCCTGCGTCACGAGGTCGCTCTTGTCGGTCTCGTCGATGCGCTTGCGGAGCCGCTCGATCAGGGCCGCGAGGGTGTCGACGATCGCGGCGATGGTCGATTCGACGGACTGCCAGTTGTCCGGGTACTCCGGCGCACCGGAGGTCGCCACCACGGTCTTCGCCTTGCCGTTGGGCGAAATCCCGATGGCGGCGGCGCGCTCGGCCACCTCGTCGACGTACTGCCGCGCGGTCGACACCAGCTCGTCGAGCTGCAGGTGCGCGCTGCGGAAGTTCTGTCCCACGACGTTCCAGTGCGCCTGCTTCGCGATCAGCGAGAGGTCGATCAGGTCGGCCAGCGTCGCCTGCAGCGCGTTGCCGGTGATCTCCTTGTCCGCGTCGGAAAGCGGGCTCTTGATGGGGGAAGTGGTCATCTCGGGTGTCCCTCCTCGGTCTTGATCCAGACGGTGCCTAATCAGACGGTGGTGGTCAGCTCCACCTCGATGTTGCCGCGCGTCGCGTTGGAGTACGGGCAGACCTGGTGCGCCTGCTCGACCAGCTGGTCGGCGTCGGCCTTCGCCAACCCGGGCAGCGACACGTCGAGCCGCACGCCGAGCTGGAATCCGACGTCCTTCTTGAACACGCTGACCGAACCGGTCACCGTCGCGGCCGGCAGCGCGACCTTCGCCTGCCGGGCCACGGCCTGCAGCGCGCTCAGGAAGCACGCGGAGTAGCCCGCGGCGAACAGCTGCTCCGGATTCGTTTTGTCCCCGCCGGGACCGCCCATTTCCTTGGGGATCGCCAGCGACTCGTCCAGCACGCCGTCCGAGGACGTCACGTCGCCGTTGCGGCCTTCTCCTCGCGCGGTCGCGACAGCGGTGTAGATCGGCTCGGCCATGCGGGTTACCTCCTCATCGGGACGCCTCCGGAGTCAGCGTCTCAATGAGTTCAACGCCCCGCATCCGCGGAACAGTGCCCCGGCATGGCAGTCATCACCCCGGGAATAACCGGGATCCGAGGAGGCGAAACGTCAGTGTGCGCGAAGCAACGCGTGCTCCGCGACCTGCTGTCCGATCAGCCGCAACGTGCGGACGCTCTTCTCGTCCGACGCGCCGCCGCCCTCGTCGAATTTCGTCTCGGCGGAGTTGATCGAACCACCCAACGGGGTGGACCAGCCGCGCAGCGCGTGCGTGATCGTGCGGAGCTGTTCGAGCGTGGTGACCGCGGCCTGCCAGCCGTACGCGACGGCGGCGAGACCCACCGCGCGGCCGTCGAGGTACGGGCGGGTGTCCTCGCGAAGGTCTTCGACGTAGTCCAGGGCGTTCTTGACCAGCCCGGACAGCCCGCCGTGGTAGCCCGGCGAGACGACGATGAGCCCGTCCGCCTGGCGGATGCCCTCGATGAGCTTCCGCGCGCGTTCGTTCCGCTCCGGGATGGCGGTGTCGTAGAACGGCAGGACCAGCTCGGGACCCGGGATCAGCTCGGTCACGACGCCGCGTTCTTCGGCGGCGGCGAGCGCGATGCGCAACGCGCGCTCGGATTGCGAGCCCTCTCGCAGCGAGCCGCCGATACCCAGCACCTTGACGCTTTTGGCGGAAGTCACAGGTCGAGGCTAACCCCTCGACCTAACTAGAGGACCAGGATCTGAGACGGAGGCTTGGGTCACACACCGACTGGACCAACGTACCTACTGGCAAGTAACCTCGGCGCATCGGCGTTC
Source organism: Amycolatopsis sp. AA4 (assembly GCF_002796545.1). Classification (GTDB taxonomy): domain Bacteria; phylum Actinomycetota; class Actinomycetes; order Mycobacteriales; family Pseudonocardiaceae; genus Amycolatopsis. The sequence goes on from NZ_CP024894.1 coordinate 7,977,494, forward strand.
GAGGAGGAACGATGGCCATTCCGCTGCAGATCCGCGCCCAGGCTGCCGCCGCGCAGTTGTTGTTCTGGCTGCCCCGGCCAGCGCGCAGGCTGATCGCCGGAGCGCCGCTGCGGCTCGACGGCCAGGAGCTCGCGCTCGACGCCCAGCTGCTGCTGAAGCTGCAGAAACTCTCCGGCGCCTCGCTGGTCAACGGGTCGGTCGAGCGGTCCCGAGCGCTGCTGGAAGCGAGCCAGCACCTGGTGAACGGCAAGCGGATCAACCCGGTCGCGACCCGGGACGTGGCCATTCCGTCCGGCGACGCGTCCCTCGAAGCCACTCTCTACACGCCCGCCGGGCTGCCGGAGCCGTCGCCGCTGCTGGTGTTCTTCCACGGCGGCGGATGGGTCATCGGCAGCCGGGCCACGCACGACAACGCCGCGCGCTACCTCGCGAAGCACGCGGGGGTGCGGGTGCTGTCGGTCGAGTACCGGCTCGCGCCGGAAAGCCCGTTCCCCGGGCCGGTGGAGGACGCGCTGGCCGCGTTCGACTACGCGTACGCCAAGGCGGCCGACCTCGGCGCGGACCCGGACCGGATCGCGGTGGGCGGCGACAGCGCGGGCGGCAACCTGTCCGCCGTCGTCGCGCTGGAGGCGACGCGGCGCGGCGGCCCGGCGCCCGCGTTCCAGCTGTTGATCTACCCGGCGGTCGACTTCACCACGCGCCGCCGGTCTCGCCAGTTGTTCGGCGAAGACCTCTTCCTCACCGACGAGGCGATGGTGTGGTTCGAGGGCCATTACGCGCCCGAAGGCATCGACAAGGCCGACCCGCGGATGTCGCCGTTGCTCGCGTCTGACCACAGTGGACTCCCGCCGGCCTACATCGTGACCGCGGGCTTCGACCCGCTGCGCGACGAAGGCGAGGCGTACGCGGAAAAACTGCGTGCCGCGGGGGTACCGGTGGCGCTCAGCCGACAGTCCGACCTGATCCACGGATTCCTCAACTTCGCCGGGGTCGGGACGCGGTTCCGGGAGGCGATCGCCGAGATGGCCGGTGCTCTGCGGGTGGGACTCGCCAAGCGGTCGTGAGCGGCAATGCCGGTGAGCACCGGCGTGCGCACTCACGAGCCCGGACATGGAACGGAGCCTGGCGCGGCGAACCGCACCAGGCTCCGGGCCTTCCCCCTCCCGTTCAGGCCGCTCAGGTACCCGGCACTGCCGCCGGGGCGGGCAGCGGCGGCGTCGGCAACGGCGGCACCGGAAGCGGCGGCACCGGAAGCCCGCCGAGGAGGCCGCCCAGAATGCCGGTCACCGCGGCGAGCAGGGCCTTGACCAGGTCGCTCACGATCTTCAGCGGTCCGGGCAGGTCCGGCAGCGACGGGATCGGCACTGGAAGCGGCGGCAGTTGCCGCGGCGTCGCCTTCGGGTTGCTGACGAGCCGGCTGGATTCGTCCGCGCGGAGCTTCGCCGCCGACGAGAGCTGCTGGGTTTCGGATTGGACCTGGTAGCGCTTGCCCGCCGCGATGTCCGCGAGCACCGGGCTGAGCCGGTCGAGGTCTGCCCTCGTCTTCGCGACATCGCCCGCGTACGCCACCTTGGTCAGGTCGTCACGCATTTGCAGCACCTGCGCGGCGACGGCCTGAGTGGCCGAGGAGCCCTTGCCGCCCGCCGGGCTCGCGGAGGCCATCCCCGAGGTGCCGACGGCCAGCAGACTGCCCGCGGCGACCACAGCGATGATCCGCCCGATCTTGCCTTTCATTCTTTACCTCCCTGGCCTTTGGGACCTGCCGGGTAAATCGATACCCGCCGTGTCGGCCCAGCACCAGCCGATCACCGGATAGGGAGTTTTTCTAACCCTTACGTGCCGAATCCAATAATCGGGAACCGGCCCGCAATTGATTAACGTGGGCGGCTTGCGCGTCCCCCGACGATCACGGACCGCGGACCCAAATCTGACTCATCGTAGCCGAATTGCCCGAATGGCCGCCTCGCTCACTCACACAGGCGTAGTTCGTGATCGATTACCTTCATCACCCCGTCGGGACGCGTGAACTCGCTCGTCCGACCGTGGAGGGTCCCCCACGCACGCACCGCCGCCCGCATTCGGGCCGGCTCCCCTTTTTCCTGGGGATCGCCCTCGCGCCGACCGGAAACTCCGAGGTCGGCGCAGAAATCTGAAAAACTGTTCGCGAATGGGTGGCGAGAAATGCTTATCCGTGCTGCCGAAGAAGTTAGCACCCAGGTCGCGAGCGCATTTTCCGGGTCCGCCGAACGCCTGCGCGACACCCGGACGGGTACCGGGCCGTCGCGCGGCAGGTGTGACGAAAAGAAGTTGCACGCTCGTACCAACTCTTGCTCTCATGGGGTACGTGCCTTTTCAGCCGTATCGCCGCGTCCTGAGCGTCCCTGGCGTCCGCCCGTCGATGACCCTGATGTTCTTCGCACGCGTGCCCATGACGATGACCGGCGTGACGCTGACGCTGTACGTCGTCAGCGGGCTCGGCCGGGGCTACGGCGCGGCGGGGGTCGTCGGCGCCGCCGTCACGCTGGGCATGGCACTCGGCGCGCCGATGATCGGGCGCACCATCGACCGGTACGGCCTGCGTCCAGTCGTCGCGGTGTGCGGGTTGTCGTCCACCGCGTTCTGGTTCGCGGCTCCGCATCTTTCGTACGAGGCGCTGGTGGTGTGCGCGCTGCCGGCCGGGGTGCTGTCGGTGCCCGCGGGTTCGCTGGCTCGGCAGATCCTGGCCGCGCTCGTGCCCGCGGAGCAGCGGCGCGCGGCGTACTCGCTGGACACGGTCCTGGTCGAGGCGTCGTTCATGATCGGCCCCGCGGCCGGGATCGCGGCGATCTCGTCGCTGTCGGCGACGCTGACGCTGAGCGGCATCGGCAGCATTTTCGGCGTCACCGCGCTGCTGATCTTCCTGCTCAACCCGCCAATCCGGAACGAGGACGAACTGGCCCCGGCCGGTACCGCGCGGCCGCCGCTGCGATCCTGGCTCACCGGGCGGCTGCTGGCGACCCTGCTGATCGCCGCCGGAACGATGTTCTGCCTGGTCGGCACCGAGGTCGCGACGCTGGCCGCACTGCGCTCGCACGGCGAGGTCGGCTGGACCGGCCTGGTCATCGCGGTGATGTGCGCGGCGTCGATGACCGGCGGCATCGTGCACGGCGCGGTGCGGAAGTCGCTGCCGCAGGGGTTGCTGATGCTGCTGCTGGCGCTGCTGGTGATCCCGGTCGGGCTCGCGACGCAGCCGTGGTGGCTGCTGATGCTCCTGCTGATCCCGACGAACCTGCTCTGCGCCCCGACGCTCGCCGCCACGACGGAATCGGTCAGCGAACTCGCGCCGCCCGCCGTCCGCGGCGAGGCGATGGGCCTGCAGGACGCGTCGACCCGGCTCGGACTGGCCGCGGGGAGCCCGGTGGTCGGTTACGCGATCGACCATTCGAGCCCGGCGTGGGGCTTCGCGGCAGCCGGACTCGGCGGCCTGGCCCTGGCGGCGCTGGGACTCGTGTGGTCGCTGCGCCGGAGTCCGGTGCAAACGCCTGCCCTGGCGGCGGCGGTGCGGGCTCGGCGCTGAGCTGCGCCAATGCCACGTTGGTTGCGTGTGACGCACCCAATGTGGCATTCGCTGCGCCGCATGCACCCAACGCGGCGTTGGGTGCGTCGCATGCACCCAATGTGGCATTGGTTGCGTCCCACGCACCCAATGTGGCATTCGCTGCGCCGCACGCACCCAACGCGGCATTGGTTGCGTCGCATGCACCCAATGTGGCATTGGTTGCGTCCCACGCACCCAATGTGGCATTCGCTGCGTCCCACGCACCCAACGCGGCATTGGTTGCGTCGCATGCACCCAATGTGGCATTGGTTGCGTCCCACGCACCCAATGTGGCATTCGCTGCGTCCCACGCACCCAACGCGGCATTGGTTGCGTCGCATGCACCCAACGCGGCACTCGCTGCATCCCACGCACCCAATGTGGCATTGGTTGCGTCGCACGCACCCAATGCCACATTGGGGTTCTTTCAATCGCGGGTCGCACGTTGGCGGGCGCAGGGTGCGGAGGTCCGTGAGGGATCCCGTCTCAGTCGGCGCACCCACCTTGCCTCGCGGGGCGGCTTCGCGACAGTGGCGCTCGCCCACGCAGCGCGCGCCCTCTCCCGGCAAGATTCGCCGAGCGCCGGGGCGGGCGAAGGTCAGGTGCAGGCCTTGCGCAGCGCGTCGAGCTTTTCCAGGTTCCGTTTGGTCCACCGGGCGATCACCCCGGCGTCCTCGAGGTGTTCCTTCTGCACCTGGACGTACGAGTCGGCCATGCCGAGCAGGGCGTTCTTGACGTTCTCTTCCTTGACGTCGGCCGCCAGCTCGCGCAGGCGTCGTTCCTTGTCCTGCGCGCGGGCCTTGAGCTTTTCGCCGTCCACCAACGGGTTCAGGTCGGCCAAGCCCAGCGCCTCGGTGCACGCGGAGACCTTGCCGACCGCGGAATTCGTCTGGTTGACCGCCGAATCGACCTGGTCGCATCCGGCCAGCACCGCCCCGGCCACCGCCAAGGCGACCGCCACCCCCCAGCTCTTCATGCTCTCAGGGTAGCGGGTCCCGCGGGCGCACCAGCGCGATTCGCCCGCGGGGCCAGCTCATCCCTTCACGCACACGACCTGCTTGAGGTGGGCGACCACCTCGACCAGGTCGGTCTGTGCCTGGATCACCGTCTCGATGTCCTTGTACGCGGCCGGGATCTCGTCGACGACCCCGGTGTCCTTCCGGCATTCCACGCCCGCGGTCTGCGCGGCGAGGTCGGCGGCGGTGAACGTCTTGCGGGCCTTCGTCCGCGACATCCGCCGTCCGGCGCCGTGGGACGCGGATTCGAACGACGCGGTGTTGCCCAGTCCGCGCACGATGTACGAACCCGTGCCCATGCTGCCCGGGATGATCCCGAGGTCTCCGGAGCCGGCCCGGATCGCGCCCTTGCGGGTGACGAGCAGGTCGACGCCGTCGTAGGTTTCCTCGGCGACATAGTTGTGGTGGCACGAAATCGCGTCGTCGAAACTCGTTCCCGGAATGACTTCCGAGACCGCGAGCTTCACCAGCGCGACCATCGTCGCCCGGTTCCGCGCGGCGTAATCCTGCGCCCAAAACAGATCGCGCCGGTACGCCTGCATTTCCGGCGTGTCCGCGACGAACACCGACAAGTCGGGGTCCGGCAGGTCCCGGTTGTGCGGCAGTTTCCGCGCGATCGCCATGTGCCGCTCAGCGAGTTCCTTGCCGATGTTGCGCGAACCCGAATGCAGCATCAGCCAGACCCGGCCCTCGTCGGCTCCGCCCTGTTCGAGGCAGACCTCGATGAAGTGGTTGCCGCCGCCGAGGCTGCCGATCTGGCGAGCCGCCCGGTCGTGCAGGTCCTGGACGCCCTCGTGCAGATCGCCGAACGACTTCCAGAACGTGTCCCAGCCGCCGACGCCGTGCACCTTCGCGGTGTTGACCGGCGTCTTGTGCAAGCCGAACCCGACCGGCACCGCCGCTTCGATCCGCTTGCGCAGCTTGCCGAGGTCGTCGGGCAGGTCGCTCGCGGTGAGCGACGTCCGCACCGCGCTCATCCCGCAGCCGATGTCGACGCCGACCGCGGCTGGCGACACCGCGTCGCGCATCGCGATGACGCTGCCCACCGTCGCGCCCTTGCCGTAGTGGACGTCCGGCATCACCGCGACGCCGTGCACCCACGGCAGGTTGGCGACGTTGCGCAACTGGCGCATGGCCTGGTCTTCGACCGACGCGGGATCTGCCCACATCCGGATCGGAACCCGCTCGCCGCCTACTGCCGTGTACATGACTTTCCTTTCCCAGAACGAGGTTTGCCCGCTCAGCATCCGCCACCCCGGCGCTCGCGACAACGGGTTTTCGGACACCGGGACATCGGTGAAACGAAATCGGGACTTCCGTCGATAACGGGCTCGGACGACCGGTTCGCCCAGGGTGCCGGTCTTGGGGAGGATTCCGTTTTTCCATGAAGTACTCGATGCGAGCGACGCTCGCGGTCTTGTTGCTGGCCGGTTTTCCGGTGCTGATGCTCGCCGTCGCCGGAGCGCTCGTCTGGCTCGAAGTCGCCGCGTTCCACGGGCATCCGTTCACCGCGGTGCGGCTCGGCTTCCTCGCCGTTCCGGTGCTGTATGTGCTGGCCACCGCCCTGCTGACGTTCGAACGGTCGCGCGACGACGTGGACGGCGTGCCGGTCACGCCCGAGGAGCAGCCTGAACTGTGGGCGACCGTCCGTGAACTCGCCCGGGAAGTCGGCACCCGGCCGCCGGACGAGATCTACCTCGTTCCGCAGGTCAACGCGGCGGTGAACGAGGAGACGCACTGGGCGGGCCTGCGCGTGCGGCGGCGCCGGATGTTCATCGGCGCACAGCTGTTCGCCGGGCTGCGGGTCAGTCAGCTCCGGGCCATTCTCGGGCACGAACTCGGCCAATACAGCAACCGCCACACCCGGTTCGCCGGCGCGACCTATCGCGGACGGCAGACGATCGGGCGAGTCGTGAGCGGACTCAGCTCGACTGGGTCCGGTCGGCTGCTGCGCCCGATCTTCACCGCGTACGCCACCGTGTACTTCCAGGTCTCGGCGCGCGTGAGCCAGCAACAGGAACTCGCCGCCGACACCGACTCCGCGCGGGTCGCCGGCACCGCCGCCGCGGCCAGCGCGCTGCGCGAGGTGGAAGTCCTCGACGCGGCGTGGTGGGTTTTCCTGAACGACTACGCGACGGTCGCCTGGTCCTCCGGATACCTGCCGGAACGGATGGCCGAGGGTTACCAACTGCTGATCTCCGACGAGAAGCGCGTGGCGGAAATGGCTTCCCTGCGAGAGAATCCGCCGACCCGGGCGGCCTCGAAGTACGACAGCCACCCGCCGGTCGCGGAACGGATCGCCCTGCTGGAAGCCGGGCCGGACGTCCCCGTGCCGCCCGGCGGCGAACGGCCCGCGACGGACCTTCTCCACAATGGACCGGAGCTGCTTGACGCGGTGCTGACGACTGGTTTCACGGAGGGAGCGGCCTCGAAGAAGAAACTCGACTGGGCCAGCCTGGTCGACGTCGGGGTCCGCGATTCGAATCAGGCCGAGGCGCTGCGAATTCTCCGCAGGCGCCGCATCGAGGACCTGCTGGACCTGCTCGACGCCGGACGCCTCGAGGACATCGCTGGTTCGACGGCTCCGCCGGAGGTCAAGGCGCGGGCGAAGCGCGAGCTTTACCGCCCGCTGGTCCACACTCGACTGTCCATTGTGCTGCACGCACGGCTCGCCAAAGCCGGTGCGGCGCACTGGGAACTGTCCTGGTCTGGACCAGCGAAGCTGGTGCTGGCCGAACCGTATGCCACCGAACTGGATCCCGCCGTCGGCGCGGCGGTCGACGGGAACACCGCGCCGCTGCGCGCGCTGCTCGCCCCGGTTCTTTCCGGAGAGGACAACCGTTGCTGAAACTGATCAAGCTCTACACCGTTCCGAAATACCGCCGGATGATGAAGGGGATCGCGAAAGACGCCAAGAAGCGCGGCTTGACCACCTCCGACTACATGCGCACGCTCGGCACCAGCGACCTGGCCCGTTATCTCGTTCCGCCGATCAAACCGGCGGACGTCGAACGGTTCGGCCTGCCGCCGGACGCCAAGCTCACCAAGAAACCGCTGCTGCCGGAGCCCGTCCGGGCCGCCAAAATCGCCCATGCCGCCGGGGACTGGCAGCCGGGCGCTGATCTGCTAGCCGGAATCGGACAGGACTGGGATCGGCGCAGTGCGGTCGTGAGCCTCCTCGGCGAGGTCGCGGCCGACGACGACACCGCGTTGAAGGCCTGGCGCGCGGCCCGGCCCGACGACGCGGACGCCGCCGCGGTCCACGCGGACGCGCTCACGGAGGTGGCGTGGCAGATCCGCAGCGCACGAGGGGCGAAACACGTCACCGCGGAGCGATTCGCGGGATTCCAGCGCGTGCTCAACGAGGCCGACGAGGCGAGCCAGACCGCCGCGGAACTCGCGCCGGAGGACCCGACGCCGTGGGCGATCCGGTGCATGATCGCGATGGGCCGCCAATACTGGCACGAGGAATTCCGCGCGGTGTGGGACGGCGCGATGGCTCGCGATCCGTTGCACGTCCACGCCCACGCGCGCGCCCTGCAGTACTGGTTCGGCAGTGACGATCTGATGTGGACCTTCGCCGAGGAGGGCGCGGAGAAGCATCCGAAACTGGCGTTTCTGCCGCTTGCCGCGGCGTTCGAGGCGTCCTTCGCGGGAGTCAAGGACGCGTGGCGGGACAGGCGCGTCGAGGCCGCGCTCGACCGGCTGCTGCCGTGGCTCGACGGCGAGGGCCGGGACGCGCCGGACACCCTGAACAGCCGCGCCTACGCGGCCCGCGCGCTCGTCGAACTTCGGCGTGGTTCCGAAGCGGTGGAGCAGTTCCGCCACCTCGGCCGGAGCGCGTCCGGCCGGGTGTGGTCGTACAGCGGTTTCGGCGCGATCCACGAATTCCGGACGCACCGGAGCCGGGCCTGCCGGCTCGCCAAGTAGCGGGGACCGGTCCCGGGAACCAGTGGTCTCCTGCTCCGGTTCCCGAGCCTGAGGTGGTGCCCGCGGTGTCCAGCCCTGACCAGCCGATGCCCGAGTCCGGCGAGAACGAGGTGCGGCGCGGAATCCGGTCGATGCGGTGGGCGATCGGCGGCCAGACCGTGCTCTGCCTGGCGCTCGCCGCGTTCGGCGGCTACCTGCTCGGGCTCGGCGGCGCCCCGAGCGCCGCGGCCTTGCCGGTGGCGATCGTGGCGATCAACTCGGCGCTGACCGTCGCGCTGGTGGTCTGCGCGGTCCTGCTGGGCAGGCGGCAGCGCAAGGTCATGCTCACGCTCGTCTGGCTGGAGTGCGGGTTCGTCGCACTGCTGCTGCTCGGCGCGATTCTGTCGTTCACCGCGGCTTCCGGGTCCTCGGGTGCGCCAGTCGGCCTGATTCTGTGGGGTTTCCTGATGCAGGCCGTGCTGCGGCCGCTGCAGAAGCCGGAGCTGCGGGCCGCTTTCGGGTTGAAACCCATCACCCGGCGGCAGAAATGAAAACTGCCCGGCCCCTTCGACAAGGGACCGGGCAGTTTCGCGAGACTCGCTCAGCGGTTCTGCGCCACCAGCTCGGCGATCTGCACGGTGTTCAGCGCCGCCCCCTTGCGGAGGTTGTCGGCGGAGACGAACAGGGCCAGGCCGCGGCCGTCCGGGACGCCCGGGTCGGTGCGGATCCGGCCGACCAGGCTCGGGTCGATGCCCGCGGCCTGCAGCGGCGTCGGCACGTCCGCCAGCTGCACGCCCGGCGCGTTCGACAGCAGTTCCGTCGCCCGCTCGACCGACAGCGGCCGTTCGAATTCGACGTTGATCGACAGCGAGTGCCCGGTGAACACCGGCACCCGGACGCACGTGCCGGACACCAGCAGCTCCGGGATGCCGAGGATCTTCCGGCTTTCGTTGCGCAGCTTCTGTTCCTCGTCCGTTTCGAACGTGCCGTCGTCCACAATGGACCCGGCCATCGGCAGGACGTTGAACGCGATCGGCGCGACGTACTTGGCCGGGGCCGGGAATTCGACCGCCGAACCGTCGTGCGTGAGCGAGGCCGCGCGCGAGGCGACCGCGTTCACCTGCGCGGCGAGTTCGTCGACGCCGGCCAGGCCGCTGCCGGACACCGCTTGGTAGGTGCTCGCGACGATCCGCACCAGTCCGGCTTCGTCGTGCAGCGGCTTGAGGACCGGCATCGCGGCCATGGTGGTGCAGTTGGGGTTCGCGATGATCCCCTTCCGCACCTCCTTGATCGCCTCCGGGTTGACCTCGCTGACGATCAGCGGCACGTCCGGATCGCGCCGGAACGCCGACGAGTTGTCGACCACGATCGCGCCCGCCTCGGCGAACCGCGGCGCCTGCTCGCGAGAGGTCGCGCCGCCCGCGGAGAACAACGCGATGTCCAAACCGGACAGGTCAGCGGTCGCGGTGTCCTCGACGGTGATTTCCTGGTCACGCCACGGCAGCGTGCGTCCCGCGGACCGAGCCGAGGCGAAGTACCGGATCTGCTCGACCGGGAAGTTCCGTTCGTCGAGCAGCTTGCGCATGACGGCGCCGACCTGGCCGGTCGCCCCGACCACTCCGACGCGAAGACCCTGTGCCATCAGCGACCACTCCCCGCGTAGACGACGGCTTCCTCGTCGCCGCCCAGTTCGAACGCCTCGTGGATCGCGCGCACGGCCTCGTCCAGCTGCGCGTCGCGGATCAGTACCGAAATGCGGATCTCCGAGGTGTTGATGATTTCGATGTTCACGCCCGCGTTGGCCAGCGCCTCGCAGAAGGTCGCGGTGACGCCCGGGTGCGAGCGCATCCCGGCCCCGACGAGCGACACCTTGCCGACGTGGTCGTCGTACAGGACCGACTCGAAGCCGATCTCCGCCTTGATCTTCTCGAGTTCCTTGACCGCCTTGGCCCCGTTGGCCTTCGACAGCGTGAAGGTGATGTCGGTGCGGCCCGAGGACGTGCTGGACACGTTCTGCAGCACCATGTCGATGTCGATCTCGGCGTCGGCGACGACCCGGAAGATCCGGCCCGCGGCACCGGCGTGGTCCGGCACGCCGGTCACGGTGATCTTCGCTTCCGAGCGGTCGTGTGCCACACCGGTGATCAGCGCTTGTTCCACGGGGATCTCCTCGATCGATCCGGCCACCGTGGTGCCCGGCTTGTCGCTGTAGGAAGAACGGACTCGGATCGGCACGCCGTAGCGGCGCGCGTACTCGACCGAACGCAGGTGCAGGATCTTCGATCCGCTCGCCGCGAGCTCCAGCATCTCCTCGTACGGGATGGTGTCGAGCTTTTTGGCGTCCGGCACGATCCGCGGGTCGGCCGAATACACACCGTCCACATCGGAATAGATCTCGCAGACGTCCGCGTTCAGCGCCGCGGCCAGTGCCACCGCCGTGGTGTCGGAACCGCCGCGGCCGAGCGTCGTGATGTCCTTGGTGTCCTGTGCCACGCCTTGGAAACCGGCCACCAGCGCGACGTAACCCTGCTCCAGCGCCTCGGTGACGCGGCTCGGAGTGACGTCGATGATGCGCGCGTTGCCGTGCACCGACGTGGTGACCACGCCCGCTTGGGACCCGGTGAACGACCAGGCCTGCGCGCCTTGCGCGGAAATGGCCATGGCGACCAACGAGTTCGAGATGCGCTCACCGGCGGTGAGCAGCATGTCCATTTCCCGCTCCGGCGGCGCCGGGTTCACTTGCTGCGCCAGATCGAGCAGCTCATCAGTGGTGTCGCCCATCGCCGAGCACACGACGACCACGTCGTTGCCCGCCTTCTTGGTCGCGACGATCCGTTCTGCCACGCGCTTGATCCGGTCGGCACTTTCCAGCGACGATCCGCCGTACTTCTGGACCACGAGGGCCACGCCCGAACCTCCTTGACGGGCCGGGGCGTACTCCTTGGAGGGCACCGAGGAGCGCCCACGGCCCTTCATTTGGGGAAGAGCCTACCGGCGCGAACGGCGCTCGCCACCCCATCGAGTGGTCCGCCACGGCCCGTCCGGAGGGTTTGGAAGTAAATTTTCCTTAACGGCACGGAAAAGCTCGAAGCCCTTCCTCCGGAGTGACGGAGAGCACTCCCGCGCCGTACTACGTTCGCCGCATGCGCAAACCAGCCGAGACGAGCGTCCCCGTCGCGCCGGCCATCGCCGAGCGCTGGAGCCCTCGCGCCTACGACGAGACCGCCGAACTCACTGCCGCCCAGCTGACCGCCTTGCTCGAAGCCGCCAGGTGGGCGCCGTCTTTCGGCAACACCCAGCCGGCCCGCTACCTCGTCGGCCGCCGGGGCGATCGGGTGTTCCCGCGCCTCCTCGCGACGCTGAACTCGGGGAACCAGGCGTGGGCGTTCCGGGCGAGCGCGCTGCTGATCGGCGTGATGGTCACCACGAACGAGAAGGGCGAGGTGCCCTACAGCGACTACGGACTGGGGCTGGCGACCGAGAACCTGGTCCTGCAGGCCGTCGAGCTGGGCCTGATCGCGCACCAGATGGCCGGCTTCTCGGCGGAGCGGGTGCGCGAGGAATTCGGCCTGCCCGACGACGCGGTGGCCCGGGTCGCGATCGCGGTCGGGTCGCCCGCCGACCCGTCCGTGCTGGACGATCCGCGCCGGATCGAACGCGAACTGGCCCCTCGGCGACGGCTGCCGCTCGCGGAGTTCGCGTTCGGGGACAAGTGGGGGTCTCCGGCACTGTGACCGTTTCGTGAGCGATTGAGGGAACCGGCGGCCCGTCCTTGAGGTCAGATAGGCACCAAACCGGTCAGGCAGCTGAATCGGTGGGAATCTTCTCAAGGAGTGACGAAATGCGTACTGCGATGCCGGTTGTACTGGCGGTCTCCGCAACGGCGATGGCGTTCGCGCTGTCCAGTTGCTCTTCCGGGGACACCCCCGCCCCGCCGATCGCCACTCCGCCCGCCTCCTCGTCGGCGGCCGCCCCGTCCTCGTCGTCTTCGTCGTCCGCGCCGGCCGGCGACTCCGCCTCGGCCGAGTACACGAAGCAGGGCACGAAGCTGAAGATCGGCGAGAAGGCCGTGGTGCCGTTCAAATCGCAGAAGAACACCGGCGCGATCGGCGTGACGGTGACCGGCATCGACAAGGGCGTGGAGGCCGACCTGGCCCCGCTGAAGCTCGGCGACCGAGCCAAGGGCATGACGCCGTACTACATCCAGGTCAAGGTCACGAACGAGACCGGAGCGGACTTCGCGTACAGCTCGCTGGGCCTGATGAACGGCCTGCTCGGGGACGGCACCAAGGGCCCGCACGTGACGGTGATCGGCAAGTTCGAGAAATGCGACAGCGGGAACTCCGGCAAGGCGTTCACCACGAAGGGCGCTTCGTACAACAGCTGCGTGCTGGCATTGGCCCCGGCGGGCGCTGAGGTGAAGGGGGCCAGCTACAGCGCCAGCACCTACCGGGACCTGGCGCCGAACACGGATTACGGCAAGGACGCGGTGACCTGGCAGTAAGCTAAAGACCACCGCGGGGGCGTCAGCCGAGGGCTGACGCCCCCTTTCGCGTCCTGGGGGAAGAACGGATGGCTGGCAGAAGATCGATTGCCTTGGCGGCGACGCTGGCGTTCGCGCTGTCCGCGTGTTCGAGCGCGGCCGATGCGCCGCCGCCGGGCACTGCCCCGGCCGCAGCGCCCGCATCGTCGAGCGCGCCCGCATCGTCGAGCGCGCCCGCGCGGAAGAAGATCGCTTACACCAAGCCGGGCACGAAGCTCAAGATCGGCGAGAAGGCCGTGGTGCCGTTCACGACCGACACCTCACCCGTCGGCGCGGTCGGCATCACGGTGACCCGCATCGACCGGGGCACCGAGGCGGAGGTGGCTCGGATGAACCTCGGCGACGACGTCGCCGGGCTGGTGCCGTTCTACGTCCGGTTCACCGTGTCGAACGAGACCGGCGACGACTTCTCCGACGCCCACGTGGCCCTTATTCGCGGACTGCTCAAGGACGGCGCCAAAAGCAGGCTAGGCATGTCCGCGGACTCGCCGAAGTGCCACAGCGACGAAACCGACGGCTTCACGGCCAAGGGCGCGACCTACGGCGACTGCACGATGGAACTGGTCGCCCCCGGCACCACGGTGACCGGCGCGAAGTACGACAGCGACTCCTATGCCTGGCTGGCCACAGGCACGGACTACCGGGCAAACCCGATCGTCTGGCAGCCCTGAGCCCGGCTCAGGCCCCCGCGCCCCCGACCCGGCGGATGATCTTCGCCAGGATTCCGGACACGATCAGCCAGAAGACCGCCGCGATGCCGTAGTTCACCAGCACGCGCAGCTTCGCGTCACTCGGCGTGAACAGGTCCTTGAAGCCGAGCGACAGCCCGTCGGCCCAGTCGCGGACGGACGAGACGATGCCGTTGCCCTGGTTCGCCTCGCCGATGACGAAAATCACGTGCAGCACCAGGATCGCGGCGAACAGCAGTCCGACCCAGCGCACCAGTGCCGCGAGAAAGGACACCCCGCGCTCCCGGGTGCGCCGCCAGTCCACCGGGGTGCGCTGGGGACGCGCCTTCGCCTCGGTTTCCTGTGCCTGCTCCGCGTGCTCGCCCATGCCGGGCAGTCTGGCACGTCGCTTCGCGGGACGCTACCCGCTAGTAACAGGTATCAGCCACCCGACGTAACAGTTCGATCGCGACGGGCGGCTTTCCTTTCCGCGCGTCGGGTGGTTACAGTGACCCCGTGGCGCGTGAACTCCTGCTTCGCTGCCGCGACGGGGCCTGATCTGACCGGCTCCTCGTCGCGGGGCTTTGTGGTGCCGGTCGTCCGCACCGATCCCTTCAGGAGATTTTCCCGCGATGAGCACCGACCCTCGTACCACTAATTCCCGTCTGCGCACGCCCTCTCGTCCCGCGCCCGCCGGACAGCCCTCGTGGAATCCGCAGCGCGGCACGTCCATGCCGGTCCACCGTTACCGCCCCTGGTACGACGTCGTCGAGAACATCGACGTACCCGACCGCACCTGGCCGGATAAGCGCATCGAGCGCGCGCCGCTGTGGTGCGCGGTCGACCTGCGCGACGGCAACCAGGCGCTGATCGACCCGATGTCGCCCGCGCGCAAGCGCAAGTTCTTCGACCTGCTGGTCCGCATGGGCTACAAGGAGATCGAGGTCGGTTTCCCGGCCGCGTCGCAGACCGACTTCGACTTCGTGCGCGAGATCATCGAAGAGGGCGCGATCCCCGACGACGTGCACATCCAGGTGCTGACCCAGTGCCGTCCCGAGCTGATCGAGCGCACCTTCCAGGCGCTCGAGGGCGCGCCGCGGGCGATCGTCCACATCTACAACTCGACGTCGATCCTGCAGCGCCGCGTGGTGTTCCGCGAGGAGCGAGAGGGCATCAAGAAGATCGCCACCTCGGCCGCGGAAATGGTCGTCGAGCTGGCGGCGAAGCAGCCGGACACCGACTTCCGCTTCCAGTACTCGCCCGAGTCCTACACCGGCACCGAGCTGTCCTACGCGCTCGAGGTGTGCAACGCGGTCACCGAGATCTGGCAGCCGACGCCGGAGAAGCCGGTCATCCTGAACCTGCCGGCGACCGTCGAGATGGCCACCCCGAACGTGTACGCCGACTCGATCGAGTGGATGTCGCGCAACCTGGAGCGCCGCGATTCGGTGATCCTGTCGCTGCACCCGCACAACGACCGCGGCACCGGGATCGCCGCCGCCGAACTGGGCTACCAGGCCGGCGCGGACCGGATCGAGGGCTGCCTGTTCGGCAACGGCGAGCGCACCGGCAACGTCGACCTGGTCGCGCTGGGCATGAACCTCTACAGCCAGGGCATCGACCCGCAGATCGACTTCTCCGACATGGACGAGATCAAGCGGACCGTCGAGTACTGCAACCAGCTGCCGGTCCCGGAACGCTCCCCGTGGGGCGGCGACCTGGTGTTCACCGCCTTCTCCGGCAGCCACCAGGACGCGATCAACAAGGGCCTCGACGCGATGAAGGACGCCGCGGACAAGAAGGGCGTCCCGGTCGACGAGCACCCGTGGGAGGTCCCGTACCTGCCGATCGACCCGAAGGACGTCGGCCGCACCTACGAGGCCGTGATCCGGGTGAACTCGCAGTCCGGCAAGGGCGGCGTCGCCTACATCATGAAGGCCGAGCACCAGCTCGACCTGCCGCGCCGGCTGCAGATCGAGTTCTCGAAGGTCATCCAGGCCTACACCGACTCCGAGGGCGGCGAGGTCGACCCGGCCACCATGTGGCGCGCGTTCTCGGCCGAGTACCTGGAGTCGAAGACGCCGCTGGAGCTGATCAAGCAGCGCGTCACCGACAACGGCGGCGGCGAGTACGACCTCGAGGCCACGGTGAAGGTCGAGGGCGACGAGCACGAGATCACCGGCCGCGGCAACGGGCCGATCGCCGCGTTCTTCGACGCACTGTCCACTGTGGGCTACGACCTGCGGCTCCTGGACTACAGCGAGCACACGCTGAGCCCGGGCGACGATTCGCGCGCCGCGTCCTACATCGAATGCGCGATCTCCGACCGCGTGTTCTGGGGCATCGGCGTCGACCCGTCGATCGTCACCGCGTCGCTGCGCGCGGTAGTGAGCGCGGTCAACCGGGCCAACCGCTGATCCGAGCCTGATGCGAGCCGAGCGCCTGGTCGCGCTTCTCTTCACGCTGCACCGCAAACGCGCGGGCACCGTCGGGGAGCTGGCCGGCGAACTGGGCGTGACCGAGCGGACGCTGCGGCGGGATCTCGCCGCGCTGCGCGAAGCCGGCGTGCCGCTCTGGAGCGAACCAGGGCGGCACGGCGGCATCCGGCTCGTGGACGGCTGGCGTTCGCGGCTCGACGGCCTCACCTCGCGGGAGGCCGTCGCGCTGCTGGCCCTCGACGTGCCGGACGCGCTGGCCGGGCTCGGTCTCGGCACCGCGGTGGCCGCGGCGCACGCGAAAGTGTCCGCGAGCATGCCCGCTCAGCTGCAGGAACAGGCCCGGACGGTCGCCGGGCGGTTTCATCTCGACGCTTCGGCCTGGTTCACCTCTCCGGACGACGCGGCCGCGCTGCCCGCGGTCGCGAAGGCGGTGTGGACGCAGCAACGGCTCGACGTGCGTTATCGGCGGCGCGACAAGGTCACCCGGCGGACGCTGGATCCGCTGGGTCTCGTGTTGAAGGCCGGGGTTTGGTACCTGGTGGCGCGCGTCGACGCGGACCTGCGGACGTATCGCGTCTCGCGGTTGGAAGGGGTCGCCGAAACCGGCGAAACCTTTGCGCGGCCGGAAGAATTCTCGCTCGCTGATTGGTGGCGGGCATCGTCGGCGGAGTTCGAGAAGATGCCGTTGCCGCTGAAGGTGACGGCTCGGCTGGACCGGGCCGCGGCGGGGGCGCTGCGCCGGGTTTTCGGGCCGGAGCACATGAACGAGGTGCTGGTGTCGCTCGGCCCGAAGGACGCCGACGGGTGGGCCGAGGCCGAGTTCGCCCTGGAAGGCAAGGAAGTCGCCGTCGTTCAGCTGGTTTCCCTCGGCCCCGGCGTCGAGGTGCGGAGCCCGCCGGAGATCCGCGCCGCGGTCGCGGAATTCGGTCAGGCGCTCGCCGACCGCAACCGTCCGTGAAGGGCTCCTTGAGGGAATCTGATTCCCTCAAGGAGCCCTTCACGGACAGTCGGCATCAGCGGTAGCCGGTGGCGTCGGCGGGCTTGCCGGGTTCCTGCACCTCTTCGATGTACCGCCACGCGTCCGGGCGGCTGCCGTCCACGTCGTCGATCTCGTAGACCTTCGCCAGCTGTCCGCTGGAGACGGTCTGGCCGGTCCAGCGGTGCCGGTCCGGGTCGGCGGCGAGCGCGACGACCGTGCGGCCGGAGAAGACCGGCGATTCCGAGATCACGAAGTGCGGCTCGCGGACCGTCGCGTCGCGCCAGTTTTCCTCGGTGACCTCGAAAATCTCCAGCATCGCCTCCGACCGCAGCCACCCCGGCGTGAACGCGACCGCGGTGCAGTCGTGCTTTTCGAGCTCGGCCGCCTCGCCGACGGCCAGGACGTTGATCGCCGCCTTGGCCAGGTAGTACGGCAGCGACGTGCCCTCGCGGTACTTCCGGTTGTACTCGGCGGTGCCGTCGGTCAGCTCGAGCACGAGCCCGCCCGGACGGCGGATCACCAGCGGAAACAGGTGGTGGCTGGTGATCAGGTGGGCGTCGAGGGACAGCCGCATCATCCGCAGGCTCGCGTCCAGCGAATGCTCCCAGACCGGTTTGCCCCACTCCAGGTAACGGTCGCCGCCCCAGATGCCGTCGACCAGGATGTCGAGCCCGCCGTGTTCCGCGTCGATCCGCTGGGCGAGCGCGGCGACCTCGTCGCTCACCAGGTGGTCGACCCGCAGCGCGCTTCCCCTGCCGCCCGCGGCCTCGATCCGCTCCAGCGTGTCTTCAATGGTCTCCGGACGGTCCACTTCGGACCGTCCAGTCCGCGTCGTGCGACCGGTGACGTACACGTACGCCCCGGCCCGGCCCAGTTCGACCGCGATCGCCCGGCTCGCCCCGCGCGTGCCGCCCGCCACGAGCGCGACCTTGCCGGCCAGTTCCCCGCTCATTCCGTTCGTCCCCTTTTCTCTCGGTGAACCACCAGTGTGCGGGCGAACCCTGACATCCTCTGTCCGGGTTCTTCGAGGAAGCTATGTCCCGGCTGTGCCTTGCTGTGAAGTGCCGATGATTGGGACTCATCGGCGCTGGCGGAGCGGTTAATAGAGATATGAACGCTACGACGGCTGGGCTGGTGGTGCTGTTCGTCGTCTCGCTGGTGCCGTTGTTGCCCACCGAGGTGACGCTGCTCGGCATGGGCGTGGCCGCCGCGCAGCACGGGGCGTCGCTGGCAGTCGTGATCGCGGTCGCCAGCCTCGGCTGCCTGCTGTCCGACCAGGCGTTGTACGCGCTCGGGCGGTTCGGCGGGGCGCGGATGCTCACCCGGCTGGGCCGTCGGCGCAAGCTGGCCGCCGGATTGACCTGGCTCGACGGACGCCTGCAGCGGCACCCGAGGCCGGTCCTGGTGGTCGCGCGGTGGCTGCCTTCCGGCGGGACGGTCGGCGCGCTGCTGGCCGGCTCGCTGCGGTGGCGATTCACCGAGTTTCTGACCGCGTCCGCGCTCGGCGTGCTGCTGTGGACGTCGTACGTCGCGTTCCTCGGCTACGCCGGTGGCCAACTGGTTGCCGAGCCGGGAGTGAGCCTGGCGTTGTCGCTGACCATCGCGGTGTTGCTGGGCTCGGCGATCACGGTCGGGATTCGACGGCACGCAGCGCCGAGTACAGCGCATTGATCAGCGGGCTGATCGCGGCGGCCGGGGGAACCTGCCGCTCGGGGGTCAGCACCATCGGTTGCGTGGCAGCGAACCCAGCTAGGTCGTGAGCGCGGCTACCTCGGCGCGCATTTCGTCGATCACAGTCGCGACAGCCGGACGGTTCGCGGCGCCGGTGCGGCACACCACTTCCACCAGCCGTGCCGCGCGGATTCCGGCCAGCGGACGGCCGACCAAGCCGCTGCCGCGTCGAGTGTCCATTGTGTACCGAGGCATCAGTGCGATCCCGTGTCCGGCCGCGACGAGCCGTTCGGTGATACGGAAATCGTTGATCCGCTGGACAATCTGCGGCCGCACTCCGGTGCGCACGGTCAGCGAGCGCAGGACGTCGTCGACCGGGAAGCCGTGGTCCACCGAGATCCAGCGTTCGTCGGCGAGATCGGCCAGGCCGACGCGGCGGTTGCGCGCGAGCCGGTGGCCGACCGGAAGAGCGACGTCGAGCGGTTCGCGCAGCAGCGGGAAGACGTCGAGGCGTTCGGTGTCGAATTCGGGCGCGTGCTCGTCGCGGTGGGCGACGACGACGTCGTAATCGGCGACCAGTCCGGGCACCTGCGGCGGGACCATGTCGACGTCGCGGACGTCGACCTCGAGGTTTTCGTGCTGGTCGATGCGGCGCAGCAGGCCGGGCAGGAGCATCAGGCCGGCGGATTGGAAGATCGCGATCCGCACGCGTCCGCGCGGGGCGCTGCGGTAGGTGTCCAGCTCCGCCTCGGCGCGGTCCAGCGCGGCCAGCACGTCGTCGGCGCGGGCGACCAGCGCGCGGCCCGCGTCGGTGAGCCGCAGGCCGCGGCCGGCCGGTTCGGTCAGCGGGATGCCGACCTCCGCCTGCAACGCGCGCAACTGCTGCGAGATCGCCGACGGCGTGCAGTGCAACGCCCGCGCCGCGGCGGTGACGCTGCCCCGATCCGCGAATTCGCGCAGCGTGCGGAGCCGGCCCAAGTCCATTCGCGCAGTGTATGTGAAGCTGCGCTACACAGTCAGTGCAGTTTTTCTCGCTGGTGCTTCAAGGTTCGCCTAGGCAAGCTTGAGGCATGGCCATCCGGGACCGTTTGCTCGCCGTGTTCGTCGCCGTCCTGTGGGGCCTGAATTTCATTGCGATCCACGCCACCCTCGGCCAGTTCCCGCCGATGTTCGCCGGCGCGCTGCGGTTTCTGCTGATCGCGATCCCGACGGTGTTCCTCGTCCCGTGGCCGCGGGTGAAGCTGCGGTACCTGCTCGGCTACGGACTCGGGTTCGGCACCGGGCAGTTCGCGTTCCTGTTCGTCGCGATGCACCTGGGCATGCCGACCGGGCTCGCGTCGCTGGTGCTGCAGGCGTCCGCGCCGTTCACCGTGCTGCTGGGCGCGGTGCTGCTGCGGGAACGCGTCTCCGGACGGCAGCTGGCCGGGATCCTGCTCGCGGTGGCGGGCATGACGGCGATCGCCTGGCAGCAGTCCGGACAGGCCGCGCTCGTGCCGGTGCTGCTGACCTTGCTGGCCGCGCTGAGCTGGGCGATCGGCAACCTGAGCATGCGCCGCGCGGAGCCGGACAACCCGCTGCACCTGACGCTGTGGATGTCCGTGGTGCCGCCGCTGCCGATGCTGGCGCTGTCGAGCATCTTCGAGGGTCCGGGCGCCGCCTGGCACTCGCTGACGACGCTCGGCACGAAAACGGGCCTGATCGGCGTCGCGGGGCTGGCGTACGTGGTCCTCTTCGGGACGGTCGTGGGCTCCGGCATCTGGACCACGCTGATGCGCCGCAACCCGGCGGGCGTGGTCGCGCCGTTCTCGCTGCTGGTGCCGGTGGTGGGGTTGACGGCGTCGTTCTTCATCCTCGGCGAGGTCCCGACGGTGCTCACCCTGGTGGCCGCGGCGGTGGTGATCGGCGGGGTGCTGCTGGGCTCGCTGCGGAGGAAGCCGGCGGTTACGCCGGAGGAACTGCTGCCGGTGTGAGAGTCAGCGGCCGGGGCGCTGCCGCAGGACTTCGGGCACCCGGTCGTACGTCTTCAGCTCGCCGGCCAGCTCCGGGACCAGGTAGCCGAGCACACGCAGAATCGTCTCGTGGTCCTTCCACAGATGCCGATGATGAATCGGCTCGTGATGCATGATCCGGTTGCGGAACAGCAGAACAGTGCGTAGATCGGCGTGCAGATCACGCCGTTTGCCGCGATAGAAGGCGAACGCGCGATGCAGGTGCGGCACCCACAGCGTGCGGTCGTAGGCGCTGCTGAGGGTCGACACCCAGAACCCGAGCGACAGGTTCGCCACGAGGTCGTCGGGCGTGTGGGGCCGTCCGCGCACGGTCAGCTTGCGCCGAGCCTCGGCCAGCTTGCCCACGCCATCGGGGCGCAGCGGGGCGACCCGCCACCAGTCTTCGCGGTCGAACGCCGTCGCCAACGTGCGGTGCAGCCCGTTGCGCAACGCCAGCTCCAGGCAATGCAGCGCCGGGTAGAACGCCGCGGAAACCTCCACGTTCCACCAATACAGCGCGCTGGCCCGGGTGAAATCGCCGTCCGCCTTCGCGAGATACGGCGCGAATCTCGGGGCCGACAAACCGTCCCGGATCCACCCCGGCTCCTCCGGCATCGGCCGCCCCTCCCCCCTTTTCGCCCCTCTCGGGCCGGAGGGGATGTGCTAGTATGGCGCAGTACGCCCCGGGTCGCCTCTGCTTTCGCATGCCGCCCGGGGCATCGCTTATTTCCAGGCATGGAAACAAGAAACCCCGGCACGTCCGAAGACCTGCCGGGGAAATCCCGTCAGTCAGCTCGAGGCTCAGGCGACCGCGTCGTTCTTCTCTTCCGACGACTCCGACGAGGAAGCCGTCGCGTGGCGGGACATGCGCTTCTTCAGCACCAGCGTCACCACCGCGCCGATCACCAGCGCCGCGCCAAGACCGGCCCACTGGAAGCCCTTCAGCCACTTGTCGGCGACCACGCCCAGGTAGTAGATGAGCGCCGTCGTTCCGCCTGCCCACACGATGCCGCCGAGGGCGTTCGCGATCAGGAAGCGCGGGTAGTGCATGTTCAGCGATCCGGCGAGCGGGCCGGCCAGGATGCGCAGCACCGCGACGAACCGGCCGAAGAACACGGCCCACATGCCGCGTTTGTGGAACATTCTCTCGGCGCTCGCGATGTGGTCCGGGCCGAAATGTTTGGGGAACTTCCGGCCCGCCCAGGCGAACAGCCGTTTGCCGCCCTTCTTGCCGATCAGGTACCCGATGCTGTCGCCGATGATCGCGCCCGCCGACGCCAGCACGCCGATCCACAGCGGGTTCAGCCCGCTGTGCGACGACGCCAGCAGCGCGGCGCTCACCAGCACGATCTCCCCCGGCAACGGAATGCCCAGGCTTTCGACCATCACCACCAAGCCCACCAACAGGTAGACCGACAGCGGAGGGATCGCCTCCAGCACGTGGTCGATGTTCACTGCCAACCCCCTTGTGATTCGTGCCTGGTCCCCGCAGGGTACCCAGCTGACGAGCGTTCTCGCGTCCACCTGGAGTCGGGGCCGGGGTCCGTCTTCAGACAGGGGTTATCGGGGTTTTTCCGACATAACACGCAAAGCACGCGCTTCGAAGTACTCCCGTTCCGGAAGGCTCAAGGTGCGCTGGGCGGCGCGGACGTAACAGTCGTGGGCGCCGCGCGGGTCGCCGGACAGTTCCAGGAGGTGGGCGCGGACCACGTCGGCTCGGTAGTGGTCCAGGTGCTCGGTCGCGTCCAGTTCGGCGAGGGCGACCGCCGGACCTTCGACACGGGCCAGCGCGACCAGGCGGTTGAGGTCGACCATCGGACCGGGCGCGAGCTGCTGCAGGAGGTCGTACAGCAGCAGGATCTGCGGCCAGTCGGTGTCGTCGGCGGTCGGGGCCTCGTCGTGCACGGCGGCGATCGCGGCCTGCAGTTGGTACGGGCCGACCGGAGTGGTGGTCAGCGCGTGTTCGATGAGCGCGCTGCCTTCGGCGATCGCGGACGCGTCCCAGCGCGAGCGGTTTTGTTCGGCCAGCGGCACCGGGATCCCGTCCGGACCGGTGCGGGCCGGGCGGCGGGCGTCGGTGAGCAGCATGAGCGCGAGCAGTCCGGCGACCTCGCCGTCGGCAGGCAGCAGGGCGTGCAGTTGCCGGGCGAGCCGGATCGCTTCGGCGGTCAGTTCGACGCGGTTCACCGCGCTGCCGGAACTCGCGGTATGGCCTTCGGTGAACACCAGATACAGCACCTGCAACACCGCGGCGACGCGTTCTGGCAGCTGGTCCTGCGGCGGCAACGCGAATTCCGCACCGCGCAGTTTCTGTTTCGCCCGGCTGATCCGCTGGCCGATCGTCGGCTCCGGCACGAGGTACGCCCGCGCGATCTCGGCCGTGGTCAGACCGCCAACAGCGCGCAAAGTGAGCGCTACTTGCGACGGGCGGCTCAACGCGGGATGGCAGCACAGCAACAGCAGCGTGAGGGTGTCGTCTTGCTGCGGCACGAGTTCGAAGGACGGCGGTTCCAGCGCGGCCACCGTCTCCTCACGACGGATCCGCGCGGCTTCGCTGCGCCACATCTCGATCCGCCGCCGCGAAGCCGTCGTGATGAGCCAGGCCTTCGGGTTGTCCGGGACCCCGTCCTTCGGCCACTGCACGGCGGCGGCGAGCAGGGCCTCCTGCACGGCGTCCTCGCATTTGCCGAAATCGCCGTAGCGGCGCACGAGCGCGGTCAGCACCTGCGGGATGAGGTCGCGCAGGAGGCTGTCGATCACAGCTCGAAGTCCACGTCGCCGGTCAGTCCCATCACCGGCCGCACCTCGATCGTCGCGAAGGGGGCCTCCGGGATCCGCGCGGCGATCTCCAGCGCGCGGGCCTCCGAATCGCATTCCAGCAGGTAGAACCCGGCGAGCTGTTCCTTGATCTCGGCGAACGGGCCGTCGGTGGTGCTCACGCCGTCCGCGCGCACGTGGACCTGCTTCGTCAGCTCCGGCGCGGCCAGCCGTTCGGACACGATCCGCTCGCCGGTGCGCTCCAGCTCCTCGTGGAACCGCTGGTAGGCGCGCAGTCCCTCGGCCTTCTGCTCGTCGCTCATCCCAGCCCAGGCCGCGCGCGACGCCGGGTTGCCGTAGATCAGGACCAGATACTTCATCGGGAGCCTCCTCGAAAGTTCTTCCACCCCTGATGTCGAAGCCGCGCGGACAGCTTCGACGTCCCGGACGTAACCCGCATCCGGGAAAAGGAGAACACAAAATGTCCGAGAACGAGATCCGCGACCTGCTGGCCGAGCGCACCGCCGCGATGCACGCGAAGGACCCGCAGCGGGTCGTCGCGAGCTACACCGAAAAGGCGGTCAAGTTCGACCTCGCCCCGCCGCTGCGCACGACCGGCGCTTCCGCGGACTACGTCGCGCAGTGGTTCAGCACCTTCGACGGACCGATTTCCTACACGTACCACGACGAGGAGATCACGGTGTCCGGCGATCTGGCGGTGGTGGCCGCACTGGCGAAGCTGACCGCGACGCCGCGGGGGGAGAGCGAATCGTTCACGCTCTGGTTCCGCACCACGTTCGCCTTGCGGCGCACCGGAAACGGCTGGCGGATCGCCCACGAGCACAACTCGACGCCGTTCCACATGGACGGTTCGTTCCGTGCTGCTGTCGATCTTCAGCCCTGAAAAGCCGTGAAGGGCTCCTTCCGGGAATCAGATTCCCGGAAGGAGCCCTTCACGGATGCCTCAGAGGATCTCGGCAGCCGAACCGACGTCCGGCGGTCCAAGATCGGGGTTCAGCGCCCCGGCATCGACCAGTTCCACCTCGACCTTGTGCGGCTGGATCCGCCCGTCGCGGATGTCTTCCGCGTAGTGGCAGGCCACCCGGTGTCCGGCGCCGAGTTCGCGCAGCTGCGGGCGGTCCGTGGTGCACAGGCTTTCCTGTTTCCACGGGCACCGCGTGTGGAAGCGGCAGCCCGACGGCGGATTGGCCGGCGACGGGAGGTCTCCGGCGAGCAGGATCTGCTCGCGGCTGTCCTCCACCACCGGGTCCGGCACCGGGATCGCCGACAGCAGCGCTCGCGTGTACGGGTGCAGCGGATTCTGGTACAGCTCCTCCGACGTCGTCTCCTCGACCAGCGCGCCGAGGTACATCACGCCGATCCGGTCGGAGATGTGCCGGACCACCGCGAGGTCGTGCGCGATCACCACGTAGGTGAGACCGAGCTCGTCCTGCAGGTCCTCCAGCAGGTTCACCACCTGCGCCTGCACCGAAACGTCCAGCGCGGACACCGGTTCGTCGGCGACGATCAGGTCCGGTTCCACCGACAGCGCCCGCGCGATGCCGATGCGCTGGCGCTGGCCGCCGGAGAACTCGTGCGGGTACTTCCGCAGCGAAGTCTCCGGGAGACCGACCGCGCTCAGCAGCTCGCGCAACCTGGCGGCGGTCGATTCCTTGTCCTTGTCGAGCCCGTGCGCGCGCATGCCCTCGACGAGGATCGACTCGACCGACTGGCGCGGGTCCAGGCTCGACATCGGGTCCTGGAACACCATCTGCATCCGCCGCCGCGCCTTGCGCAGCTGCTCGCCCTTGAGCTGGGCGACGTCGGTGCCGTCGAACACGACCTTGCCGCCGGTCGGCTCGTTGAGCCGCAGGATCGCGCGGCCGAGCGTCGACTTGCCGCAGCCGGATTCGCCGACCAGGCCGTAGGTTTCGCCGCGGCGGATCGCCAGGTCGACGCCGTCCACCGCGAACACGTGGCCCACCGTGCGGTCCACGACGATGCCGCGTTTGATCGGGAAGTGCACCTTGAGGTCGGTGACCTCGAGCAGCACGTCGTCGGTCATCGGGTTCCTCCTCCTGCCGCCACGGCGGGTTGCACCGGGTTGTGGCAGCGCAGCAAGCCGTTCCGGTCTGGAACCAGCTCCGGCGAATGCTCCAGGCACGCCTGGATCGCGTTGGGGCAGCGCGGCGCGAACGCGCAGCCGCCGTCCCACGGGATGTTGTCGGCCACCGAACCGCGGATCGGCACCAGCTTCTCGCCGCGGCCCTCGTCGAGCCGCGGGATCGAGGCCAGCAGGCCGTGCGTGTACGGATGGCGCGGCTGCGCGAACAGCGAATGCCGTTCCTGACGCTCGACGATCCGGCCGCCGTACAGCACGTTGACCTCGTCGCAGAGCCCGGCGACGACGCCGAGGTCGTGCGTGATCATCACCAGCGCGGTCCCGGTGTCCTGCACCAGTTCCCGCAGCAGCGCGAGGATCTGCGCCTGGATCGTCACGTCGAGCGCGGTGGTCGGCTCGTCCGCGATGAGCAGCCGGGGACGGCAGGCCAGCGCGATCGCGATCAGCGCGCGCTGGCGCATGCCGCCGGAAAGCTGGTGCGGGTACTCGGAAAGCCGCCGCGTCGGGTCGGGGATGCCGACCTTGTCGAGCAGTTCCGCCGCTTCGACCCGCGCCTTCTTGCGCGGCATGTCGCGGTGGCGCTCCAGCACCTCGGTGATCTGCAGCCCGATCGGGATGACCGGGTTCAGCGAGGACAGCGGGTCCTGGAACACCATGCCGAGATCGCGGCCGCGCCGGTCGCGCATTTCGCGGTCGGACAGGGTCAGCAGGTCGGTGCCCTCGAAGCGCACCGAACCGCTGACGGTGTTGCCGCGCTTGGCGAGCAGCCGCATGATCGCGAGCGAGGTCACCGACTTGCCGCAGCCGGACTCGCCGACCAGACCGACCGTCTGGCCGGGTTCGACGTCGAAACTCACGCCGTCGACCGCGGTGAACGGACGTTCCCCGCGGCGCTGGAACACGACCTTCAGGTCGCGGACTTCGAGAAGTGCCACGGGGTCACCGCCGGTTCTTCGGGTCGAGGGCTTCGCGGAGGGACTCGCCGAGCAGCGTGAACCCGAGCGCCACGATGATGATCGCGATCGCCGGGTAGTACGCCAGCTCGGGCCGGATGTCGAGGAAGTGCTGGGAAGCGTTGCCCAGCATCAATCCCCATTCCGCGCGGGTCGGGTCCGGGTCGCCGAGACCGAGGAACGACAGCGCCGCGGCCTCCAGGATCGCGGTCGCCAGGGTCAGCGTCGCCTGCACGATCACCGGGCCGAGCGAGTTCGGCAGCATGTGCCGGAACACGATCGTCGTCCGCTTCACGCCGAGCGACGTCGCGGCCAGCACGTGGTCCGCCTCGCGCTGGGCGAGCATCGAACCGCGCAGCAGCCGGGCGAAAATCGGCACGCCGATGATCGACACCGCGATGATCACCGTCCACTGGCTCGGCTTCGCGAACAGCGCCGCGATCGAAATCGCCAGCAGCAGCGAGGGAAACGCCAGCAGCACGTCGACCAGTCGCATGAGGACGGTGTCGACCCAGCCGCCGAACGCGCCGGCGAGGCCGCCGATGAGCGCGCCGATCAGCACGCCGATCACCGTGGCGAGCACGCCGACCAGCAGCGTCTGCTGTGCGCCGATGAGCAGCCGGGACAGGAAGTCGCGGCCGAAATCGTCGACGCCGAGCGGGAAACCGGGCTGGGCGCCCGGGATGATGCCCCGGCCGAGGATGACCTTGTCCTGCAGGTACCGGACCTGCGGGTCCTTCGGCGCGAGCAGCGGCGCGAAAATCGCCAGCAGCAGGAACAGCAGGGTGATCACGCCGCCGACGATCGCCACCGGGCTGCGCAGCATCCGGCGCAGCGCCTCGGCGCCGAGGCTCCGCCCGCCCGCCGACGACGCGGCGAGCTTGTCGATCGGCTCTTTCTTCTTGTTCAGCAGAGTGTTCACCGCACACGCACCCTCGGGTCGATGAGCCCGTAGGAAATATCCACGAGCATGTTCACGAGCACGTAGACCAGTGCGCCGAGAAGCAGCAGTGCCTGCAGCCGCGGGTAGTCCCGCTTGTCGATCCCTTCGGCGAGAAGGAAGCCGAGGCCGCGGAAGTTGAACACTCGCTCGGTCAGCACGGCGCCGCCGAGCAGCGCGCCGGTCTGCAGGCCGATCGTGGTGATCACCGGCAGGAGCGCGTTGCGCAGCACGTGCCGCTGGCGGACCACGGGCTGGGTGAGGCCCTTCGAGTTCGCGGTGCGGATGAAGTCTTCGTTGAACACGTCGAGCACCGACGCGCGGGTGATCCGGGTGATCACCGCGAGCGGAATGGTGGCGAGCGCGAGCGCGGGAAGAACGAGGTGCTTGATCGCGTCCCACACCGCGTCCCATTCGCCGGTCATCATTCCGTCGAGAATGGCGAAATGCGTGACGGCGGTGGCGTTGATGCCGGGGGCCTGCCTGCCCTGCGACGGCAAGCCGAGCGGCGTGGAAAGCAGGTCCTGCATCATGTAGCCGAGGAAGAAGATCGGCACCGCGACGCCGACCAGCGTCAGCACGATGATGACGTTGTCGACGATCTGGCCGCGGAAGCGAGCGGCGAGATAGCCGAACGAAATGCCGAACACCACCGCGATGATCATCGCCGTGATGCCCAGTTCAATGGTCGCCGGAAGGAACGTGCCGATCTCCGACATCACCGGGCGCGACGACACGAGCGAATAACCGAAATCGCCGGTGACCGCCCGGCCGAGGAATTTGAAGTACTGCACGAAAATCGGCTGGTCGAGGCCGAGCACGTGATTCAGGTTCGCCAGTTTCTCCGGGGTCGCTTTGTCCCCGAGCAGGGCGGACGCGGGCCCGCCGGGCAGGGAGCGCAACCAGGCGAACACCAGGATGGACAGGATGAGGAGCGTCGGGATCGCTTGTAGCAGCCGACGCACGAGAAAACGGAGCACGAGTAGTCCTTTGTGTACAGCCCGGGAACGAGGCCAAGGGCAGGCGCGGTAGCACCTGCCCTTGGCCTGGCTGCTCAGTGGAGCACGTCAGCCGATCGTGACGTTGTCGAAGCGTTCGTCGGTGAGCGGGCTGGCCACCACGCCCTTGATCTTCGGGCCGACCACGATCGCCGGCGTCGGGTAGGCGATCGGGATGGCGGGCAGGTAGTCCATGATCTTCTTGTTGGCTTCCTGGTACGCCTTGGTGTGCGCGTCGCCTGCCGGCGCGGCGTCCGCGTCGGCGAGCGCCTTGAACAGATCCGGGTTGTCGAAGCCGAATTCCGGCTTCGGGCGGCCGAAGAAGGTGCCGACGAAGTTGCCCGCGTCGTTGTAGTCACCGGTCCAGCCGAGCAGGTGGATGTCCTGCTTGCCCGCCTGCTGCACGTCGTCCTTGTACCCGCCGTTCCACGATTCGGCGACCGGCTGCACGTTGATGCCGATGGCCTTCAGGTCCTCGGAAATCGCGGTGTAGGTGTCGGCCGGGTTCGGCATGTACGGCCGGGTGACCTCGGTCGGGTAGTAGAACTTCAGCGTCATGCCCTCGGCGCCGGCGTCCTTCAGCAGCTGCTTGGCCTTGGCCGGGTCGTACGGGTACTTGGCGACGTCGTCGGTGTAGCCGTTGATCGCCTTCGGCACGAACTCGGTCGCGACCTCGGAACCCTCGGCCAGCTTCGAGCGGACGAACTGCTCGCGGTTGATGCCGTACGCCAGCGCCTTGCGGACGTTGTCGTTCTTCAGCAGCGGGTTGTTCTTCTGGTTGATGCCCAGGTAGAGCACGTTGAACGACGGGCGGATCAGCACCTGCTCGCCGTCGTTGCGCAGCAGCCCGTAGTCCGCGGGGGCCGGGAAGTCGTAGCCGTTGATGTCGCCGGCCTTGAGCGCCTGCTTGCGGGCGTTCTCGTCCGGGATCACCTTGAACACGAGCTTGTCCAGCTTGGCCGGCTGCGGCATCGTGCTGGTTTCGTTGCGCACCAAGGTGATCTGGCCGTTGCCCTGGTCCCAGCTGTCGAACTTGAACGGGCCGGTGCCGGTCGGGTGCTTGTAGCCGTACTCCGGATACGTGATCGACGTGCCGGAGCCGGTGATCTTGTCCGCGTTGTACTTCTGCAGCGCGGTGGGGCTCTGGATGGCGAACGACGGCAGCGTGAACGCGGCCGGGAAGGCGCCCTTCGCGCGGTTCAGGTTCAAGACCGCGGTGTGGTCGTCCTTGGCTTCGCAGCTCTTGTAGACCGGCTCGCCCTTGGTGGTGCCCTCGTTGTGCGCGAAGCCCTCGAAGACGTCGCCGTAGTAGATCATCTGGCTCTGGGCGGTGGCGCCCTTCATGTTGTACCAGCGATCGAAGTTGAAGCAGACGGCCTTGGCGTCGAACGCCGTGCCGTCACTGAACTTCACGCCCTGCTTGAGGTCGAAGGTCCAGGTCTTGCCGTCGTTGCTCGGCGTCCACTTCGTGGCGAGCGACGGGGCCAGGTCGGCGGTGCCCGGCTTGTTCTGGATCAGCGTGTCCAGCATCTGCCGGGTGATCCGGAACGTCTCGCCCTCGTCGTTGAAGATCGGGTCGAACATCTTCGGGTTGCCGGTGTTGCCGAAGACCATGGTGCCCCCGGACCCACCGCCTCCGGCCTCGTCGCGCTTCGATTCCGCACACGCGGACAGCGAGACCGCGAGCGCGCCCGCGAGCCCGATCAGAGCTGCCCGGCGTGTTCGGGTCAGCCGCAATTGCTGCATCTGGCACCCCTTGGAAATGTTCGGTGTCTCGAATTCACCGTCGGCGGTCGGTTCGGGAAGACCAGTGCGATCGGTGTGTTCGGTGACACTAGCGGGAACTCGGCCTCCGCTTAAGCACGTGAGGTTACGATCGCGCTACGTAAACCCCAAATTGACCGCAACGTGTCGGCAAATGTGCGCGCTGCGTAGCGAAATACGCCGGTTTGGTACGTTGAGTGGTGGTTTGCTCACCCGAACGGCCTAACCGGTCGGGTTGTCCGTTCCGGGTGCCGTGGATGTTCCGGAATCCCCGCGCGGGCCGTTCCGAGTTGCCCGGGAAGGCACTCCGAAGAGCCCGAATGCACTCGAGTTTCCAGCGCTCGCGCATTCCGCGCAATAGCCGTTTTCCCCGGTCGCAAACCGAGGCGAGCTGGTCTCCGGTTGTTCAGACCAGCTGGTCCGCGGCCTCGCGGGTGCCGTCGACCGCGAACCAGCCGCGTTCGAACAGCTGCCACCGGCGCAGTTCGTCGCGCGCGGCCTCGCCGTCGCGGGCGACCGCCCTGGACAACCGTTCGGATTCGCTGCCGCCCTCGATCCAGCACAGCCACGACAACCGGGACCGCAGCGCCCGGCGTCCGCTCGACACGCCTTCCAGTACCAGCACCTCGGGAACCTCGACGCGCACCAGCTCGCCGGGACGCGGGCTGCCGGAGGTCCAGTCCACCCGGCGATACGTGCCAGACCGGCCCGCTGCCAGCGGTTTCAGCACGCCGTCTTCCAGCTGGGGCCACCACGCGACGGGATCGTCCCAAGTCGCGAAGGCGTCCGTGCTGACCAGCGCGGCGCGCGACCCGAGCACGCCGACCGTTTCGGCGGCGAGAGTGGACTTCCCGGCCCCGGAAGGACCGTCGATGGCAAGCACCCGGACGCCGCCGAGCCGGGGCGGAGCGGCGAGGAGCGCGGAGATCAGCGAACGCGTGCCGGGCTCGCTTCGGGCAGGCCGTCCACGCTGTCCGGCGCGGCCGTGCGCTTCTCCAGTTCGGCGATGCGCGCTTCGAGAGCGCGCTGGGTGTCCTCGAGTTCGCAGCGCAGCAACGCGGTTTCCTCGACCGCGGTCCGCACCTCTTCCTCCAGGTGCCCGACCTCGGTCGAAAGCTGCAGCGACACCAGGGCGAGGACGACGCCGGACAGGAAGAAGACGAAGTTCGACGGCGTCGCGACCCCGGTGAGGTGCGCCAGGAACTCCGCGACCGGCGGGACCACGGCGAGCACCACGACGCCGATGGCCACCACGAGCCAGATGCCGGCGTACTTCTCGCGCAGCTTGCGCCGCCGCATCATCTCGACGACGACGAGCAGCACCAGAACCGCGATGACGACGCTCAGTACCTGCCAGCCTGCCATGGAGCCTCCCTACGCCGCGTCGGACGAGTCAACGGACGGACGACGGCGCACCAGCGCCAGCAGCAGCGCGAGGCCCGCCCGGCCCAGGTACACCGCGGACTTCACCGGCGAATGGCTCGGCTTGCCGCCCGCCCGTTCGCGCATGACCACCGGGGTCTCCCGGATCGACAGCTTCGCCCGGATCGCCATGACCAGCGCCTCGATCGTGTCCCCGAGGTACTCGGCCGGGTAGTAGCCGGCGAACAGGCGGATCGCGCGCGGGCCCATCGCCTTGAACCCGGAGGTGACGTCGGTGAGCTTGCTGCCCGACAGCCTGCTGAAGACCAGCGACAGCACGACCATCGCGTACTTGCGGGGCCCGACCGCGCGGTAGGAGCCCTTGCCGGCGAACCGGGAGCCGATCGCGATGTCGGCGCCCTCGTCGAGCAGCTGCAGCAGCGCGCCGACCTCGTCCGGGTCGTGCTGGCCGTCGGCGTCGACCTGGACGACGGCGTCGTAGCCGCGCGCGGCGGCGTAGCGGAAACCGGTGCGCATCGCGCCGCCCACGCCCAGATTCACCGACAGCCGGGCGACCCGGACCCCGGAGTCGCGGGCGAGTTCGGCCGTGCGGTCGGTCGAACCGTCGTCGACCACCAGCACGTCCGCACTCGGCAGCGACTGCTTGACCTGGTCGAGCACCGAAGAAATGCTGTCTTGCTCATTGAGCGCAGGCATCACGATGAGCACGCGTCGAGTGCTCACGGATGTGCTGGACACAGCAGTCACCATAACCGCTTACTGACCGTTCGCCGTGGTAGGGCCGCTCACGCCGGACTGTCCGGCGATCTCGTAGATCGTCGCGCCCTCGTTGTGGAACACCACGCGGAACTGCGGGCCGGGCCGGACCCGGGTCACGCCGACGGACTCGATCGCGGTCTCCGTGGCCTTCCCCTTGCCTTGGATGAGATAGCGCACCCGCAGGTCGGTGAGGTCCGCGCGGACCTGCGGATACTTGTCGATGTCGTTGACCCACGCGCTCAGGTAGCCGGCCTTGGTGTTCGCGTCGGCGCCGTAGAAGGTCCACTCGACCGGCTGCACTCCGGCCAGCGCGTACATCCACGCCGAACCGTCGGACCGGTTGTTCATCACCCGCTCGCCCGGCACGGTGTGCTGGCCGAGCCAGGCGAAAGCGGCCTCCTCGGCCTTGGACACCGTCGGCCCGTCGTGGTAGTTCGTGGCCAGCCGGACGGCGTTGCGGCCGACGTAGCCGCCCTTGCTCAGGCCGCCGCACACGAGCCCCAGCAGGACGACCGCGACGACGCCGAGCGTGGCCGGCGCGAGCTTGACCCGCGGCTGCGCCTTCCGCACGAACCAGGCGGCCGCGGTGTGCGCGAACTCTCCGAACGCGACCGCGCCCGCCAGCGGCAGCAACGCGGCGATCCGCCAGTGGTCGTTGTAGAAGAGGCTGGTCAGCGTCTGCATGAGCGGCGAGTTGATGGACACCGTCAGCATGAAGAGGCCGCCGAACAGGACGTACGCGGCGACCAACCACAGCATCCGCCGGTGCCGCACCAGCAGGATGAGCCCGACGAACGCGGGCACGCCGATCCACCACTGCGGGAAGTCCGACATCGGGGAGAACGTGATCGTCTGGCCGAAGCCGCCGGCGAGCGTGGTCTCCGGCGCCCAGTACGCGCTCGTCACCCCGCCGGCGTTGTACAGCGAGGGCAGCACCAGCGGCACGCCGAGCGCGATCGCCAGCCCGCCGGTCGCGATCAGCGACGGCAGGCTGCGCCGCCATTCGATCTTCTCGAAACGACAGAGAACGGCGACGAGAATAAACAGGAAATACACCACGACGACGAACACGACGCTGGTGTGCAGACCGCACAATCCCGCCACGCCGACCCCGATCGCGACCGGGCCGGCAATGCCGTTCGGCTTCAGCAAATAACGGCCGAGCGCGAGCATCGCCGGAACCAATGCGACGCCCGCGACATACGGCCACAACGGGCCGCGCCACAGCGAGTCGTACGGGAAGGCGCTGAACCACGTGCTCACCGCGGCCGCCGCGGCGGCGCCGAGCGCGGGCATTCCCCAGACCCGGCACAGCGCGGCGATCCCGAACGGCACGGTGAAAACCACCGCCAGCGCGGCGAGGTTCAGCGTGGGCATCATGGTCAGCCCGCCCTTGCCGAAAACCAGCGCGAGCAACGCGTGATACGTGTCCGGGTAGAAGTAGTTGGTCTGGTTGGGCAGGTTGGCGATAGTGCCCACAGTGGACGGCCGGGCGTCGCCGTGTTCGGCGATCCAGCGGACCAGGTTGCCGTGGAACGGCGCGTCCCAGCCCTGCTGGACGGTGTAGATCCCGTTGGTGCCGCGCAAGAAAGTGACCGCGCCCACGCCCAGCGCGACGACGACCCCGGCCGCCATCACGAGGTGGTCGCGCAGCGGCAGCTTCTCCAGGTCCTCGCCGGTCCAGTCCGGATGCCTGCGGGCGCGCAGCCACCGCACCGCGAACGCCAGCCCGAAGCCGACGACGACGAGCACCAGCGTCCACAGCGCGACGTTCAGCAGCGTCCAGCGGATGCCCAGGCCGCCCAGCACCGGGACGCCGAGGGCGATGACCCCGAACGTCAGCAGCGGAGCCGCGGCGGCGAGCGTCCACCCGCGCAACCGGATGGCCGCTCCGAAGACGAGCCCAGGCACCCAGAATGCAAGCAGCACCAGAAGAACGTTCATCGAATTCGAATCCAACCCTGATCGGCTTTCGCCATCCGACGCGCACCGGGAACGGCCGCTCGGAACTCACACTACTGCGACGCTAAGAACACGCTTCACCCGTGTCTGAGGTTGCTTGCGCGGACGAATTCGCGAGCACGAATACCAGCACGACCGCGAGCCCGGCCATCGGCGCGACGGCGAGCGAAACGACGGCTCGCAGCACGGTGTCGCCCGGAACGGCGAGCAGCAACGCCGAAGCCGTGACCGCGACCACTGCCCAGGTGATCAACACCCGGTTGGCCTGGGCGCGCGCCACCAGCACGGCGGTGAGCAACTGCATCGGCACCAGCAGCACCGAGGACCACACGAGCCCGGCGACCGCCCAGCCGTCCACCTGGTACTTGGGGCCGTTGACGAACTGCACCGCCCACGGGCCGATCAGCATGCCGACCAGCGCGCCGAGCGCGGCCAGCGCGAGCGCGGCGAAGGTGCCCAGCAGCAGCACGCGGCGCAACCGGCTCCGGCCGTCCGCGGTGGCGGAGAGCCGCACCACGAACGGCACCGCGAGCGACTGCACCGGCGCGACCAGCGTCAGCGGCAGCCGGGCGATGACCAGCGCGGCGAACACCGCGCCGAGCCGGTCCCGGTCGCCGCCGGGGGCGAGCAGGCCGACCAGCGCGGGGTAGCCGGTGATGACCGTCGCGGTGAGAGCCGCGCCGAGCAGCAGCATGAGCATCCGGCGGCTGGTGACCCCCCAGCCGTCGCCGTCCGCGCGGACGTCCAGCAACCGCCACGCCTGGCGGATGAACAGCAGCCAGGCGAACGAGCCCGCCGCGACCGCCAGGGCCAGCGGCACCAGCCGGTAGGCGGTGGCGAGCACCAGCAGCCCCAGCACCAGCGCGCGGACCGCGGGTTCGGCGACGATCAGCCCGGCGAAGTGCTTGACCTGGTGCTGGCCGATCAGCAGGCCGCGGACGCCGAACTGGCAGGCGAACGCGACGCCGCCGGCCACGACCACCAGCGCGAGTTCGCCGCTGCCGTGGAAGAGCCGGTCGTTGACCGGCGGGATGAGCAGCGCCAGCCCGAACGCCGCCGCGGCCGCCGCGGAGACGGCCACCGCGCGCAGCGCTCCGCGACCGGCGACCCCGCCGGTCAGCGCGGCCGTCGCGGACTGCCGGGACAGCTCCTGCTCCAGCGGGGACAGCGCGCTGCCGAGGCCCATCAGGAGGCCCCAGAACGTGAGGAAGGTGGCGTACTGGTCCGGGGGAAGCAGCCGCGCGCAGGCGACGGTGAGGACGTAGCCGAGGAGGATCGCCACGATCAGCGAACCGCCGAGCTTGCCCGCGGTGCGATGGGTGTCCCGGACGACCCCGTTGGCCGCCTCGCCGGTGTCCGCCACGCTCATCGGCGCCGCAGCCGGGCGCGCAAGGCGAGGAACAACCCGCGGAACACGCCCGAGCCGAACCCGGCCGCGAACACCGGCAGCAAGGTGCCGACCGCCCGCGCCTCGGCCGTGCTGGCTCCGCACTTCTTGACCGCCGCGGCGGCTGCCGCCGACCCGGCGATCCCGAGCGCGGCCGTCGTTTTCGGCTTCTTCACCGCGAGCCCGGCTCCGACCGCGCCGACCGCGAGCGCGCCGAACAGCGCGGTGCGCGCCGGACCGGGCGAACCGAGGTAGGAATCCACGTAGGTGGTACCGCGGAAGAAGGACTGCGCCCAGAACTTCTTGAGCGAATCGCGGCCGTGGTAGGTCCCGGCGAGCTGCGGGGCAAGGTGAATGCGCGCGCGTTCGGCGATCCAGCGCAGCATCCGGGTGTCGTCGCTGGCGAGCCGGACGTCGTCGAACAGCGATTCGAAAGCGGTGACGGAGCCCTCGAGCAGATCGCGGCGGGCGCAGAAAAATCCGGTGCCCTTCGGGTAGAGATCGAATTCCTCGATGCCGAACGACGTCAGCTTCGGATCCGCGAAGTACTTCCGCCACGAGAATGCGACCAGGCCGGCCATGAAACCGGCGTAAGGATTGTGCTCGGACGCGACGTTGATGTGGCCGTTCCAGGCTGTCCGCTCGGGGTGGCCGGTCAGCTGGTCGCGCAGGAAACCGAGGCTGCCGGCGTCCACGAGGACGCGGCTGTCGAGCAGCAGCAGCCATTCGCCGGACGCCTTCGCCAGGCCGGCCCGGCGGGCCTCGAACCGGCCGCTGTTGGCCTGGCTCAGCACGGTGATGCCGTACTGGTCGCGCAGCCGGGCGAGCCGCGCGGGCGTGCCGTCGGTGCTCCCGTCGTCCACGACAAGGATTTCCACCGGCCACCGCGCCGCCTCCGCCGAGGCGATCAACGCGCCGACGCTGCGGTCGATCCAGTCTTGTTCGTTGTAGACCGGAATCACGACGCTGAGCGACGGGAGGGGCGGATTCGCACTCACCCCGGCGAGGCTACCCTGTACCGGGCGGGACGGAGTGCGCAGCATCCGCGCCCGCGCCGTTGACCTGCTGTTCACCCGGCTGTGGCCGGCCCGGAGATTGGGTAATCCACGGTGATTTCGTTCGTTGTCGGCACCACCGCGGAACTGATCAAAATCGCGCCGGTGTTCCACCGCATCGCCGAACGCGGCGCGAAACCGGAGATCTGGTTCACCGCACAGCACGTGGACGAGGTCGCGGACGTGCTCGCGGATTTGAAGCTGCCGGAACCCGCGCTGTGGTTCGTGCCGCGGGAACGGGCGCACAACCTCGAATCGCCCGCGCAGGTCCCCGGCTGGGCCGCGCAGGTGATGCGCACCGCGTGGAGCCGCCGCGCCGAACTCCGCGCCCGGCTGACCGCCGACGGCCGCCCGCCCCTGGTCCTGGTGCACGGCGACACGTTCACGACGCCGTACGGGGCGTTGCTCGGCAAGAAGATCCTGAAGGCGCGCGTCGGCCACATCGAGGCCGGGACGCGGTCCGGCAGCATTCTGTCGCCGCTGCCGGAGGAAATGAACCGCAAAATCGCCGGGAAACTGGTGGACATCCACTTCTCGCCGAGCGAGCGCGAGGTGCACAACCTGCGCAACGCGCGCGGCGTCGTGGTGAACACCGAGGCGAACACGGCGATCGACTCGATGCGCCAGGTCATCGGCCAGCCGCTCGACGTGCCGGGACTGCCGGAGAAATTCGGCCTGGCGACGCTGCACCGGTTCGAGCTGGTGTCGCGCGCGGACAAATACCGCGAGGTCTTGGAAATCCTGCGCGCGCAGAGCCGCGAGATGCCGATCCTGTACATGGCCGGCGCGCCGGAGCGGGAGAAGATCCGGGCGCTGGGCTTGGACAATCTCTTCGACGACAAGTTCATCGCGCAGCCGAAAATGCGGTACCTGAAGTTCCTGCCGCTGGTCGCGCGAGCGGAGTACGTCGTCACGGACTCCGGCGGGCTGCAGGAGGAATGCGGTTACCTGGGCCTGCCGTGCGCGGTCCACCGCGCCCGCACCGAACGGCACGTGGGCATCGGCGAGAACGTCATCCTGACCGAAATGCGCGGCGACCGGTTGCAGGAATTCCTGGACACGTACCAGAACCGGCGCGGGGAGTCCTGGATGGACAAGTACCACCCGTCGGACATCGTGGTGGATTCGCTGGCACAGCTGGGTTATTGCTGACCGGAGAGCATCCGGAGCTCCGGCGCGTAGCCCTTTCCGGTCAGCTCGGACATCTTCGCGAAGAACTCGGTCCTGGCGGCTTCCAGCGCGGAGAGCGGATCGGGGCCAGCCTTGGCGCGGCCGTCGGTGCGGAAATGCTGGAAGTCACCAAACTCGGGGCTGCCACAGAGAAACCGACCCGAACGCGGGATCGCGTCGGCGTCTGACGGAGCTGCGTGCACGGCCCCCCGGGCCGGGTGCGCATCTCCGTCAGACGCCGACTTGAAGGCGATCCCGCCGCGCCGACGAAGTCGGCGCCAAATTACAGCGCGCGGCGACCGGACAACGCGCGTCCCAGAGTCAGCTCGTCCGCGAACTCCAAATCCCCGCCCATCGGCAACCCCGACGCCAGTCGCGTCACCGACAGCCCGGGGAAATCGCGCAGCATCCGCACCAGGTACGTGGCCGTCGCCTCGCCCTCGGTGTTCGGGTCGGTCGCGATGATGATCTCCTTGACGTCCGCCTCGCCGATGCGCTGCAGCAGCTGCCGCATCCGCAGCTGCTCGGGGCCGATGCCGGAGAGCGGGTCGAGTGCGCCGCCCAGGACGTGGTAGCGGCCCTTGAACTCGCGGGTCCGCTCGACCGCCAGGACGTCCTTCGGCTCCTCGACCACGCAGATCACCGTGAGGTCGCGCCGTTCGTCCCGGCAGATCCGGCACGTTTCCTGTTCCGAGACGTTGCCGCAGATCTCGCAGAACTGCACGCCTTCCTTGACCTTGCCCAGCACGTCCTGCAGCCGCGCGATGTCCGCGGGGTCGGCGGCCAGCAGGTGGAACGCGATGCGCTGGGCACTCTTCGGACCGACGCCGGGCAACCGGCCCAGTTCGTCGATCAGGTCCTGGACGACACCCTCGTACAAGTGTCAGCCGCCGAAGCCGAGGCTGCCGAGGTCCGGCATGCCGCCGCCGAGGCCGCCCGCCAGCGGGCCCAGTTTCTGCTCGGTGAGCTTCTGCGCGCTCGCCGACGCGTCGCGCACCGCGGCGACCACCAGGTCGGCCAGGGTTTCGACGTCGTCCGGGTCGACCACCTTCGGGTCGATGACGAGGCTCTTCAGCTGGCTGTCGCCGGACACCGTCGCGGTGACCAGCCCGCCGCCCGCGGTGCCGGTGACCTCGGTGCTGGCGAGTTCCTCCTGGGCCTCCACCAGCTTCTGCTGCATCTGCTGGGCCTGCTGCATGATCTGCGACAGGTCGAAGCCGCCGCCGCCGGGTTGCACCATGATCGCACTCGGTCCTTCCGCGTTTGGGTGTTCCTCCCCAGCCTAGCCGCGCACCCGGCGCGTCCGCCCTGGCGGCACGCCTGCGCTGTGGCACCGTGGTCGCGTGCGAGCGAAGACACTCCCGCTGCTGACCGGCCTGGTGCTGCTCACAGCGTGTTCCGGCGGCGGCGAGACGCCTGCCTCACCTGCCGCCGCGCCGACGTCGGCGACCCCGGCGTCCCCGGCTCCGAGCCCGTCCTCCTCCAGCCCGCCGCCGTCTTCCTCGTCTTCGCGCCCGCCCTCGACGTCCGCGGCGCCGCCGATCGGCTCGGGCAAGGTCGTGGTGCTCGATCCCGGGCACAACGGCGGCAACGCCTCGCATCCCGGCGAGATCAACCGCCAGGTGCCCGCCGGGCGCGGGCAGACGAAGCCGTGCAACACCACCGGCACGTCGACCAACGCGGGGTACCCGGAGCACGCGTTCACCTTCGCGGTCGCGCAGGAGGTCGGGAACGCGTTGGCGGCCAAGGGAATCAAGGTCGTCTACACGCGGCAGAACGACTCCGGCGTCGGTCCGTGCGTTGACGAGCGCGCGAAGATCGGCAACGACGCGAACGCCGACGCCGTGGTCTCGATCCACGCCGACGGCTCCACTTCGCCGACCGCGCACGGCTTCCACGTCGCCTACTCGGCGCCGCCGTTGAACGCGGCGCAGGGCGAACCGTCGCTGAAGCTCGCCCGCGTCATGCGCGACGGAATCCGCGACGACGGCTTCCCCACCTCCACTTACCTCGGCTCGGCGGGCCTGTCGCCGAGGAATGATCTGGCCGGGCTCAACCTGTCGAGCCGGCCGTCCGTGCTCGTCGAATGCGGCAACATGCGCAACGCCGACGAGGCGAGCCAGATGTCGTCGGCGGCGGGCCGGGCGCACTACGCGCAGGCCATCGCGAAGGCGATCGAGGCGTACCTGGCCGGTTCCTGACCCAGAGAGCCGAAAGGGCTACTGAGCGGACAGAACACCGGACACCGTCTTCTTTCTTGATCGGTCCCGACTTACCGTCGCTGGGGACTTCTCGAGGAGGCACCGGTGGCAACATCACTCCGAGGACGACTGGTGCGGCTGCTGGCCGTGACAGCCATGGCGGGCACTCTCGTGTCGACGGGAGTCGCCGAGGCCGCACCCCAAGCGGTGACCGCCGGATCAGCACGGTTCGAAGTGCTGTCGCCGACGCTCATCCGCACCGAATACGCGGGCGACGCCAAGTTCGTCGACGCCGGCACGTTCAACGCGGTCGGTCGCGGCGGTTTTCCGCAAACCCCATACACCGCAACCAAACGCGACGGCTGGCTGACCATCCGGACCAGTGCCGTCCAGCTGCGCTACAAGCTCGATTCGGGAGCGTTCTCCGACGACAACCTCACCGTCCAGCTGCGTACCGGCGGCCAGGACGTCACCGCCCGGCCGTGGGCGGGCAAGCTCACGCCGAGCTGCGCGTTTGGCACCCTCTGCGAGGCTGAGCAACTGCAGCTCAACGGGCCAGGCGTGGCCAGCGACCACCGCGGCTACACCGGCGACGGGTTCGCGGCGGGCTTCACCAATCCCGGCGACAGCCTGTCCTTCCGCGCCACCGCTCCCGGTGCGCACCAGCTGGACCTGCGCTACGCCAACGGAACCGGCGGCGACGGACAGCACACGACCCGCACGCTCAGCGTCCTCGTAGACGGCACGGACGCCCACACCATCACGCTGCCGACCACCACCGACTGGGACACCTGGGCCGTCGCGACCGTCCCGCTCACCCTGTCCGCGGGACAGCACCAGGTGACCGTGAAGCGCGGCACCGCCGACTCGGGCAACGTCAACATCGACAGCCTCGCCCTGGTCAACACCGGTGCCGAGTACCCGCAACCCGTGCCGCCCGCGCCGACACCGTGCGCGTTCGGTGTCCTCTGCGAGGCTGAGCAAGGCGCGCTGTCCGGCGGCGCGCATCCGGCCAGTGACCACGACGGGCACTCCGGCAAGGCCTTCCTCGCAGGCATGGAGCGACCCGGTGCGTCGGACGCGCTGACAATCACCGGCGTCCCCGCCGACGGTGCCTACGACCTGCAGCTTCGCTACGCCGACGCGACCGCCGTTTCCGGCCAAACCCAGCCGACGTCGTTGACGCTGCAAGCCGGCGGCGCCTCGACCAACCTGAGCCTGCCGTCGACCAGCAGCTGGAATTCGTGGCGCACCAAGGCAATCCCGGTGAACCTCAAGGCGGGCAGCAACACCGTCACCCTGTCCTGCCCGGACTCGAACTGCCACGTCAACCTCGACACCGTCGCCGTCACCGCCGCGCATTCGGTTCTGCTCGCCCCGCACGCACCGCTCGGTGGTTACCGACGCGGCCTCGACGGGGTCGACGGAAGCGCGGTCTCCGCGCCCGGAATCCTTTACCAGGACGGCTGGTCCCTGCTCGACGACACCGCCTCCGCGCTGTACGACCCGCGCACCAAGGTCGTCACCCAACGCCCCAGCAGCGAGTCCTATCAGGACGGTTACGTCTTCGCGTACGGCCAGAACTACGGCCAAGCGCTGCGAGAACTGGCCCAGCTGACCGGACCGTCGCTGCTGTTGCCCCGCTGGGCTTACGGCGTCTGGTACTCCGAGTACTACGACCGCACCGCCGCCGACTTCGAGCAAACGATCCTGCCGAAATTCCGCGAGCAGCACGTGCCGCTCGACATGCTCGTCGTCGACACCGACTTCAAATCTCCGGACCGGTGGAACGGCTGGGAAATCGACCCGACCCGCTTCCCCGACCCGAAGGCGTTCTTCCAGTGGGCGCACGACCAGGGCCTGCACACGTCGCTGAACATTCACCCGAGCATCCGCGGCGACGACCCGCAGTTCCCGGCGGCGCAGGCGACCGCGAAGGGCAAACTGCAGCCCAGTTGCGGAAAAGACTGCTACGTCTTCGATTTCGGCGATCCCGACCAGCTGCGGGCCTACTTCGACCTGCACCGGACGATGGAACAGCAGGGCAACGACGTCTGGTGGCTCGATTGGTGTTGCGACGCCTCGAAATCCAGCCTCGCCGGGGTCACTCCGGACGCGTGGATCAACCAGCAGTACGCCGAGCACGGCGGCTTCGCGTTCTCCCGCGCGTACGGTTCGCTGCAAGCCGGTGGATACAGCTCGCCGACCGCCGTGCCGACCGGGCCGTGGGCGGACAAGCGCACCACGCTGCACTTCACCGGAGACACCATTTCCGACTGGGCCACGCTGGCCTTCGAGGTCGGTTACACGCCCGGCGAATCCGCGGCGACCGGCCTGGCGTCGGTGAGCCACGACATCGGCGGCCACACCGGCGGATTGCAGCAGCCGGGAACGGAACCGGGCAGCACGAAACTGCCGGACGACCTGTACGCGCGCTGGGTGCAGCTCGGCACGTTCCAGCCGATCGACCGATTGCACTCCAACCACAGCGACCGGTTGCCGTGGCAGTACGGTGCGGCCGCGGATGCGTCAGCGACGAAATTCCTTAACCTGCGCGAGAATCTCGTGCCGTACACGTACACGCTCGCGCAGCAGGCCACCGCGACCGGAATGCCGATCGTGCGGCCGCTGTACCTGCAGTATCCGGACCAGCAGGAGGCATACGCCCAGTCCGGCGGCGAATACCTGTACGGTCCGGACGTTCTCGTGGCTCCGGCGACCAGCCCGGGCACCACGGCGACCACGAGTGTCTGGTTCCCGCCGGGCAACGACTGGACGGACTACTTGACCGGCAAGACCTACCGCGGCTGCACCACCGCGCAGATCACCACGGGCTGGGACACGATGCCGGTGTTCGTGCGTTCGGGCGGAATCATGGTGACCCGCAGCGGAAACGTCGCCGGGGACGCGCACGATCCGCTTGCCGCCGCGACCGTCACGGTGGCTTCCGGGCACGACGGCGCGTTCAGTCTCTACGAAGGGGCGGCCACGACTTCCTTGCGCTACAACGAAAATCCCCACGCGGCGACGCTCGCGATCGGTCCTTCGCAGCGCGCGTGGACGGTCCGGTTCACCAATGCCGCCGCGCCGTCCGCGGTGTACGTGGACGGTCGGCGCAGCGGGAGTTGGACTTGGGACGCGGCCACTCGGACGGTGACCGTGCAGACGCCGCCGACGTCACATCCGCTGCAGGTTCGGCTGATCCGCTAGTCCAGCGGACGCGCCATCCGCTGAACGTCGTGAGTGTTTGTGCCGGTTAGAACCGGCACAAACACTCACGAGGCGGTCAGTCCAGCGGACGCGCGCCGAGGTGGTCCGAGAGCAGCTTCCGCGCGATCTGCTCCGGATCCTCCTCCGCGGGCGGCGGCGGAGGCGGCGGGACCGGGCTGGAGTCCTCGGAGTAGATGTCGTCGTCCTCGTCCGTGGGCTCGGGCGGGAGCGGGATGTCCGGTTCGCTCGTGGTGACGCGCGGGCGGCTCGGCGCTTCCGGCGCGGGCTTCGGAGCGGGCGGGGCGGCCGCCGGGGGCTGCGCGGAC
The DNA here is from genome assembly GCF_002796545.1 of Amycolatopsis sp. AA4. Classification (GTDB taxonomy): domain Bacteria; phylum Actinomycetota; class Actinomycetes; order Mycobacteriales; family Pseudonocardiaceae; genus Amycolatopsis. Next base: position 8,021,270 of record NZ_CP024894.1, read on the forward strand.
GCGGACGGGCGTGTGAACGACCGTTCCGGAGCCGGAGCCGCCGGTTGCTGCCGGGGGGCCTGCCGTGCCGGAGCGGCGGCCGCGGCCGCGCCGTGCACGCAGCGGACCTGCCATTCGCCGCCGAGCACCTCGCTCAGCCCGGCCGCGATCTTGCTCGCGTTGCCCTGGTCGCTGAGGCGCCGGGCGAGCGGTTCGGACTTGTGCGTCAGCGTGACCGCCGAGCCGTCGACCTCGGCGACCGTCGCCTGCGTGAGCATGGCTTCGAGCGCGCGACCGCCGGTGAACTTCCGCAGCGACGCCAGCAGTTGCGGCCATTTCTCGCGCACCTTGGCCGCGTCGACGCCGCCCGCGGCCGGGGCTTCCGCAGCCGCGGGCGCTTCCGGGGCAGGAGCGGGGGCAGGCGGTTCAGCAGGAGCCGGACGGCTGACCTCCGGGCGAGCCGGACGCGCGGGTTCCTCCGCCGCCGGACGGGCCGGTGCGGCGGGAGCTTCCTGCGCCGGACGAGCCGGTGCCGCCGGAGCTTCCTGCGCCGGACGCTGCGAAGGCCGCTGGAACCGAGCCGGAGCCTCCGCCGGAGCAGCGGACGCGGCCGGAGCAGCGACCGGAGCGGGTCCAGCCTGCGGAGCCGGGGCGGCGCCAGCCGGAGCGGGCGCGCCTGCCGGACGTCGCTCGAGCCGTTCGATCCGCGCCAGCAAGGCTTTCTCCGCCTCGGTGACCGACGGCAGCAGCATCCGCGCGCAGAGCAGTTCGAGCACGAGCCGCGGCGAGGTCGCGCCGCGCATCTCCAGGAGTCCACTGTGGACGATGTCGGCGTAGCGGGACAGCGTGGCCGGGCCGAGCTTCTCGGCCTGTTCGGTCATCCGCTTCAGCTCGTCGTCCGGCGCGTTGACCAGGCCGCGTTCGCCCGCTTCCGGGACCGCGCGCATCAGCAGCAGGTCGCGCAGCCGGTCGAGCAGGTCGGTGGCGAAGCGGCGCGGGTCGTGTCCGGCGTCGGCGAGTTTCTCGACGGTGCCGAACACTTCGGCCGGGTCGTCGTTCGCGAGCCCGTCGATCACCGCGTCGATCAGCGCGGTGTCCGTGACGCCCAGCAGCGCCACCGCCCGCGGATACGTGACGCCCTCCGGACCGGCCCCGGCGAGCAGCTGGTCCAGCACCGACTGGGTATCGCGAGCCGAACCGCCTCCGGCGCGGATCACCAGCGGGTACACCGCCGGTTCGACCGTCGCGCCCTCGGCCGCCACGTTGCGCTCCAGCAGCTCCCGCATCGAACTCGGCGGGATCAGCCGGAACGGATAGTGGTGCGTGCGCGAGCGGATGGTGGTGAGCACCTTGTCCGGCTCGGTGGTGGCGAAGATGAAGATCAGGTGCTCGGGCGGTTCCTCGACGATCTTCAGCAGGGCGTTGAAGCCCTGCGTCGTGACCATGTGCGCCTCGTCGATGATGAACACGCGGTAGCGCGATTCGGCGGGCGCGTAGAACGCCTTGTCCCGCAGTTCGCGGGCGTCGTCCACGCCGCCGTGGCTGGCCGCGTCGAGTTCGGTGACGTCGACGCTGCCCGGGCCTTCCGGCGCGAGCGCGCGGCACGAGTTGCATTCGCCGCACGGATCCGGGGTCGGGCCTTGGGCGCAGTTGAGCGAGCGCGCCATGATCCGCGCGCTCGACGTCTTGCCGCAGCCGCGCGGCCCGGAGAACAGGTACGCGTGGTTGATGCGCCCGGCGGCCAGCGCCGTGCGCAGCGGTTCGGTCACATGCTCCTGGCCGACGACCTCGGCGAAGGTCGCCGGACGGTACTTCCGGTACAGCGCGAGAGCCACGTGCCCGAGACTACAGTGAGCACGGTGAGCCCCTCCCGTTCCGGTCGCGGCCGTGCGCCGAGCGGGCCGCGACCGGGCAGTTACCCGGTGCGGTTCGGGACCGCCGAGCTGCTGCGCGACGCCGATCGGCCCAACGCGTGGCTGCTTTCGGTCGACGGGGTGGCGCAGTCCTACGTCGATCTCGACGACCCGACGAACCTGGAGTTCGACTACGTGCGCCGGCTCGGCGACCTGGTCGACTTCCTCCCGCCCGGCCCGCTCGACGCGCTGCACGTCGGCGGCGCGGGCTGTTCCCTGCCGCGCTACGTCGCCGCGACGCGACCGGGTTCGCGGCAGCTGGTCTTCGACGCCGACGAGCCGCTGATCACTCTGGTCCGCGAACAGCTCGACCTGCGCAGCGTCCCGAAGCTGCGGGTACGGATCGAGGACGGCAGAGCGGGCGTGCGCAGCAGGCACGACGCGACGGCGGACTTGATCGTGATCGACGCCTTCGAGCGCGCGACCCTGGCCGGCGGCTTGGCGACCGTCGAGTTCGTCACGGACGCAGCCCGCGTGCTGCGCCCGGGCGCGACGATGCTGGCGAACATCTCCGACGGCCCTGGTCTGCCGTTCGCCCGCCGGTTCCTCGCGACGTTGGCGGAGGTGTTTCCGCACGTCGTCCTGCTGGCCGAGCCCAGTGTGCTGCGCGGCCGCCGGTTCGGGAACCTCGTGCTGGCCGCCTCGCGGTCCGACCTGCCGACCGCGGAGCTGACCCGGCGCGCGGCGTCTTCGCCGTATCCGGCGCGGGTGGTGCACGGCGCTGAACTGCGGCAGCTGCGCGGGAAGGCGGCCCCGGTCTTCGACGCGGAATCACTGCCCTCGCCGACGCCACCGGACGACGTCCTCGGCCTGTTCTAGACCTGTCCTAGGCATAAAAAAGCGGGTTCCCCCCGTACCCGCCAGAGCCCGCTTATCCTTGCTGCCTTCCGGCCCTGGGGAAGTTCACAGGGTGGACGCCACGGGGGGTCCCCGCAGACGACTATAGCGGACTCGGTTGCCGGGCCTCCGCCCCCTCGGCCGCCCTCGCTTCGACCAGGTCGAGCACCTCCCGCACGGACCCCGGGTCGCGGGCGTCGAACGGGTGCACCGGGACGCCGTCGCGCACGGTCAGCGCCCAGCGCACGTCGTGCAGCGGACGCGTGAGCAGGCCGTCGAAGCAGTTCACGCCGACCACGAACGGCAGCCGCATGCCTTCGACCGCGTCGAGCACCGGGTACGCGTCCGCGATCCGCCGCGGGTCGACCACGACGAGCGCCGCGTCCGCGCCCCGCACGAGGTCGGGCCAGCGGAACCAGAACCGGGCCTGTCCCGGCGCGCCGAACAGGTACCGCCGCCGCTCGCCCTCGCCGAGCCTGCCGAAGTCGAGCGCCGCGGTCGTGTCGCCGGCGTCGGTGCGCACCGGCGCGATCTCCGAAACGGCGTGCACCGCCGTCGTTTTCCCGGCTCCGGCCGGGCCAAGCACGAGGATCTTCACGGGTCAGGCGAACGCGGTGTTCTTCAACTCCTCGACCAGCGCGGGGGTGAGGACTTCGGACGCGCGGTTGGCGAACATCGCCATCTCGTAGGCGATCGTGCCGAGGCTGGCCTGTTTGTTGGCCAGGACGCCGAGCGAGCAGCCGATGCTGATGGTGCAGACCACCAGGTAGCCGCGCTCGAGTTCGACCACGACCTTGTCCGGATCGCCGAGCGGATGGCTTTCGGACACGCTCTGGGCCAGCGCGAGCATCGCCGAGCAGGTCGCCGCGAGCCGGTCGGCGTCCGCGCGGTCGAGGTCCTGGGACGCGGCGATCAGCAGCCCGTCCGCGGACACCGCGAGCGCGGCGATCGCGCCGGCGGTGTGCAGCGCGAAGCGGTTGACCAGCCAGTTGAAGTTCTGCGCGGCGGCGGGAACGGTCATGATCCTCCTTGATCGGCCTGCTGGGCGGTGACTTGCTGAGCTTTGGCGACGCCGTCGGAGAACGAGTCGAAGGTGGCCCGCTCGGCGGCCGGATCGCGCAGTCCGCGGCGCGGCAACGGGGTCCGGACGATCTGCGGGATTTTGAGCCCGGGGGCCAGCTGAGCGCCGGGAACGCGGCGGAAGACGCCGTCGCGGGATTCCGGTGGCACGACGGTGAACTGGTGCGTCGGCGACGGATCCGCGACGTCCGAGGTGTCCGGGGTGTCCTTTGTGGACTCTTCAGGTTCCTCGGGAAGCTCCAGCGTTCCGGTGAGCGAGGCGAATTCCGGCTCCGCTTCCGGCCACTTCGGGGCCTCGTCCGGCTTCGGCTCGGCAGCGTCGGGTTCCGGCGGGTCGGTGAACCAGCTGAAGCCGGCCGGAGTCGGCGTGGACAGCGCGGCGATCGCGGGCGCGGGCAGCAGCACCGGCCGCGGGTCGGGCACCTGTCCCGGTTCGAAAAGCCCTGGCCCGCGCCGGAAATCGACGTCTCGGGTGAACAACGCCTTCGGCACCGAAACCTTCGCGGTCACCCCACCGTCCGGAGTGGACTCCAGTTCGACGCGCAGCGAATGCCGTTGCGCGAGCCGCCCGACCACGGCCAGGCCGAGCTGCTGTCCGGACGCCGCGTCGACTGGTTCGGCGAGCCGGTGGTTCTCCTGCGCGAGCCGGTCCGCGGACAGCCCGACGCCGTGATCGGCGATGCGCACCAGCAGATCGCCGGACGGCTCGAACTCCGTCGAAATCTCCACCGGCGATTCCGGCGGCGAGAACGCGGCGGCGTTTTCCAGCAGTTCGGCGAACAACAGCACCAGGTCGATCCCCAGCGAGGGCGCGAGCAGTGCGTCCGCCGGTTCGCCGATCCGGATCCGGGATTCGTCGTCGATTTCCACGGCGGCCGAGCGCAACGCGGTGGCCAGTTCGATCGGGCCGCCGACCCGGCTTTCGTCGCGATTTCCCGTCACCACAAGCAGATCGTCCGCGGTGCGGCGCAGCCGGAGGGCGGCGTGCTCCACGCGGTGCAAGCCGGCGAGCAACACCGGATCGTCGGTGCCGCGAGTCAATTCCTCGACCATCGTGCGCTGGCCGGCGACCAGGTTCTGCGTGCGCTTGGCCGCTCCGACCAGCAACTGGACCCCGGCACGGCGCGCGTTCGCCTGTTCGGTCACCGCATCCACCGCGGCGCCGCGGAGCCGGTTGAACGCGTCGGCCAGCTCGGCCAGCTCGCCACCGGTCCCGGCCTCGAGAGCGGGCAGCGACGGTTGCGGCGAATCCGATCCCGGTTCGGCGATCTGAACCAGTTCGGGGGCGGCCAGGTCGGCGGTCGAACGAGCTTGGCTGCTCAGCCGGCGCAGCGGCCGGGCGATGGATCGCGCGGCCAGTACGGACAACGCGGCAACCAGTCCGAAAAGGACAATTGCGGCGCCGCCGACGAGGAACGCCGTCCGGGTCGCGCTGGACGCTTTCGCGGAGGCGGCATTCGCGATCGCTCCGGCGAGCCGGGTTTCCGCCGCGTCGCGCTGATCGGCGAGCTGAGTACCGGCGGTGACCACATCGGACACGAACTGCCGGTCTTGCCGTGGGGCCGCCGCGAGCCGGTCGAGCTGCTGAGCCGTCGTCCCGCTCTCGACGGCGGCGAGCTGCGCCGCGTCCTGAGTCCCGGCCAGCCGGGCGAACTGTTCTCCGTAGACAGCGGCGCGCTGACCTGCGCGATCAACTCCGACGGAAGCGACCAGCGCGGTCGCCCGGGCGGCTCGCTGCTCGTCCGCGCGCAGCAAGGCGTCGAGCGCTCGGGCGTCCGCACTGTCCGAAGTGGCCAGTCCCAGTGCGTCGATCACTCCCGTGGACAGGGAATCGTAGCCAGAGGCGATATCGGCTACGGAAATCTGCCGATTGAGTGCGTTCTGCCGCAGTTTCGCCAGTGAGCCGCCTGGACTGAGCAGGCCATCTGCGACCCCGTGCGCGGCGCTGTCCACTGACTGCTGCTGCCGGACGAGCGCTGAATTGGTGGCCGACAGGTCGGCGACGAAAGCGGCCGCGAGCAGGCTTTCCCGCTGCAACTGGCCCACCAGGCCGCCCACCCGCTGCGCCCGGGCCGCGGCGTCCGAGGCGGTCGCGGCCGTCGACGCGGCGGTGACCTGAGTGAGCACGAACGGAACCGCCGCCGCGGCGACCAGGATCAGCGGAACCACGACCAGCACGGTCACTCGCGCCTGCACAGTGCGGAGCCCCAGGCGGTCGAGCAGCCGCGCAGCGGCTTCCGGCGACCGGGCCGAGCCGTCGCGCATGCACGTCACCTTTCGTTCCCGAGGAGTCCCGACGAGACCGAGGCGTGAAGTGCACCGAACGGGGACACCCGCGGGACGCTACTACTCTCGGTAGTACTCGTCGCGGTACGCACATGGTCGGACACCCCACGTCTGCGCAGAGCTTAGCGAGATCGGCAAGAGCTAGACAATGCCCTCTTGTTCCGTGTCGTGCCCTGACACGCTGGGGTTTTCCCGGCGAGCGGCACCCGGGGAGCACGCCGGGGAGGAGAATGACCGATATGCGCACCGCACCTGTCGCCGCCGACGTCGCCGCAGCCCACCTTCGCCTCCGACCACACGTCCGGTGGACGCCGCTGTTACGCACCGAAATCGACGGCCGTCCCCTCGTCCTCAAGCTGGAGCAGCTCCAGCGGTCCGGGTCGTTCAAGCTCCGCGGCGCGGTAAACGCCCTGCTCACCGGGCCGGAGCCGAAGCGGGTCGTCACGGCGTCCGGCGGAAATCACGGTCTCGGCGTCGCCACCGCCGCGCAGTCGCTGGGCATTCCCGCTGTCGTCTACGTGCCGGAGTCCGTGCCCGAAGCGAAGGCCGCCGGCATCGAAGCGGCTGGCGCGAAGCTCATCCGGCACGGCGCGACGTACGGCGAGGCTGCCGCGGCCGCGCTGGCCGTGGCCGACGAATCCGGCACTCGCTACCTGCACGCGTACGACGACCCCGACGTGATTGCCGGGCAAGGAACCGCGACCGCGGAGATCGTGGCCGACGCACCGGACGTCGATGCCATTGCCGTCGCGGTCGGCGGTGGCGGGCTGGCGTCCGGCGCGACGCTGGCCGCGGACGGCCGTCAGGTGTTCGCGGTGGAGCCGGAGCACTGCCAGGCGCTGCACGCCGCCATCGCCGCGGGCGAGCCGGTAGACGTCACCATCGACTCGGTCGCCGCCTCCGCGCTCGGCGCGACCCGCGTCGGCGAGCTGGCCTTCGGCATCCTCAACTCGCCGGCCGTCACGTCCGTGCTGGTGTCCGACGCCGAGATCCTCGCCGCGCGAGACCTGCTGTGGCGCGACTTCCGGCTCGTCGTCGAACCGGCCGCCGCGGCTCCGCTGGCCGCCCGGCTGGCCGGGCGCGTCCCGGCCGAGCTGCCTTGTTTTGTCTTGTGCGGAGCCAATACCTCGGTCACTTTTGCGTGAGGTCGTACACCGTCGCGCCGCCGACCATGGTGGGCCGGAAGTGCTGCTTGACCCAAGCGGTGATCTTCCCGGCGGTGCCGCGGCTGCCACCCGGGCCGCCGCGGCCGTTGCGCGCGCCGACGACGAAGTAGTGGATCTCGCCGCTCGCCACGTACTGCTGGAATTGCGCGAGCGACGGCGCGGGATCGCCGCCGCTGAAGCCGCCGACCGCGAGTACCGGCTTGCCGCTGTTCAACGCGAGCCCGGCAGCCTGCATCGCACCGGTTTCGGCGGCGGCCCACTTCGTCGTCGTGGTCTCCAGCAGCCGGTTCAGCTCCACAGTGGACGGTTGCGAGGCACCGAAATCGGGGCGTCCCTTGTGCTGTGGCCCAGACGCCGGACCTCCGCCGGTGTGCGCCGTCGACGCGGTCGCCACGGTGAAGGACGCCATCCCCAGCAGCGCGGCCACCAGCGCCAGCACCGCGACCGCGCGGCGGGCGGTCCCGATCAACAGCGCGGCCACGCCTAGAACGCCGAGCACCAGCACGGTGTACCGCACCCACGGCTGCCAGTTCGGCGTCCGCTGCAGCAGCACGAAACTCCACGCGACAGTCGCCGCCAGCATCACCGCAAGCACCGCGCGCGGGGCGAAGTAGGCACGGCCGCGCCACAGTTCGGTCGCGGAAATCGCTACCGTGGCGGCGATTCCCGGCGCGAGCACGACCGTGTAGTACGGGTGGATGATCCCGCTCATGTAGCTGAACACGAATGCGCTGAGCACCGTCCAGGCACCCCACAGCAACAGCGCCGCGCGAGTTCGATCAGTGCGTGTCGCACGCCGGGTGAACCACAACCCGGCCACGAGTCCGATCAACGCAGCTGGCAGCAACCAGGACGCCTCGCCGCCGAATTGCTCGGTGAACAAGCGAGTCAAACCCGGCTGGCCGTGCGCAGGCAGTTTCGGTCGCGCTTCACCGCCGTGCGACTGTCCGAAGATCCGGCCGAGTCCGTTGTACCCGAAGGCCAATTCCAGCACGCTGTTGTTCGTCGACCCGCTGATATACGGTCGATCGGCAACCGGCCACAACGCCACCGCGAGTACCCACCAGCCCGCGGAAACCACCACCGCACCGGCAGCAGCGAGCAATTGCCATAGCCGCCGTCCCCACGTGGTCGGCGCCGCGACCGCGTAAGCGAGCACAAAGGCAGGCAACACCAGAAACGCCTGCAGCATTTTGTCGAGGAACCCGAAGCCGATCGCGACCCCTGCCAGCAGCAACCACTTCGTACCGGCGCTTTCCAGTGCCCGCACCAGGAAATACCCGCCCGCGACGAGCAGCAGCACCAAGAACGCGTCCGGGTTGTTGAACCGGAACATCAGCGCGGCCACCGGAGTGATCGCGAGCAACGCCCCGGCCAGCAACCCGGCGATCGGACCGGAAAGCCGCCGCACCGCCAGATACAGCAGGCCGACCGAGCCCACGCCCGCCAGCGCGTCCGGCACCAGCATGCTCCAGCTGGAAAAGCCGAAGATCCGCCCGGACAGCCCCATCATCCACAGGGAAAGGGGCGGTTTGTCGACGGTGACCACGTTGCCCGGGTCGAGCGAACCGAAGAACCACGCTTTCCAGTCCCACGTGCCCGCTTGCACGGCCATCGCGTAGAAATCATTGCCCCAGCCGGAAATCGCGACGTCGGTGAGGTACAACGCGGCGGTGCCCAGCAGCAGCACCGCGACGGCGGGGCGCACCCAACGTGGCGCGTCGGCAGTCGTCATGCCGATCATTCTCACGGCACCGCCTGTGCGCGGGCTGTGAACAGGTCACGCCTGCGGGAACGACGCCACGAATTCAGTGCGCCCCGGAACGCTGTTCACCATCACCCGACCGGAATGCGCGGCCACCACCGCCGCGACAATCGCCAGCCCCAGCCCGGTGCTTCCGGCCGCCCGCGACCGGGAATTGTCGCCGCGGGCGAATCGTTCGAACACCTCGGGCAGGATTTCCGGCGGAATTCCCGGCCCATCGTCCACAACGGACAAAGTCGCCCATCCGTCCCGAGCAGACAGTGCGGTGGTCACCGTGGTGCCCGCGGGCGTGTGCGTCCGGGCGTTGCCGAGGAGGTTCAGCACGACCTGGTGCAGTTGCCCGGAATCGCCCAGCACCGCGATCGGTTCGCCGGGAAGTTCCAGCAGCCACTTGTGTTCCGGACCGGCGACGTGCGAATCCGCGACCGCGTCGGCGACCAGCCGGGACAAATCGACCGGCTCGGGCACGACCGGACGTCCGGAATCGAGCCGCGCGAGCAGCAGCAGATCCTCCACGAGCGTCGTCATCCGCGCGGATTCGGATTCCACCCGGCTCATCGCGAACGCGATGTCCGGCGGCACCTGCTCGCTGCTGCGGCGGGTCAGCTCGGCGTACCCGCGAATCGCGGCGAGCGGCGTGCGCAATTCGTGGCTCGCGTCCGCGACGAACTGCCGCACCCGGCTTTCGCTGGCATGGCGGACCGCGAGCGCCTCGGCGATGTGGCCCAGCATCCGGTTGATCGCCGAACCGACCTTGCCGACCTCCGTGCGCGGGTCAGTGTCCACTTCGGGCACTCGCTCGGACAGCGCGACCTCGCCGCGGTCCAGCGGCAGCTCAGACACCCGGGAAGCGGTCGCGGCGAGCCGGTCGAGCGGAGCCATCGTGCGCCGGATCGTGACCGCACCAGCGAATCCGGCGACGAGAATACCGCCGAGCGCGACCCCGCCGAAGATGAATCCCAGCCGCCACAACGTTTCCGAGACCCGGTTCATCGGCAGCCCGATCACGGTGAACTCGCCGCGCGGCGAATACGTCGCGACCACGCGGTATTTCCCGAGATTCCCGGGAAGCTCGACCGTGCGGCGCTGGCCGTTCGGGGACAGCACGAGCAGGACCCGGTCCTGGTCGGGCGTGAGCGCGAGGAGCCCCAACGGGCCGATCACCTGCCCGTTGACCGCGCCGTCGTGGACCACCAGGCTGAGCGTCCCCTCGGGCTGGCCGAGCACGCGCAGCGGATCCGGCGCCGGCTTGCCGGGCCCGAAGATCGGCGGACGCGGCGCCCCGTGCCGGAACCCGCGGTCGCTCGCCGCCGCCAGCTGCCCGTCGAGCTGTCCGACGAGAAAGCTGTTCAACGCGAGTTCGGTGACCACGCCGACCACCAGGCAGACCAGCGCGAGCAGCGCCGCCAGCTGCACGATCAGCCTGCGGCGCAACGACCACGGACGGCGGCGCTCAGCCCGCGGCGGGTTTGAGGACATATCCGGCGCCGCGCATGGTGTGGATCATCGGTTCCCGATCGGCGTCGATTTTCTTGCGGAGGTAGGAAATGTACAGTTCGACGATATTCGCTTGGCCGCCGAAATCGTAGCTCCACACGCGGTCGAGGATCTGCGCCTTCGACAGCACCCGGCGCGGATTGCGCATCAGGTAACGCAGCAGTTCGAACTCGGTCGCGGTGAGCGGCACCAGGTCGCCGCCGCGGTGCACCTCGCGGCTGTCCTCGTCCAGCGTCAGGTCGCCGACCACCAGCTGCGAGCCGGTCGCCCCGGAAACCCCGCCCGCGCGGCGCAGCAGCGCGCGCAGCCGCAGCGCCACTTCTTCCAGGCTGAACGGTTTGGTCACGTAATCGTCGCCGCCCGCGGTGAGCCCGGCGATCCGGTCTTCCACCGCGTCTTTCGCGGTCAGGAAAAGAACCGGCAGATACGGCGTTTCGGCGCGCATCCGGCGCAGCACCTCGAGGCCGTCGAAATCGGGCAGCATCACGTCGAGCACCACGGCGTCCGGGCGGAAATCGCGGCCGATCCGCACCGCCTCGGCCCCGGTGCCCGCGCTGCGCACCTCCCAGCCCTCCATCCGCAGGGCCATGGACACGAGTTCGGCCAGCGTCGACTCGTCGTCGACGACCAGCACGCGGACCGGGCTGCCGTCCGCGCGGCGCAGTTCGGCCTTGCCCCGGCCGGCAGACGCGGCGTTCACACTGCTCATGGTGCCATCTTCGGGCCCTGTCTTCAGGTCGGGCTGTGCCCCGCCTGTGTGTTTCCTGTGCGGTGGCGCCCCCGCCGGGGCGCACAGGTGTCCCCCACGTCCGCCACAGCTTCCGCACAGCGGCCGCCCCGACGCTCGGGAAGGACCAGCCCGAACGTTCCGGAGGAGACCATGACGACCGATCCAGCACAGGGCGCGACCTGGGGAGAGCAGCCTGCTCCCGCCACCGGCGGCAGCGGTCCGGGGAAGGCGTGGTCGGGCCGGAAAACCGCGATCGCGGCGGGCGTCGCGGTCGTGATCGCGGTGGGCGGCGGACTGGCGATCTGGGCCGGCACCAGCGGCGGCAACGCGACCGCGCAGCAGGGTCCGGGCGGATTCGGCGGGCCGGGCGGACCGGGCGGCCCCGGCGGTTTCGCCGGCCGCGGAGGCATGGGCGGGATGGCCGCGCTGCGGGAGGCGCTGCACGGCGACTTCGTGGTGGCGGATCCGGCCGGCGGATACGTGACCGAACGCCTGCAGACCGGGACGATCACCGAACTCAGCGCCACCTCGGTGACCCTCACGAGCAAGGACGGCTACAAGCAGACCTACACGCTGGATTCGGCCACGGAGAAAACCGGTTCGCCGAAGTCCGGCGACAACGTCACGGTGGTCGCGAAGGTCCAGGGCACGACGGCCACCGCGACCTCGCTCGGCGAAGCACAGCAGTTCGGCAACGGCCAGCCGCGCCGCCGCGGGTAGCCCGTTCGGAGAAGGGAACCTTGAGAGACTTGCCTCGAGGTTCCCTTCCCGAGCGAGGAGATGGTCGTGAAGCGGTGGATCACGCTGGCGTGCGGGGTGGTGCTGGTGCTCGTCGGCGCGGTGTGGGTGCTGCAGGGCGTCGGGGTGCTGACCGGCAGTTTCATGACCGGCCAGAAGCTCTGGTTCCTGATCGGGCTGGTCGCGCTCCTGGCCGGCGTGGTCCTCGTCGCGGCCACCGCGTTCCGCAAACGCGCGCGCTGACTCACCGGGCGAAGACCTCGAACACCGGGTAGCCCGGCGCGATCTCCAGCAGCTTCTCCTCCGGTGCCTTCGCGTCCACGCCCTCGAAGAACGTGCCGACCTCGAACGCCCAGCGCTTGAGGTACGAGCGCAGGACGGCGGGCTTTTCCTCGTCGGCCAGCTCGCGGTAGGTGAACGTCTCGGTGCGCCGCCCGACGGTCAGCTGACCCTCGCCCGCCGCACGCAGGTTCCGCACCCACTGGGTTTCGCCGCGCGCCGCCACCAGGTACTGCTTGCCCTCGAACGGCAGCAGGTTCACCGGCACCTCGCGCAGTTCGCCGGACTTGCGGCCGCGGACGCCCAGCACCCGGCTGCCCCACACGCTGAAGCCGCGTTTGGTGAGCCAGCGGACGCAGCCGTTGAACACCGCGGTCGCCTTGCCCGGTTCGAGGTAACGAGTGCTGGTCATGGGGTCCTCCTCGGTTTGCGAGAGCGGTGCTCTCTGTTGTGAACAGTGAACACCCGTGGCCTGCCCCGCGTCAAGAGCAGTGCTCTCGATTTTGCGCGGCGCTCTCCTTCGAGGCACACTGATCGCATGACAGCCGCACCCCGCACCGCCCGCGAACGGGTCCGCGCCGAGCTGACCCGCGAGATCAAGGACGAGGCCCGCCGCCAGCTGGCCGAGGTCGGCGCGCACGGGCTTTCCCTGCGCGCGGTCGCCCGGGAGCTGGGGATGGTCTCGTCGGCGCTGTACCGGTACTTCCCGAGCCGCGATCACCTGCTCACCGCGCTGATCGTCGACGCGTACAACGCCGTCGGCGAGGCCGCCGAGCAGGCCGACCCGCACACCGGCGACCCGCGCGAACGCTGGCGAGCCGTCTGGCGCGCGACCCGCGACTGGGCTCGCGCGAACCCGCACGAGTACGCGCTCATCTACGGCTCGCCGATCCCCGGTTACCAGGCTCCGCAGGACACCGTCGGCCCCGCCGGGCGAGTGGCGTTCGCGCTGGTCGCAGTGCTGCGCGACGCCCATCCGCACGAGCCCGCGGTCACCGCGCCGATGTCCGACGAACTGCGCGCGCAAGCTGAGCAGCTCACCAAGGTCCTGGAGATCGACGCGCCGGCCGAGGTCGTCATGCGCGCCATCGCCGCCTGGACCCAGCTGTTCGGCGCGCTCAACTTCGAGCTGTTCGGCCAGTACGTCGGCAGCGTCGACCCGGCGGACGCGTACTTCGAGCACCTCATCGGGCAGATGGCGGACTTCGTCGGTCTGTAGCCCGGGGTAAGTTCGCCGTGGGGCCACAGCGAAAGGCGGTTTCAACGTGACGGGATGGGCCGGACGGGTCGGCAGGATCCGGGTGATCGGCACCGGGGTGATGGGACGCGGCATCGTCCAGCTCGCCGCGACCGGCGGCGTCACCGTGGAACTCGCGGACGTGCAGCCGGAAGCCGTCGCCGCGGCGATCGACCACGTGGGCGCGATGGTCGACCGGCTGGTCGCCAAGGAGAAGCTGACCGAGGAGGCCGGGCGCGCGGCGAAGGACCGCCTCGTCCCGGTCGACGGCCCGCTCGCCCCCGCCGACGGGGTGGACCTGGTGCTCGAGGCCGTCCGCGAAGACCTCGAAACGAAGCAGACGCTCTTCGCCGGTCTCGAAAAGATCTGCGGCCCCGACACGATTTTCGCGACCAACACCAGCTCGCTGTCGGTCACCGAAATCGCCGCCGGGCTCACCGATCCGTCGCGGATGATCGGCCTGCACTTCTTCAACCCGGTCCCGCTCATGCGGCTGGTCGAGGTCGTCCCCGGCGCGCGCACCGCCGACTGGCTGCCCGGCGAAGCCCGCGAACTCGTCCGCCGCTGGGGCCACGAACCCGTGCTGGCGAAGGACGCTCCCGGCTTCCTCGTCAACCACGCGGGCCGCGGCCTGAACACCGAAGCGCTGCAGATTCTCTCGGAATCCCTCGCCGCGCCCGCCGAGGTCGACCGCATCGCGCGCGACGTCCTCGGCCTCAAACTCGGCCCGTTCGAACTGCTGGACCTCACCGGGTTGGACGTCTCGCACGCGGTGCTGGAAAGCATCTGGAGCGGCTTCCACGCCGAACCGCGCCTGCGCCCGTCGTGGCTCACCCGCCCGCGCGTCGCCGCCGGACTCTTCGGCCGCAAGACCGGCGAGGGCTTTTACCGCTATGTCGACGGAAAACAAGAGGTTCCCCCGGAGCCCGCGGCCCCGCCCGCCCCGACCATGCCGGTCTACGCCGCCGACGAACGCCTGGGCCGTCTCCTGTCCGCGGCAGGCGTCGACGTGGTCCCGGACGCCTATCCGGACACGGTTCTCCTGGTGACCCTGCGCGGAGAGTCCACTGTGGAGGCTGCCCGGCAACTGGAACTGCCCGCGTCGCGCGTCGTCGGAGTCGATGCGCTCGGCTACGAATCGCGCTTCACGATGTCTGTCCATCCTGGACTGGACCCGCACTACGGCCGTGCGGCTTGGGGTGCCCTGGCCGCGACCGGAACCCCGGTGACAGTCGTCCGCGACGGTGCCGCTCCCATCGCGCAACGCCTGCTGGCCTCGATCATCAACACCGCTTGCTACCTCGCCGACCAGGGCCTCGCCGCGCCCGCCGACATCGACACCGCGGTCCGCCTCGGCCTGGGCTACCCGCGCGGCCCGCTGGAATGGGGCGACCTGGTCGGGCCGGAAAAGGTCCTGCGCATCCTGAACGGCCTGCTGCGCGCCACCGGTGATCCGCGCTACCGCCCAAGTGGCTGGCTCACCGAACGGGTGGCGCTGGGCCTGCCGCTGACCTCCGTTGGCACCCGGCCGGCTGATCTGGCCTGAGTTTTTGTCGGTGGTGCGCAGTAGCTTTTCGGCATGACTGCGACCATCGACTTGACCCTGGACTGCACTGACACACTTCGACCTAGAATCGGCCGGTTTGCCGCGGATCCGCCTGCGGCGCAACGACCCTGCGGCGCCGCCTCGGTCCTCGTCGCGCCTGGAGAATTTCGCGGCTCCGCAGATTCGGCTGCGGGGAAACGAAGTCCGCCCGTGGTCCGTCGGAGCCTCCCTGCGTCGGGGACCCCTCTCGCGGACCCCGCTGCCGCGCCCGTCGCGCCCGAAACCGGTCAAGGCTGGTCGTCGGCGGCCGCATCGGTCCAGCGGCGGTAGGCGCCCGCGTCGACGTTGCTCCCGCAGACGATCGTGACCACGTGCCGTCCGGTGAAGCGGGCTCGGTTTTCGAGAATCGCCGCGATGCCGAGCGCGGCCGAGGGTTCGACGACGAGTCCGGCGCGATCGAGCAGCAGCCGCATGCCGGCGATGATCGACGCCTCCTGGACCAGGACGGCGTCGTCCGCGACGAGGAGGAGGTCGTTCAAAACGGCCGGGATGGGAAACCGGCCGGCGACGCCGTCGGCGATGGTGTCGGTCGAGTCGGTGGTGACGACGCGCCGCTGGTGCCAGGAGCGCGTCATCGCCGGTGCGCCGAGCGGCTGGACGCAGAGCACCTCGACCTCGGGCGCGCGCTCCTTGAGCACGTGGCCCACCCCGGTGGCCAGCGCTCCTCCGCCCAGCGCGATCAGCACGGCGTCGAACGCGGGCGCGGCGTCCGCGAGCTCGAGGCCGATGGTTGCCGCTCCCTCGCAGGTCTCGAGGTCCAGGCTGTCTTCGACCAGCCGGATGCCGTCGTGCCGCGCGATGGCCGCCGCTCGTTCGCGAGCTGTTTCGATGTCGCCGTCCACCAGTTCCAACCTGGCGTCCAGCTCACGGATGCGCGCAAGTTTGGCTGCGGGCGCGAAACGGGACGCCACCACGGTCACGTCGAGTCCCCGGCCGCGGCCGGACCAGGCGAGTGCTTGGCCAAGGTTTCCCGCGCTCGCGCACACGACCGCGGAGGCACGGTTGTCGGCAAGCGCGCTGGCGACCACTTCGGTGCCGCGCGCTTTGAAGCTGCGGACCGGGTTCGCCGTTTCGAGTTTGATGCTCACCGCGCAGCCGAGGTCGCGTTCCAATCCTTCGCAGCGATACAGCGGAGTGTCGAGAAAGACCGGGTCGATCCGCTGGCGAGCAGCTCGGATCCGAGCGGTGTCGAGACGCGTCATCGGCTGGCTCCCGGGTACTGGTCCAAAGCCGCGAGGACGGTGAGTGCGTCCCGAAGCGCGGCGACGTCGTGCGTGCGGATGAAATCGACGCGGTGGCTGGCGGCGTACAGCTCCGCGGCCAGGCTGGCCGGTCCGATCTCCGCCAGCGCACGTCCGGTGATCGCGCGGAGAAACGATTTCCGGGACGGCGAGACCATGACCGGGACCCCGAAGCGGGCCTGGATCGTCCGGAGCGCGGACAGCACCGCCAGCGAAGGTTCCGGCGTGGTGCCGAGAAAATATCCGAGCCCGGGATCGATGATCAGCCGTTCGCGGTCGATGCCCGCCGCCTGGAGCGCGGCCAGCCGCTGGTCGAAGAACCGCTCCAGTGCGGTCAGCACCGCCCGCGGATCGGTCGCGGGCTCCTGCCGCCGCACCGAATGCATGACGACGAGGCGGCATCCGGTGTCAGCCAGCTCCGCGTACCGCTCGGGGTCCGGAAAACCGTGGATGTCGTTGAGGAACATCGCGCCGCGAGCCGCGGCGAACACGTGGGTCTGGGGCTGGAACGAATCGACCGACACCGGGATGTCTTCGGCGACCAGCTGGTCCAGGACCAGGTCCAGCCGCCGCACCTCCTCGTCGGCGGTCACCGGCTCGGCACTGGGATGACTCGCCGCGGGTCCGAGTTCGACGACGTCCGCCCCCGCCGCCAGCAACCGGCGAGCCTGCGCGAGCGCATTCTCCGGGGCGAGGAACCGGCCTCCGTCGGAGAACGAGTCTGCGGTGACGTTGACAATCCCGACCAGCCGGGGCCGGTGCCCGGACTCTCCCGAAAGGGCAAGAGGATAAACCATCGCCGCGTCTCCCGGATCTCGATCCCACAAGAGCCCAGGCGTACGGCATGACGTCACGTGGACGAGGCCGCTCCCCGATGGTGATCCATCTTCAGACGCCAGTCACGGCCTGCAGACACAGTAACAAGAAATTCCGGCGCGAAGCCAGCGGCGGCCGTCGGGAGATGCTGCCCGACGACCGCCGCCAACGTGCCTCACCACCGATAATCCGCCGTGCTCCCATACCGGTAAACGACGTACCCGCCCTGGAAATCGCTGCGCGCGCCACCGCTGATCGGGTACTCGTCCGAGGTCGGCAACCGCAGGTACCCGTTCTCCCAGCCGAGCGCGGCCCACCGCTTGCGGATCTCTCCCTGCACCATGTGCGCTCCGGTGCCCGGGCTCCAGTAGATCGAGCCACCGCCGGTGAAGTGGTTGTACCGCGCGATTCCGTTGGGAGTACTGGTTTCGTCGGTCGTCGGGTATCCCATCCCGCGCTCCCAACCCAGCGAAGCCCACTTGTCCCGGATCGCCCCGCCGATCTGGTGCGCCCCGGTCGACGGCGTCCAGTAGATCGACCCGCCGATCGTGAAGTGGTTGTACCGGCCCACGCCGTCCGGCGTCACCGACTCGTCCGTGGTCGGGTAGCCAAGACCGCGTTCCCAGCCCAGCGAAGCCCACTTGTCCCGGATCGCGCCGCCGATCTGATGCGCGCCACCGGTAGGCGTCCAATACACCGACCCGCCGGTGAAGTGGTTGTACCGCCCGACCCCGTCGGGAGTCCCGGTCTCGTCGGTGGTCGGATACCCCACCCCGCGCTCCCAGCCGAGGGCGGCCCACTTGGCCCGAATCTGCCCCTGCACCGAATGCGCTCCGGTGGACGGAGTCCAGTAAACCGACGCGGCCTGACTGGCCGGCGTACCGAGCAAATGGTTGTACCGCCCGACGCCGTCCGGAGTCGAAGTCTCGTCGGTCACCGGCGGCCCGTACACCTGGTGCCCGCCGATCGCGAGATACCGAGCCAGGATCTGCCCGCCGATCTCGTGCACCCCGGTGGCCGCGGACCAGTACAACCGCCCGTTCGCGTAAGGCCGGTACCGCACCAGGCCGTCCACCACCTCGGGACCCGTCGGCGCGCCGAGCACACTCTGCAATCCCGGCTCAGCCGCATATCGTTGATCGATCGCCGTCAGGTAGTTCGCGGTCAGCGTCATGTCGCTGGTGCCCACGGTGATCGACCACGAAGAGGTAGCCGGACCGCCCTGCCAACCGGTGAACTTGGAGACCCCATCGGTGCCGACCAACGCCGCGGTCACGTCAAACGTCGCACCCTCAGTGACCATCGAGGTGCTGACGCCGCCCTCGCTCGGGATGCTCAGCGCGGCGGGCTGCGTCCCCACCAACGTCAACCGGTGCTGGCGCGGGTAAGCGACGTACGTCTTGCTCGCCTGCACCCCCGCGCTGTCCGTGACCGTCGCGGTGAATTCCATCCGGGAGTCAGTGTGATCGGTAAACGGAACAGTCCACGTAGGACCAGTTGTTCCGTCCCCTGGATGCACGTGACAGGCCCCGAGATCTGGACAATGCCGAATCAACGACGTCCACGTAACCGGAAGCGGCCCATCCTCGACATCGGTAGCCGTCGCCGACAACGAAACCGGCTCACCGACCGCGAAGTCCTTGTCCGGTGCGGACAAAGTCAGCACTGGCGAGTGATTCCCCGGTGCGACAGCGATCTTCGCCGTCCCGACCCCGCCGAGCGGATCGGAAACCGTCAAGGTCGCGGTGAACGAAGCACCGTCTCCGTACTGGTGGCTGGCCTGAACCCCAGTACCGGTGCTGCCGTCGCCGAAGTCCCAGGAATAGGTGAGCGGATCGCTGTCCGCGTCCGTAGAACCGCTGGCGTCAAAGGAAACCGTACGCGTATCCGGATCCGTCGAAGACGTCGCCTTAGCCACCGGAGGGGAGTTGTTCGTCGAATAGCTCAACCGGCGCAGCAGGCCAGAGTTGAGGTCGCTGAACACGATGTCCCCGTTAGGCGCGGCGGAAATTCTAGTAACCCCACCGACATTCTGGAACGGCGCTGGACTCGTCGGTGCCTGCGTAAGCTTGCCTTGCTCGTCATAACGCAACGTCCAGATCTTCTCCCCCGCGTAGTCGCCGAAGAAGTACGCACCCTGGTAAGCCGCCGGATAAGTAGTGCCGCCATACACGATCCCGCCGGTGACGCAGTTGCCCTGCGACGGATCCGTCCCGTGCTGGTAGTCCCACAACGGCGCGGTGTTCACCGCCGAAGCGCACCGCGAGTCGGTCGAGTAGCCCGGCGTGGGGTGGTTCCCCTCGTAGCAAGGCCACGCGAGATTCGCCCCCGGCTGGACGACGTCCAGCTCTTCCCACGTGTACCAGCCGACGTCGCCGACCACCGGCAGTCCGCTCTTCGGGTCGAGACTGAACCGGAACGGGTTGCGGAAGCCGCTGGCGAACACCTTGCTGCGCGCGGAATCCGGCGCGGCCGCGTTGTAGTACGGATTGCTCGGCACGCCCTTGCCGTCCGCGGTGAGGTGCAGGATCTTGCCGAACGGCGAGTCGAGGTCCTGTGCGACGAAGGCGACCGGGTTGGTCTTGCCCGCGTCGCCGTTGTCGCCGACGGAGTACCAGAGCGTGCCGTCCGGCGCGGGGTAAACCGTGTCGAGGCCGTGGATGTAGTACGGGCTGCCGGGCAGGTCGAAAATCACCTGCTCGCCGGTCAGTCCGGACGGATGCCCCGCGCCGTCGAGCTGCACGGTGAACTTCGCGGCGCGCAGCGTGTACTGGCCGTTGCCGAGCGAGACCGAACGGTTCAGGTAGATCTGGTGCGAGGCGGCGTAGTCCGGTGCGAGGGCGATGCTCGTGAGGCCCATGTCGCCCTGCGTTTCGACCGGGAAGGCGGCGATCCGCGCCGGCGCGCCGCCGCCTGCGGCCGGGACCCAGTTGACGACGCCGGACTTGCCGAGGGCCAGCACGCTGTCGTCGGGCAGCCAGGCGAAGTCGGTGAACTCGTACTGTCCGAGTCCGGTGGGCAGGTCCCGCAAGACGAACCCCGGCGGCAGCGCCGGGGTGCCGGCTGCTGCCGCCGGGGCGACGGCGGTGACCACGGTGGGGACGGCGAGGACCGCGACTGCGGCCACCAGCAGGGAGCGGAGCTTGCGCCAGGCCATTCAGGACCCCTTTCTCAGCGACCGGTAATCGCTCGAAAGGGGGAGTAAGTTGCCGCTATTGGGTGATATTTACTCGACCGTGACGCACGGTCAGGGCACGACCTGGACCACGTCGCCGACGTGCAGGGTGTTGAAGAACCGCAGCGACGACGCCGCCGACAGGTGGATGCAGCCGTGCGAGTACACCTTCAGGCTGCCGGTGTGGAACGCGTCGCCCGGGTAGAAGAAGACCGAGTTCGGCATCGGCGCGTTGTCGAACTGCTTGCTCAGGTGCAGCTTTTCCTTGGAAAGCACGTGGAACGTGCCGGTCGGCGTCGCGTGACCGCTGCGCCCGGGAAGCATCGAAACGGGACCGTAGATCACCTTGCCGTCCTGCAGCAGCCAGGCGCGGTGCGCGGAAATGTCCACGCAAGCGCTGGTCCCGGAAGCAGCGGCGGCCGCCGCGCACGGAACGTCGGCGGTGCTCGGCTCCGGGTCCGCCTTCGGCTTGGGAGCGGGCTTCGGCGTCGGTTTCGGGGTCGGCTTCGCGCTGGTGCTCTCCGGGCTGGCACTGGTCGCCGGGGCAGAACTGCTGGTCGGCGCGCTGGACGACGAACTGGGCACGCTCGCCGCCGCGGCCACCGCGCCGCCGCCGGAAGCCGACCCGGCCGTCCCGCCGGAGCACGCCACGAGCCCGAAAGCCGCGGCCAGCGCCGCCATCCCCACCAGAACCCTCTTCACGATCCGGTACCCCCCGCGTTCGGTCGGGTCCTCTTCCGGACCCGTATCACCCGAATAGACGACCGTCACCCCACCGTGGTTGCTCGGCGATGGTCACGATCCGGCGTCTCCACCTCTGGGTTGAGTCGCGAATCCACCCGGCGCCAGCCCGGACGCCGACGAAAACCGCATCCATTCCGACGACGCTGAAAGCACGCCGGGCACCCTCCCGGCACCCGCCGCCGGCCGGGCGAAGCCGACGACCACCGCGAAGGAACACCGTGAACCTCGGCCCGCTCACCATCGTTCTCTACGCCGCGATCGCGGCACTCGTCCTGTACCGGGTCGTTTACCGGCAGTGGCGCGGCACGCTCCTCAGCCGCAAACGTTTGGTGACGCTCCCCTTCATCCTGACCGCGATCGGCGTGTTCTCCGCCGCCACCACCCTGCAAAGCGCCACCGCGACGGAGTACGCGCTGCTGATCGGCGACGTCGTGCTTCTCGGACTGCTGGGCGTTCTGCGTAGCTCCACTTCGGTCCTCAGTGCCCGCGAAGGCACGACGTTCGTGAAGGGCACTCCGCTCACGTTGGTGCTGTGGTTCACCACCATCGGCGTACGCGTCGGCTTCTCTTTCCTAGGAGCCGCGATGGGCGTCAGCAACGCCGTGACGTCGTCGACGATCATGCTCACGATTGGCATCAGCATCGGCGTACAGAACGCCACCACCTACTACCGCATTCAGAAGCGTGGTCTGCCGCTCTCGGAGCAGACGCCGACGAGCATCAGCGCTCGCCGCTAAGCCCGACCATGCGCGCGTACATCCGCGAAGGACTCAGCACGGTTGGCGGGTGCAGGAATCCCGGCAATGGCGGCAAGTCGCGCGCGAAGGGCACGAGATGCGCGTACAGCACTTCGGCCCCAGACGGTCGCACCGAAGGATCCTTCGCAAGCGTCGCAGCGAGAAGCGCGTTCAGCTCCCGAGGTACGCCAGGAACGACGGGCGCTGTTTCCTTCACCTGCTTGTCGAACACCGCGTACGCCGTCGGCCCGGTGAAGACCGGACGGCCAGTGAGCATCTCGTGCAGTACACAACCAAGCGCGTACAGGTCGCTTCGCGGCTCCGCGTGCCCACGCTGGATCTGCTCTGGAGCCATGTACGACGGCGTACCCAGCAACTGCCCCGCGCGCGTGAAGCGAGCAGTGTCGGCTTCGCGCAACACAGCGAGCCCGAAGTCCATCACCTTCACGCTGCCGTCCGGGCAAAGCATGAGGTTGGCCGGTTTGAGGTCACGGTGACAGACCGCGCGAGCGTGCGCCGCCGACAGCACCGCAGCCGCTTGCGCCGCGATCGCCGCCGCCCACGGCACCGGCAGCGGACCGTGTTCGGCGAGCAGATCGTCCAGCGTCACGCCTTCGACGAACTGCATGACCTGGAACAACCGGTCGTCATGGGCACCGAAGTCGTAGAGCGTGGGCGCGCCGGGATGGTCGAGCGTGGCGAGGATCCGCGCTTCGCGGGCGAAGCGTTCTTCCAGCTCTTCGTCACCGCCGGGAAGCCGAAGCAGCTTGATCGCGACTCGCCGGCCGAGCCGCCGGTCGAGCCCGCGGTGCACCGAACCCATGCCGCCCCGCCCGAGCGGCAGATCGTCGACCTCGTAGCGGTCCGCGATCAGCATGGGCCCCCTCACAGCGCTCACCCGCCACCGGGCTTCAGCCGTCCTTCGGCGAGTGCGGCAAAGCCTAGCCGCACCAGGTCGCGGCCGATTTCCGCGGTTTGCCGCAGCGCCCGGTCGAAGTCCGCGAGCGCGCGGAACGCGACGCCGTACGCACGCTGCGTTTCGAGCGGATGCCGCGGCACCTTGAGCCGGCGCGCGTCGATCCGGGTCGACGCGCTGTGCACCGGGAAGTCCGCGGCGCGCAGGCAGCCGGCGAGGAACTGCGCGTCGAGCAGCTCCGGATCCACGCGATAACGGGAAAGCGCGGGCCCGAGCCGCACCGGCGCTCCACTGTGGACGATCACTGCGCCGGTGACCGACGCGACCACGTCGCCGTCGTGCGCGAACACCGCCGCCGGATCCGGTGCGGCGTGCCCGGTCGGCGGGCCGCCGAGCAGGACGTCGTCGGTGGTCAGCACGGGTTCGTCGCCGTCGGCGGTGCGCGGGGGCGCGTGCGTGATCCGCAGCGCGCCCGCCTTCACCAGCTCGCCGACGGTCGTGTGCGCCGTTTCGCCGGACGCCGGTTCCAACTCGGGCAGCTCGATCCCGATCTGCCCGAAAACCCGTTGCGCGGCAAGGAAAGCCTCGCCCGAATCGCTCTCGCCGGGACGGCCCGACGGGGTCAGGTCGACGTCGTCGTCGAGCACGTCGATGATGCGTTCGCCGAGGTCCGGATCGGCGAGAAAGTCCTGCCACAGCTGCTCGACGTCGTCCGCGGTGGTGTCGGCGATCAACACCGTCGCCGGCGCGCGCCGCTCCGGTTCCGGCCGGGTGAGCAGCCAGAGATCGGTGCCCGGCGCGAGCGTGCACACCGCGCGCAACGCGCCCGCTCGAAGGAGATTGGCCCGGATGCGCTTCCCGCTCCGCCGTCCGGCCGCGGCGCCCGGCATCAACACCGCCACCGCGCCACCGGGTTTCACGTGCGCCAGGCAGTGCTGCACCCACGCCAGCTCCGACTCGCCACGCGGCGGCAGGCCGTACTCCCAGCGCGCGTCGCCGACGAGTTCCTCGTGCCCCCACCCGCGCTCGTTGAACGGCGGATCGCACAGCACGACGTCCGCCAGCCGACCGGCGAAAGCGTCCGCGCGCAACGCATCCGCGGCGTACACCTCGGCGTCCGCGCCGTGCAACCGCAGCCGGATGCCCGCGATCCGCGCCGTGTCCGGGTCGACGTCCTGCCCTCGCGCCCGCGTCGCCGCGGCGGCCAGCAGCAACGAGCCGAACCCGCACGCGGGGTCCAGCACCTTGGCCCCCTTCGCGCCGGTCAGCCGCACCATCAGGTCGGCGTACGCGGTCGGCGTCGGCGAGAGCCGACGGGCGTGTGCTTCGAAGAAGCGATCGCAAAGCTGCTCGAAGGTCTCCGCCGCGCCTTCGCTCGAGGCGAGCTGGGAGATCAGCGCCAGCAGCTCCGGGTCGTCCGGGCCTTCCCCGTCGCCCGCGAGGTACTCGCCGACTGCCGCCAGCCGTGTGCCGAGGTCGAGGTCGTCGCCGAGCGCGCGCAGCCGTTGCCACGCTTCGTCAATCGGCGCCAGCTCGAACGGACGACCGCGCCCGCGCAGCCACGCCTGCACCTCCGGAAGCGAAAACAACGGGCTGGACGCCGTGCCGCCTACGGGTTTGGGAAAATCGTCATGGCGCCGCCGCCAGTTGCTCACCGCCGCCCGGCGCACGCCCGCCAGGCGCGCGATGTCGGCCGCACTCACCGCCGCGTCGTCTGCCATGTCGAGCACGATAGCCGACGACAGCGGTTTCCATCGTTTTGCTTGTTAACTCAGTCAACCAATGGTTTCATGGGGGCATGGCCACCGAGCAGACCCGGTTCACCCTGCGGTACTCCGCGGGCTCGGACCAAGGGCGACGACGCCCCAACAACGAGGACTCCGTGTACGCCAGCGGGCGGCTGCTCGTGGTGGCGGACGGGATCGGCGGCCAGCCGCACGGCGAAGTGGCCAGCTCGACCGCGGTCAGCGTGCTGGCCTCGCTGGACGCGGAGCTGCGCACCCTGGACCTCACCGCGCACAACCTGTCGAACCTGCTCTCCGACGGCGTCCGCCGGGTCGCCGGGCAGCTCGCGCGCGTGGCCGAGGAAACCCCCGCCACGCATGGCATGGGCACTACCCTCACCGCGCTGCTGTTCGACGGCACCCACTTCGCCGCCGCGCACGTCGGCGACTCCCGCGGCTACCTCCTGCGCGACGGCGAACTGCAGCGCATCACGCGCGACCACACCCTGGCGCAGGCCCTGGTCGAAGACGGCACGATCAGCGCCGCCGACGCCGACCACCACCCGCGCGGCTCGATGCTGATGAAGGCACTCCTGAGCACCGGCTCGGCCGAACCGGACGTCTGGGAATTCACCCCGCACCCCGGCGACCGCTACCTGCTCTGCTCCGACGGCCTCACCGCGGGCGCCAGCGAACCGGCCATCCAGGAGGTCCTCTCCCAGGGCGCCCCGGAGGAAGTCGTCCCGAGGCTCATCGCTTTGGCCAACGAGGGCGGCGGCCCGGACAACATCACCATCGTGGTCGCCGACGTCGTCCCGGCCTGAGCCCGTCGCCGCAGGTCGGACCACCTGCGAAAGGCCGGAGGGCCATCCGGTATTCTTCCCCACGGAGGATTGGCCGAGCGGCCTAAGGCGCACGCTTGGAAAGCGTGTTGGGTTCACGCCCTCGCAGGTTCGAATCCTGTATCCTCCGCCGCGGTAAGACGAAGGTCCCGGTTTCTCAGAAGCCGGGACCTTCGTCGTTTCACCGAGTGCGCGCGATCACCACAGCCGCGCCGAGAGTCAGTGCCGCGCACACCGCCGCTGCCACTCGGGTTTCCGTGCCGAACGCCGCGAAGGCCGCCTCTCGCAGCGCGTCTCCGGGCGGGAGCTTCGCCGCGGACTCCAGGGTTTTCCCGCCCTCCGGCCCCATCGCCGAGCGGTACACGGCCGCGCCGATGCTTCCCAGCAGGGCGATTCCCATCGCGCCCCCGAACTCCGCGGACGTCTCCGCCATCGCCGACGCCATTCCGGCTCGTTCCGGGGGCGCGGCGGACAGAATCACGTCCGTCACCACCGCCGCGACTCCGGCGATGCCGAGCGACACCACCGTGAGCGCCGCGATGAAAGACCCGACTCCGGGCGGCGGGAACGTCAGCACGACGAAGCCCGCCGCGGCCACGAGCAGGCCGATCGCCATCACGCGCGGTTTGCCGATCCGGGCGGCCAGCGTGGCGGCCGCGGCGATCCCGATCGGCATCACGGCGAACGTCGGCAGCGACCACAGCGCCGACTCCAGCGGGCTCATCCCCAGCACGACCTGCAGGTACTGCCAGGTGAACAGGTTGAACCCGACCAGCGCGAACGTCGCCAGCAGATCGATCAGCAACGGCACCGCGAACGCGCGCGACCGCACCAGCGCGAGGTCGATCAGCGGACGCGCGGCGGTGCGCTGACGCCGCACGAAAGCCACCCCGACAGCGAGCCCGGCAACACAGCTCGCGATCGGCAGCCAACCGAAGCCGTGCGCGGCGAGTTGCTTGACGCCGTAGACGATTCCGAGCACGGACCCGATCGACAACACCGCGCCAAGCAGGTCGAAGCGGCCTTGCACGGGCACCCGGTGTTCGGGCAGCAGCAACGGACCGAGCATCAACAGGAGAAGCATCACCGGCACGTTGATCAGGAACACCGAACCCCAGTGGAAGTGCTGGAGCAGCAGGCCGCCGATGATCGGGCCGAGCACGGCACCGCCCGCGAAACCCGCTGTCCACAGGCCGACCGCCGTCGCGCGCTGCCGGGCATCGTGGAACATGCTGCGGATCAGCGCGAGGGTAGAAGGCGCGAGCGTGGCCCCGGCGATGCCGAGCAGCATCCGGGCGACGATGAGCATCGTCGGCGTGGCGGCGAAAGCGGCGAGGACCGACGCGCCGCCGAACGCCGCCGCTCCGGCCATCAGCAACCGGCGGCGGCCGATCCGGTCGCCGAGCGTGCCCATGGTGATGAGCAGGCCGGCCAGCAGGAAACCGTACGAATCCATGATCCACAGCAGTTGCGCGCCGCTCGGCTCCAGATCGGCGGTCAACGACGGCATGGCAACGAACATCACCGACATGTCCATCGACGCCAGCACGCACGGCAGCAGCAGGACAGCCAGCCCGAGCCATTCCCGTGGACCGGCTTTCGCGGAGGTTGATTCTTCGAGCATGCGTACAAAGTACGCATGCTCGACGGCAACCCTCAAAGTCTTTTATCCGGCGCAGTTATGCGGCCATTATCCAACGCGTTAGACTTTCCGCACAGCCAGTCGATGTGTGACGAAAAGAGGTGCCTCGGGTGCAGTGCGGATCCTGCGGAAAGCCGCTCGCCGCTCCGGATCGGGGCCGTCCGCGGCAATACTGCTCAAGGGCCTGCCAGGCGAGGGCGTACCGCGCTCGCAAAGCAGAGTCCGAAGAGGACCGCGGCCACCTGACTGTCGACCGGATCGTGCGGGCGGGGATCGCGGTCGCGGACGCCGAGGGGCTCGAAGCGCTGTCGATGCGCCGGGTGGCGGCCGAACTCGGCGCGGGAACCATGGCGCTGTACCGGCACGTCGCGTCCAAAGACGACCTGGTGGCGCTGATGGTCGAAGCGGCGCTCACCGAGGTCCCGCTGCCGGAAACCCCGCCGCGAGACTGGCGCGACGGGCTGGAGCGCGCTGCGTACCGCGACTGGGACCTCTACCACCGGCACCCGTGGATCCTGGCGAAAGTGCTGGTGACCACCCGGACCCACGACAGCCCCGCGCTCTCCGCGGACAGCGAGCACGCGTTCGCCTCCTTCGACGGCCTCGACCTCGACCCGGCGGACGCGTTCCGGTACCTGTTCCTGTTCGCCTCGTACGTGCAAGGCGTCGCGCTCACCTACGTCAGCGACGTGGAGGCGGAACGCCGCGGCGCACCGGTGCACCACCCGAGCTTCGACGCCTACCCGCGCCTCGGCAAGGCGATGCGGGCGATGGCCGACCCGTGGGAGCTGGACGAACTGTTCGCGTCCGGGCTCTCCGGTGTGTTGGACGGGATCGCGGCCGATCTGGCGGGCAAGGGAATCCTCTGACGGCACCCGCTCCCGCCCCTCGGACGCTGGCAGAATTCGTTCATGGACCACCGCGCAGCTCAAGAATTCGCCACCCACTGGGCCAAGGCCTGGAACGCCCACGACCTCGACGCCCTGATGACCCACTTCGCCGACGGCGTGACCTTCCGGTCCCCGGTCGCGATCCAGGTGCTCGGCGGCGACGGCGTGATCCGCGGCAAGGAGGCGCTGCGCGCGTACTGGGCCGAGGGGCTGCGCCGGATTCCCGACCTCCGCTTCGAGGTCCTCGGCGTCTATGTCGGAGTCGACGCGCTCGTCATCAACTACCGCAACCAGAAGGGCGGGCTGGTCAGCGAGGTCCTGGTCTTCGACGGCCCGCTCGTCGTCGAGGGCTACGGCACCTACCTCGGCGACGACCCGAATCCGGCCGGCGCTCGCTGAACCGGGCGGCGGGCCGTCGCTGTCCGCAACCGGGGCAGGGGCTCGGCTCGGCCGAACGGGCCTACCCGCTAGGCTTCGCCGCAGACTTCATCGCAGCCGTCCGGAGAGGTTTCCCGGTGTCACGAATACCGTTTTGACCTGGGCGTCGGCCGCCGCACGCACGCCGAGAACCCGCAGGTCAGAAGGCTGAAACGCGGGTTTCGGGCACCGCGTGCGCACACGGGAAGCCGACGCCTGACAGGCCCCGGACCGCTGACCGCGTCCGGGGCTTTGTCGATTCTCCCGTTCTCACTTACTTACCGAAGACACCTGATCACGCTAAGTTTGTATGTGGTCGTTTCAGCCCACGACGCACCGAGGAGCCCGCCCCCATGGCCGGAGTGGAAGAGATCCGCGCTGGTATCGCGCTCGCGAACGAGAAGGCGTCCGCGAGCATCGCCGCGCTGCAGCAGGCAGCGCAGGCACTCGAAGAAGCACAGCTGTCGCTGTCCCAAGCCACCCAGGGCAGCAGCCAGCACGAGGTGAATCAGGCGCACGGCCTGCTCGCCGAAGCGCTGCAAGGGATCACCGGCATGCAAAGCACCATCCAGGCCGGCATCTCGTCGGCCGATTCCTACTCGGCGCGGCTTTAACGCCGATGTCGGGGCTCGCCGAAATCCACCAGTTGCTCACCGCCGCGCGAGCGGGGGTCGGCGACGGACGGGCGCACGCCGAGCGGGCGAGGACTCTGCTCGGCGACGCCCGGCGCGCACTCGTCGACGCGCAGGCCAAGGCAGATCCGTGGCTGCCGGGGCAATTGGCGCAGGCCGACGAGGCACTCGAGCACCTCCTCACCCGTTTAGCCGCCGCCGACGATCTGGTGGGCGGCTACCAGTCACGTCTGTAGGGATGAGATGGCCAGCAAGGCAGCCGAGCAGCGCAACCGTGTGCAAACCGCCCTCGACCGGGTCCGGCACCAGATCGGGCTCGTGCTCGGGGCCGCGGCGGGCGCGCGCGAAATGGCCGAGGCCGAGGTGGCCCGGCTGACGCTGGAACAGGAGATCGTCCGGGTCGGCATGGACCACGCCGATCCGGCGCAGCAGACGGAGTGGGCCCGGCATCCGGCGGCGCACGAGGTGTTCGCCGCGCTCGGCGGCACCCGCGCCGCCTTCTACACCGACTGGAGCGCCGGTCCCGGCGAACTGCGCGACCTCGTCGCCGCGCACGCGCCGGGCCCGGCCGGGCGGCCGCCGAGCGAATGGCTCGGCCGCGTCGGCACGAATCCGGGCGTCACCGCGCCCGGCCTGTGGCGGGTCGGGTCGGCCACCGCGGCCGGCCGCGACATCTCGCGCACGTTCGACGTCGCCGTGCCGCTGCTGGACGAATCGCACCTGGCCATCACGTCCGCGCCGAAAACGCGGCCGGTGGTCGACGGAATCGTGCAGGGCCTGCTGATGCGCGTGCTGTCCGCGTTCGAGCCCGGTGCGGTGAAAATCCACCTGTGGGACGTCGGGCAGCTCACCGCGATCCTGCCGGACCTGTACCCGCTCAGCCGCACGAGCGCGCTGTCGCTGTACGACCCGACGCGGCTGGAGGATCTGCTCGACGAACTCGCCGGGCACATCCGCCGGATCCACGCCACCGGCATGCAGGCGGGCCACACCTCGTTGCGGGAACTGCGAAAAGCCACCGGCCAGCGCTTGGAGCCGTACCGGATCGCGGTGCTGTACGGCAACGGCGAAACCCTCGACGCGGAACGCGCGCGCGACCTCAAACGCGTGGCCAGCGGCGCGCTCGCGGCCGGGATCTGCCTGATCCTGGTGGACGTGCCGACCGCGGTGAGCGCGTCGATCGAAACGCTCAGCCTGCTGGACGAACGCCGCGCGGTCAGCAGCATGACCGGCAGCGACCTGGTCGTCGACCTCGACCCGCCGATGCCGTCCGGGCAGGTCATCCGCGCGGCGAACCGCATCGCCGAAGCCCTGATTTCCAAACAGGGCGGCCCGCGTTCGTTCGCCGACCTGATGCCCGCCGAGATCGGACAGGAGAGTTCCGCGCGGGAATTGCGCGCCCCGATCGGGTTCCACGAGGGCGAAGCCGTCGAAGTGGTGATCGGCGACGCGAGCCCGCACGCGCTCATCGGCGGCCCGAGCGGTTCCGGGAAAACGAACTTCCTGTACGCCTTGCTCGGCAGCCTCGCCGCGCGCTACTCGCCGGACGAGCTGGCGTTGTACCTGCTGGACTTCAAGGAAGGCGTCTCGTTCGCCGGTCTCGCGCCCGGTCGCAAGGACTCCAGCTGGCTGCCGCACGCGAAACTCGTCGGCGTCAACGTCAACACCGACCGCGAATTCGGCCTGGCGCTGCTGCGCTTCCTCGCCGACGAATTGCGCCGCCGGTCCGCCGCGGCCAAGGAGCATGAGGTCACGAACCTGGCCGACCTGCGCGAACAGGATCCGGGCGGACACTGGCCGCGGATCGTCGCGGTGATCGACGAATTCCAGTACCTCTTCGCCGGACGCGACCAGGTCACCGCGCAGGCCACGCAATTGCTCGAAGACATCGCGCGCCGCGGTCGTTCGCAGGGCATCCACCTGGTGCTGGCCAGCCAGGACGTCGCGGGCATCGAAGCCTTCTGGGGCAAACCCGCGGTCTTCGAGCAATGCACGCTGCGCATCGCGATGCCGAAGGCGCGCCGGGTGCTCGCGGAAACGAACAACGCGGCCGTCTCCGCTCCCAAGTGGCACGCGGTGATCAACCACGATTCCGGTGTCGCGCACGGCAACCAGCTCGCGCACGTCCCGGATGCGAGCACCCGCAACGTTTTCGTGAACCTGCAGCAAAAACTGTGGGAACTCTACGCCGGCCGGTTTACCCGGCCGCGTCTGTTCGACGGGGCGCATTCGCCGGTGCTGGAACAGTTCCCGGCGTTTATGGAACTCAAGCCGAGCCCCCAGCCGCGGGCGATCCTCGGCCAGTCGATCGACGTCACCGAGGCCGCCTGCGGGGTCGAACTGCCCCGAGTTCCCGGCCGAAACGTCGCGGTCCTCGGCGGCGCGACCGCGGAAGCGCTGTCCATTATGGACTCCGCGGCTCGCTCGCTTTCCAAGCAGCTCAAGGAAGGCGAAGTCGAGTTCCTGCTGCATTGCCCGATCGAAGCGAGTTCGTCAGCCGTCGTGGACCTCAAGGACCGGCTGGTCGCCGAAGGACATCTCGCGACGCTGACCGACAACCTGTCCGCTGACCTGGAGACCATCGTCGATTCGCTCGACACGACGACGCCGCGCATCCTGCTGCTGTACGGAGTGGACGCCGCGCTGCCGTCTTTGGAAGCCAAGGCCGTCGGTCAGCTGAAGAGCGGCCTGGACCACCTGCGCACGCTGCTGAAAAACGGCCCGTCGCACGGCGTCCACACCATCGGCTGGTGGCGCAGCGTCGCCCGGCTCAAGGACACCCTCGGCTTCGGCGGCACGGACGACATCGGCACCTGGGCCGCGCTGGACGTCCAGGGCAACGAACTGTCCCCGTTCGCCGCGGGCCAGGTCGTGCACTGGTCGCCCCGCCCGGGCCGGGCTTTGTTCTTCGACCGCACCACGCACGGGGCGCCGGAAGTCATCATCCCGTTCCAGCGCCCGGAAACCGAGCCGACCGCGGGAGGCACGCCGTGACCGAGGGAACCACCAGCCCCGCCATGCGCTACAAGGAAATCGTGGGATTGGCCCGCGGTTCGGCGGACAACCTGCGCGCGTGGGAACTGGCCCGAGCGGACGAAATCGAACGCCAGCTGGCAGACGCGCACGCCGCGGTTGCTGCCGCTCGGGAACGCGAGGAGAAGGCCCACGAACGCGCGAGCCGGTGGTGGAAAATGGCGCTGCACAACGTTTCGCGGCTGAGCTTTGTCGAGGCATTGGACGACCCGCAGCCGGTTACTACGGCTCGGCCGCAGTATCTGGACCGGTATTTGGAAGAGGTCAAGCCGAGTTATCAGGAACTGGTGCAGGCAGTCCTGGGGCTCGGCTGGCGAGCAAAACGCTGACCTCGCGCCGGGCTGGCCAAAGTCCGTGAAGGACTCCTTGAGGGAATCTGATTCCCTCAAGGAGTCCTTCACGAACAACTAGCTACGCCGTTCGGTGCAGCAAGCGGTCCAGCTGGTCGAGCACGTCGTTCGCGAAGTCCGCGAACGGATTCCCCGCCGAAGGACGGAAGCGCACCACCTGCGGGTCGTGATCGCTGGCCTGGTCAGCGAACTCGGCATTCACATGCACGACGTCGTAATCCACCCCGCGCGGAGCACCCGACGCCAGAATGTGGTCCAGCACCTGCGATTGCCCCTCGTACACGTAGCTGTACCGCTCAGCCGGAGGCAGCGTCGAAATCAGGTCCTTCAACAACCCACCCGAGGTCAGCTTCGCCAACGCCGGCGAGAACTGGTAGTCGTTCAAGTCACCGGCCACCACGACGTTCGCCCGCGGGTCCGCCCCGAGCAGCTGCGCCACAAAACCCTGCAGCACAGTCGCCTGCTTCTGTCGCTGCACCTCGGAGCTGCGCGTCGGCGGCTGGTAGCGGCCGTGCGTCGGCTGGTCGCCGCCCTTCGAGTTGAAGTGGTTGGCCAGCACGAAAACCGTGCGGCCGCGGAACACGAACTCGCCCGCCAACGGCTTGCGGCTGTCCTCCCACGCCTCGTTGCCCGGGTCGACCCGGCCCGGCGACTGCGTCAGATGCGCCTTGCCGTGGTCGGAAACCACGCCCACCGAAGAGGTCGGGCTGCCGCCCGGTCGATCCACAAAGGACACCCGCGCCGGGTTGAACAGGAAGCCGACGCGGATGTTGCCGCCCGGCTGTCCGCCGTCCTCGTCGTTCACCGGGTTGATCTGCCGCCACTGGTACTGCGGTCCGCCCGCGGCAACGATCGTGTCGGTGAACTTCTTCAGCGTCGCGTCGGCATCGACCGTGCCGTCGTCGGTCGCGCCGCTGTTGTCCTGAATTTCTTCCAGGGTAACGATGTCCGGCGTCGCGAGGTTGTCGACGATGCCGTGCGCGAGCTGCGCGTACTTGGTGTCCGAATCGGACGGTGCGAGGTTCTCGACGTTGTACGTCGCCACCGAAAGCTCGCCCGGACGCTGTTTGCGCGTCGTTTCCCTCTGCAGCTTGTTGTCCTTGGCCGCACCCAGCTTCGACGCGAGCAGCGTGTAGCCGCCGTAGTTGCTGTACTCCACCGGGCCGGAGGTGACGCCGGTGAGCACGTCGCCGGTGTTGACCTTCGGAGCCGCCTGCTGCGCGGCCGGAATGATCGACTGCACCTTCAGCACGCCAGTGTTGATCTTGTCGTAGCCGAGGTAAACCGTGCCGCCGCGCGGGGTCGGGTTCTGCTGCGGTTTCGTGGTCACGTAAAGCTCGCCGTACTTGTTGCTCGGCCCGACCACGCGCGCGTCCGAGATCTGGACGATCTCGCTTTCGTGCGCTTCCCAGAAGTCCAGCGCGTACTTCGACGGCTCGAGCGGCAACGACTCGATGTTGCCGCCCGCGTTGGGAGCCAGCACATCCGGCACCTGGTCCGGGGTCAGCACGGTCGGGGCGGGCAGCGGGTTGCCCGCCGAGTCGACCGTCCACTGTGCACTGGTCAGCTCGGTCAGCGACTGGTAGTTCGACGTCGCGGGCGCGTCCGGGTAGTACTCCTTGACCTTGCCCCGCGCGGTGATCGCGTCGCCGACCGCGACCGCCGGCGTCGTCGAGCCGGTGAAGACGAACAGGCCCTCGCTGGTGCGCGGGTCGCTGTCCGGATGCGGGTCGGTGATCCAGAACCCGCGCGCCGAACCGAAGCTCCGCACCGCGGTGACGATGCCGGTGACGTCCTCGACCTGCTTGTCCTTGAACGGCGAGATCCGCGTCGTGCCCTGGATGTCGTGGATCTTCGCCGGAACACCCGGTTCGCCCGGCTGCGTGCCGGTGGTCTCGCCCTTGGTGTTGGTGGGCGTCGGGTCGCCGACGGTGAAGTCCGCGCTGTTGTCGTCGGTGTCGGCGAGCGTCGCCGCCCGCGCGACCGAGGTCGTGTTGGACGGCGCGGCGGCCGGATTTCCTTCGCGGACAACGGCATCGCCGAAGCCGACGAGGTCCTTGACGCGGCTGTCGGCCAGGCAGTCAGCGGCGGTCTTGCAGGTCAGCGGCGCGCTGTCGGACACGAGCGCGACGGTGCCCGCGGTCGCGGACATCGCGATGCCGCCGGTCGCGTCGGGCGTCGGCAGCGCGACCGTGCCGCCGTTCCCCTTCCCCTCCGCGACGAGGTAGCGGCCCTTCGGCGCGACGGACCCGGTGAGCGGCGTGACCTGCCACTTGCTCGACGCGCTCGCCGAACCGGGCAGGTACTGGACGCTGTACCCGTCGAGCGCGACCGGCGCGCCGCCGTGGTTGGCCAGTTCGATGAAGTCGTTGGTGAGCGTGGCGCCGGAATTGCCGCCGCCGCCGTAGACCTCGGCGATCAGGGCGTCCGCGCTCGGCGCCGCGGCAGCGGGCACGGCCAGTCCGCCGAGCGCGAGAGCAGCGGCGGAGACGGCAACCGCGCCTCTGGTCAGTCTTGTCCCACCGGCGCTGCGGCCCCCGGCGGGACGACGGGATATGGTCACCCTGAGTCCCCTCTGCATGACAACGGTCGAGGCATCGTCCCCCGAACAAGCGAAGCAGAGGAAGACGAAAGGGCAACGATTCGTAACGAGCTGGAGGGATTTCCTCCTTTGGACGGGTTGACGCAATGATCACGCTCGTACTCGGCGGAGACGTCAACCTGCAGGGCCGCGCGAACCCGGAAACGGCGTTCCAGCCGCTGAGCTCGCTGCTCACCGGCGCCGACGTGCGGTTCGTGAATCTCGAGGGACCGCTGTCCGGCTCGACCGGCACGGACATCCCGCACAAGCCGAACTGGCGGCATTCCCCGCCGGAGATGGTCGCCGCGCTGACCGCCGCCGAGATCGACGTCGTGTCGGTGGCCAACAACGTCACCTACCCGCCGGCCGCGGCGATGGCGAGCCTCGCCGTCCTGGACCGCGCCGGAATCGCGCATTGCGGCGCGGGCGCGAACCTCGCCGAAGCGCACGCGCCGGCGATCCTCGAACGGCCCGGCGGCCGGATCGCGTTCCTCGCCTACACGTCGCTGTGCTGGCCCGTCGGGCAGGAGGCGACGGAGGACTCGCCGGGCGTCGCCGTAGCGGGCGCTTACACGTCGTACCAACCGGATCCGCGCGTCCTGGACGTCCCCGGCCGCCCGCCGATCGTGCACACCACGCCGGTCCGCCGCGACCTGGAGCTGCTGCTCGCCGACATCCGCCGCGCCCGCGCCGAGGCCGACCACGTCGTGGTGTCGATGCATTGGGGCCTCCCTGGCGAAGAACTGGCCGAGTACCAGGTGACCTACGCGCACGCGATCGTCGACGCCGGGGCCGACCTGGTCGTCGGGCACGGACCGCACACCGTGCAGCCGGTCGAGGTGTACCGCGGCCGCCCGATCCTCTACAGCCTGGGAAACCTCGTCTTCGACTGGCCGGCCATGCGCGACCGGCACCGCGACGGCCTGCTCGCCGGCTGCGTCGTCGGCGAGCAGATGCGGGTCGAATTAGTGCCGATCCGCCGCGACGAAGACAACGAATGCGTACCGTTGACGGGAGCCGACGCCGACGAAGCACTGCGGCGCTTCGTGGAGTTGTCCGCGCGGCGCGGCACGACCGTGACGGTCAGTGATGGCTTCGCGACCGTCGAAGGACTTCGCGGCTAGACCGCCGGTCCCGCCTTCACCCGGACGGCGCATCTGCCTTAAATGCAGCTCAAGCCCGGGGTCGGCGGGTACCGGGCGGGAGTACCTTACCGATGAGCACGGAAACTGTGGCCCAGACCACTTTCGGGCCGCCCCGGCGCTCACGGGTAGCACCTCGCGGGGGAGGCGACACGGTCACGTGGGGGTTGACCGTCGTCGAGTGCGCGGGTGCCACCGCCGGAGGAAAACAGCCGCGGGCGCGGGACTTTTTCCGCTTCTCCCGCGACCGCGGCTCCACGGATTTGCCCCGGGGAAGCCTCGCGAGTGGCGAGGCGCCGCCTTGACCGCGCGGGGGAGCGCGGGAGGGGGAGGAAGGCGGCCTGCCTCGCCACTCGTGAGCATTAACCGCTGACCAGCGCCGCCGCTCGCGCGCAGATCTCGCCGTGGGTGAGCGGCAGGTAGTGGCCAGCTCCCGGCACGATCTGCAGCGCTCCGTCCTGACAGGCAGCCAAAAACCGGCGCTCGCCAAGGCGGAAGTGGTCGTGGCGGCCGTTCAGCAGCAGTACCCGCCCCGGGTACCGCGCGAGGTCGGCGAGCGGATCCATCCCAGCCGCCAGCACGTCGGGGATGACCTCGGAAGCGATTCCCGCGGCGATCGTCGGTTCCGCCACCTCGGCGGGAAGAACCCGGCGGAGCAGCCACGCGCCGTCGTCCGCAGCTGCCGCCAGCCCGCGGCTCGCGAACCGGAACCCGCCGCGCAATATCGGACTGGGCACGAGCGAACAGCCAGCTCCCACCAGGGATACGACCCGCTCCGGATGGCGGGCCGCGGTCGCGATCGAGACATAGCCGCCGAGGGAATGCCCGACCAGAACCGCGCGGCCGCCGACCTCGTCGATAGCGTCGGCGACCGCGTCGACCGCACCGTCGAGAGTGAACCGTTCCCCGCGCCGCGTCCCGTGTCCCGGCAGGTCCGGCGTCGCGATTCGACCCCGTGCCAGGCGTTTCTGCTGTTGCCAGCACGCTCCGGACAGCCGGATGCCGTGCACGAAAACCACCGGCAGCACGTCGCTCATGTCTCCCCCTTCGCCCAGTTTGCAACGGTGCGTTGCATATCACCGGTCTACCAAATGCAACGCACCGTTGCAAACGTGGTTAGGATCGAGCCATGGACCGGACCGCCTCCCGTCCGCGCAAGGCGGACGCCATCTTCTCCGCGACCCTCGCGCTGCTGGCCGAACGCGGTTACGACGCCTTGACCGTCGAAGCGGTCGCCGCGCGAGCCGGGGTGCACAAAACGACGATCTACCGCACGTGGGCGACCAAGGACGAGGTCCTCGCCGACGCCCTCGTCCAGGCCCCGGAGCTGACCTTCGAGATCCCCGACACCGGGTCGCTGCGCGGCGATCTCCTCGAACTGGCGAGGCAGATCCACCGGCTGCTGACCGATCCGGCGAACCGGCGCGTCATCACGGCCGTCGTCTCCGCGCTGCCGGACCGGGCCGCCACCGCCGAGGCCGCCGGACGCTTTTTCGCCGACCGCCTCGGCCGTGAGCAGGCCGTTTTCGACCGCGCCCACGACCGAGGCGAACTCGCCGATCCCGCGGATGCGGAAATGATCATGGATCTGCTCGGCGGGAACCTCTGGTTCCACACCTTGATCCGGGCGAACTCCGCCGACGACGTCTATCTCGAACGACTCGTCGACACCGTCCTCACCGGGGTACCCCGCTGATCAGTACGGCCGGTCCCCGACGATCGCGACGCGTTCGGCGATCCGGACGTGCGGGTGGTAGTCGTTGACCGCGTAGTGCTGGGTCGCGCGGTTGTCCCAGAACGCCACCGAATCCGGCTCCCAGCGGAAGCGCACCTGGAACTCCGGCGTGTGCGCCTGCAGGAACAAATACCGCAGCAGCCGGTCGCTTTCGCCGCGGTCGAGGCCGACGATGTGCGTGGTGAACGCCTGGTTGACGAACAACGTCCGCCGTCCGGTCTCCGGATGGGTCCGCACCACCGGGTGCTCGACCGGCGGGTACGCGTCCTGCCACTGGGCCAGCAGGTCCGGGTCGGTGAACCGGTCGAAACCGGGGACGAAATCGTGCACCGCGGTGAGGCCGTCGATCCGCTCGCGGACGTCGGCGGGCAGGTTGTCGTAGGCGGCGGCCATGTCGGCCCACATCGTGTCGCCGCCGATCGGCGGGACCTCGACGAGCCGCAGCACCGAACCGAGCGCCGGGTTCGGCCGCCAGGTGACGTCGGTGTGCCAGATGTTTTCGTACCCGGGCATCCCGGCGGTGCGGGTGAACCGCACGACCTCGTCGGAATCGCCCCGCGGGATGAACGGGTTGGTCTCCAGCTCGCCCCAGTTGGCGGCGAACGCGCGCTGCTGCTGCGACGTGATGTGCTGGTCGCGGAAGAAGAGCACCTTCCACTCCAGCAGCGCGCGGTTCAGCTCGGCCCGCAGCCGCGGCGAAACCGGCGCGCCGAGGTCCACTCCGGAGATTTCCGCGCCGATCACCCTTCCGAGCGGGCGCAGGGCGAAAAGCTCGTAGGGACGTTCTTCGCCGCCGTCCGGAAGGCGGCGCAGCACGCGCGGTCCTTCGAGGATCCCGTCGTCCGGGGTGACGGACGAGCGCAGGCGGGCAGGCAGGTCTACAGACATGGGGGTACTCCCGGAAGAATAGGCGAATTCGGCTTGGTGAGCGGGAAATCGCCTACGCGGGAGGGGAGCCGAGACGACCGCGACGCCTCAGGAGGGCGGCTACACCCTCGCCGTCCGACCGCGCCGGGGCACGGCCGGCTTGCGGCACTACCCGGTTCTCTGGCATGACTCCAATTCTGGCGGGGCGCGGAGCGGCTGGTCAAGGATCCCCACGATGTGGAATCGTCGCACGCCCGGCCGAGTGACCCGGGCCGCCTCGATGGGGTTAGATCTCCTCAGAGGGTGGCGGGCCGCGGTTCGCGCTCTCCCGGAAGCGGAGGTCCCGATGGCAGGTTCGATGAGCGAGCGGCTCAACGCCGCCGCGGACGCGCTCGATCGAGCGGCTGCCGACGCGGACCGAGCGGCGGGCCGGTTCGCCGAAGCCCGTCTCGAATCGACGCCGTGGGGCATTTCCGCGCCGGCGCGGGAAATCGCCGCCCGGTGGGAGGCCGCGCTCGCCGCGCGGGACGTCGACGCGCGCATTCTCGGCGACGCGACGTCCGACCTCGCCGGCCAGCTGCGGATGGCCGCCCGCGGCCACCACCACCGCCCGACGATCGCGACGGCGCTGCTGAGTTGATGCCGTTCCTCCACCCGGCGCTGGACAACGCGGCCGCCGGGCTTGCCTCATTGAGCGCCGCGGCCGCCGCGATCGGCGCACCGGACCCGGTCGCCGCACTGCGCCAGATCGACTGTTCCCCGCAGACGATCCGCGAATCGGCGCGCACGCTTTCCAGCGGACGCGACGTTTTGGTGATGGCGCGGCTGGAGTTCGAACGCGGGGCGCACAGCGCGGAACGCAAGTGGGGCGGCGAACCGGCCGCGCGATTCCGGGGCTGCGCCGACGAACTGGACGCGCATTACCGGCAGGCTGCCGAAGCCGCTGCCCGCACCGCGTCGGTCGGCCTGGATCTGGCGGATTTGCTTGACCGGCTGGCAGATCAGACCGCGGCGCGGGTCATGCTGATCGCCGAAGGAGTGTCGCCGGCGGCCGTCGCGCTCTTGGCGGGTGACCGATCCGCGGAGCCAGCGGTGCGCGAAGCGTGCGCGACCATCGCGGAAGCGGTCGAGCGCGGCGTCGCAACCATAGGAGAGGCAACGACTTTCCTCGACGCGTTCGGCACACCCGTGTTGCAGGAAGAGAATTAACGGGTCGCGAGCACGAATCCGCCGCGAGTGTGCTCCAGCGGTTCACGCCCGTACCGGACGGAAAGTTCCGCCACCGTAACGGTTTCCGGCCGCCAGCCGTGCTCGGCGAGCCACTCCGGAGCGTCGCCCGCGAGCCCGCCGCGCCAGAGCGCCGTGACCTCGCCGCCGTATTTGCGCGCCCGCTCCAGCAATCCGTCGCGATCGCCGTCCGGCCGATGCTCGAACGAAATCCGACTGCCCGGTGCGGACACCTCGGTGACGGCCGTGAGCAGCCGCTCCGCCTCGTCACGGCTGAGGTAGACCAGCAGCCCCTCGGCAAGCCACACCGTCGGCTTGCCCGGGTCGAATCCCTTGTCGCGCAAGGCAGTGACCCAGTCGTCCCGCAGGTCCACCGGGACCACCGTCCGCTCACACCGGGCGCGCGCCCCTTGTTCGGCCAGCACGGTTTCCTTGAACGCGAGCACGTCCGGCAGGTCGACCTCGAACACGCGCGCCCCGTCGGGCCAGTCGAGCCGGAACGCCCGCGCGTCGAGCCCGGCCGCGAGAAGCACCGTCTGCGTGCCACCAGCGACGAAGTCGTCAAAGAACCGGGTGCGGATCGCGACCTGCTGCGCGAACACCATCCCCAGCTCGCGGTGATTCTCCCGGCCCTCGAAGATCGCGCGCCCGGCGTGGAAAAACGCCCCCGCGTACGGATCCTCGAACAGCCGATCCGGCCGCCCGCTCTCCAACGCCCGCAGCCCGGCGACCCCCACCGCAGTCTTGCCAACAGCCGGAAGCTCTCCGCTCATGCTCCCCACGCTACTGCGAAAACACCCCACTTGACGGCCATTACTCGCTAGCCGCACCCACCCACCCAAAGCGAGCACCACGACAGGGGCCCGGGGGCGAAGCCCTCCGGTGGCCGAACCCGCCCACCCAAGGCGAGCACCACGACGGGGGGTCCGGGGGGCGAAGCCCCTCCGGGCGGGGCCTGGGGGTTGCACCCCCAGAAACACGGCGGGCGAGCCAGGCCGACGCTTTCCGTCGGCATGGCTCGCCCACTCGCACGCGGTGGCGGTGGGATTTGAACCCACGGACGGGATTAACCGTCACACGATTTCGAGTCGTGCTCCTTCGGCCGCTCGGACACGCCACCGCCGAGAACAATACCGGACCCCTTCCGCGGGGTTCGGCGGGGGTTACTCGGCCCCTAGCCGGCGGTCCGCGAAGTACGCCTCGAGCAGGGCCGCGCAGTCGCTTTCGAGCACACCGCCGTGGACTTCCGGCCGGTGGTTGAGGCGGCGGTCGCGCACGACGTCCCACAGCGACGACACCGCGCCCGTCTTGGGCTCCCAGGCTCCGAACACCAGCCGCGCGACGCGGGCGAGCACGAGCGCGCCGGCGCACATCGTGCAGGGTTCCAGCGTGACCGCGAGGGTGCAGCCCTCCAGCCGCCAGCCGTCGCCGAACTCGCGGGCCGCCGCGCGCAGGGCGAGGATCTCCGCGTGCGCCGTGGGGTCGGCCAGTTCGACGCGCGCGTTGCGGGCCGCGGCCAGCGGGCGCCCGTCGGGGTCGAAGACGACCGCGCCGATGGGCACGTCGGCACCGGGGGCGCGGGCCGCGTCGAGCGCGGCCCGCACGGCCTCGGTGTCGTCCGGCCGTCTCAGAGCTGGTCCAGCAGTTTCGAGAACTCGGCCTCGAAGCCGCACCGCTGGGCGATCATCTGGAGCTGTTCGTCCGGGTAGAGGTCGACCTCGCCGACGATCACCTCCAGTTCGCCGCCGGGCAGGCCGAGGTCGGCCAGGATTTCGAGGTCGCCCTCGGGCCAGACCGCGTCGTCGTCCTCGTCCGGGGGGTCGACGCGCAGGACGTCGAGGACGTCGGCCGCGATGTCGTAGTCGAGCGCCGCGGCGGCGTCAGACAGCAGCAGCGACGGTCCCCTCGGGCTCGGCCGGACGATCACGAAGAACTCGTCGTCGACGGCCAGCAGGCCGAACGCCGCCCCGGTCGACCGGAGCTTGCCCAGCTCGGTGATCGCCGCATCCAGTTCTGTGAGCGCCGAGGAATCGAGCGCACTGCACCGCCACCGACCGTCTTCACGGACCACAGCTATCGCGAAGCCCGTGACCGGCTCTTGCACCGCCATGCGCACACCGTATTCCGCCTCGCTGGCGAACGCACGCACGGTGCGCCCGAAGCGTGCGAGGTGCCACTATCGAGCCATGACCGGACCCACCGACCTCCCCACCCTGCCCGGCAATCGCCACCCCGGGCTGCTCGACGCCGCGCGGCAGCTGCAGGACCGCACTGTCGAGCTCCGCCGCGCCGTGCACCGGCACCCTGAACAGGGCTTGCAGCTGCCGCGCACCCAGGCGGCGATCCGCGCCGCGCTGGCCGACCTGCCGATCGAACTGACCGACGGCCGCTCCACGACGTCGCTCACCGGCGTGCTGCGCGGTGCCCGGCCAGGCCCGGCCATCCTGCTGCGGGCCGACATGGACGCGCTGCCGCTGACCGAGGACACCGGCCTGGAGTTCTCGTCCGAGATCGACGGCACGATGCACGCCTGCGGACACGACACGCACGTCGCGATGCTCGCGTCGGCCGCCCGGCTGCTGTCGGAGCGCGTCGACGAGCTGGCGGGTTCGGTGGTGTTCATGTTCCAGCCGGGCGAGGAGGGCCTGCACGGCGCGCGGCACATGATCCACGAGGGAGTGCTGGACGCGGCCGGCACGCGCGTCACGCGTGCCTTCGGCCTGCACACGATCGCCAACAGTCCAAGCGGCGTGCTGCAGGTGCGCGGCGGGCCGATGATGGCGTCGGCCGACACGTTCAGCGTCGAGGTCACCGGCCGCGGCGGCCACGGTTCCGCCCCGCACGACGCCATCGACCCCGTTCCCGCCGCGGCGGCGATGGTCGGCGCGCTGCAGACGATGGTCACGCGCCGGATCAGCGTCTTCGACCCGGCGGTGGTCTCGGTGACCCGCATCGTGGCCGGAACGACGACGAACATCATCCCCGAGACGGCGGTGCTCGAGGGGACCATTCGCACCCTCTCGGAGACGACGCGGTCCTTCGTCCGCGAGGAACTGCCGAAGGTGTGCGAGGCGGTCGGAGCGGCCCATGGCTGCCGCGTGTCGGCTGGGGTGGACCCGGGCTACCCGACGACGGTCAACGACCCGCAGGTGGCGGCTGAGGTGTTGTCGCTGGGTGCGGAGGTGCTGGGGCCGGACCACGTCGAGGAGCTGACCACGCCGATCATGGGCGCGGAGGACTTCTCGTATGTGCTGCAACGGGTTCCGGGCACGTTCGCGTTCATCGGCGCGCGCGAGCCGGGAGCGGATCCGGCGACGACCGAGGACAACCACTCGAACCGGGTGAAGTTCCACGAACCGGCGATGGCCGCCGGGGTCGCCATGTACACGGCGTTCGCGTTGGACGCCCTGCGCTGAGGATTCGGCACGCCCTCTTCGCCGGGGGCGTGCCGGTTCACTCGGCTTGGGCGAGGAAGACGAACTCGCGGTCCGGCCGGTCGGGGGCCTGCCGGACGTCCAGGACCCGGTAGCCCTCCGCGCGCAGGCTCGTCTCGACCTCGTCCTGACTGCGGAATCGGAGGGTCGAGTCCGAGGCGATAACGGTCCCGTCGGCCAGGAACCGGTATGTGGTGCGGAATGAGACGAGCGGCAGCCGGACTTCGGTGACCTCGACTCGTTGCTCCACCGCCCCGATCCCGGGCACCTCGCGGGTGTGCGGCGGCACGTCCCAGGTCTCCCACGCGCGGTAATCCGGCCGCCGGGTCTCGAACACCAGATACCCGCCGGGCCGCAGCGCCGTCCGGATTCCGCGGAGGGTCGCCGCCCAGTCGTCGTCGGTCAGGAAGACCTGCGCGACGTTCCCGGTCATCACCGCGAGATCCGCGTCCAGCGGGGGCAGGGTGGTCGCGTCTCCGTGCCGCCAATCGACGCGGCGGTCCTTTGCCCGCGCGATGTCGAGCGACGCTTCCGCCGGATCGACCCCGATGACGGTGCGTCCGGTTTCGGCGAGCAAGACCGCCAGGCAGCCGGTGCCGCAGCCGACGTCCAGCACCCGGCGAGCCGCCAGCTCGTCTGCGATCCGGAGATACGCGGGCAGGTCGACCCGGTCGCCGTCGAACGTGTCGTAGATCGGCGCGAGGCGGGGATGGGCGAACAACGCGTCGGGCATCTGCCCACCGTACCCAGGTTCTCGCCAGGTCGGGCCGCTCTTCGACGGATTTCCAGGACGCTGAACCCAAAGGTCAGGACGATTGTCCTGGCTCGCCTCGTGTTACTCTTCGCTTTGTCGAGACATCATATATCAGATCGGATCTGCTCGTGGCGTTCGAGAAACAGCGACAGCGGCTCGCCGGCGTGGTGGCGATCCCGGTGACCCCCTTCACCGCGGCCGGGGACGTGGACGCCGAGACGTACGAGCGGCTCGTCGAACGGCTCGTGCTGAGCGG
This sequence comes from Amycolatopsis sp. AA4, assembly GCF_002796545.1. Classification (GTDB taxonomy): domain Bacteria; phylum Actinomycetota; class Actinomycetes; order Mycobacteriales; family Pseudonocardiaceae; genus Amycolatopsis. Next base: position 8,065,538 of record NZ_CP024894.1, read on the forward strand.
CGTCGAGGTCGTCACGCCGAACGGCAACACCGGCGAGTTCTACGCGCTCGAAGAGCAAGAAACGCGACAGTGTCTCGAACTCACCACGAAGGCGGCGCGGGAGGCGAGCGTCCTCGCAGGCGTCGGCCATGACGTGCGTACAGCGGTGAAGGCCGCGAAGCACGCGCGCGCTTCCGGAGCGGACATGGTGATGATCCACCAGCCCGTGCATCCGTACGTATCGCGCGCGGGTTGGATCGACTATCACCGCGCTATCGCGAACGAAGTGCCCGAACTCGGGGTTGTGCTGTACGTGCGCAACCCCGCCATCGAGGGGGCAGACCTGGCACAGCTCGCCGACGCCGCACCGAACGTGCTCGGCGTGAAGTACGCGGTGCCCGACCCAGTGCGCTTCCGCACCGTCGCGCGCGACGCAGGGTACGAGCGCTTCGTGTGGATCGCCGGTCTCGCCGAACTGTCCGCCCCTGGGTACTTCGCGGTCGGCGCGACGGGCTTCACCTCCGGGCTGGTGAACGTCGCCCCGCAGATCTCGCTCGACCTGTTCCGCCGCCTGCGCAACCACGACTTCGCCGGAGCAATGGAGATCTGGGACCGCATCCGCCCGTTCGAGGAGATGCGCGCCGCCCACAGCAACGCGAATAACGTCAGCGTGGTCAAGGACGCGCTCTCGCAGCTCGGCCTGTGCCGCCCCGACGTTCGGCCGCCGAGCAGGCTGCTGACTGCGGCCGAACGGGACCAGCTGTTCGGAATCCTGTCCGCGTGGGGGCTTTCGTAACGAGTCAGGCGAGCGCTGGCGGCAGGTCGAAGGCTGGGAATACCTCCGGGCCGAAGGTGGTCACCTCCGCGACCCGACTGCCGTCCAGCCGCAGCGTCACCAGACCGAAAGGCCGGAACTCTCCGACTGTGCGCGCGTACGTCGCGAGGGCGGGCAGACCGTTCGCGCGCGTCTCGACCACGCGGAACTCGACAGCGTTGCCCCCTTGCAACGCCGGTGCCCAGGCTTCGAGCACTGCGGCTCGCCCCGCATACCAAGTCGGTTCCGGTCCCATGTGCCCGCCAGCGCCGGGAGCGTGACTGCAACGCACGTCTTCGCGCAACAGCTCAGCGAAGGCCGCTTCGTCGTGCTCTACGAGCGCCTTCACGTACTTCGCAACGACAGCGCGTTCCTCGTCGCTCGCGGACGCCGACGCCCACTCCGTACGTCGTGTAGGCAAGTGCTCCTGCAGTTCGGCCCGCGCGCGCAACACATTGCTGTTCACCGACGCAGGCGTCGTACCGAGCACTGAAGCCGCTTCGCGCGCAGACCAGCCGAGTACGTCGCGAAGCACCAACGCAGCACGCTGTCGCGGCGAAAGATGCTGAATGGCGGCGAGGAACGCCAACTCCACCGTCTCGAGCGCGACGACGACAGCGTCCGGTTGAAGCGCGCTGTCGGGCGCAGGCTGCAACCACGGCACGGCGACATCGGGGCGCGGCGCGAGGTCGGAGTCGTGCGCAACCGGCAGATCGAGCGTCGGCAGCTCGCGCGGATGCGCTTCGAGGTGGTCGAGACACGCGTTGGTCGCGATCCGGTACAGCCACGCCCGCAGGCTGGCGCGGCCCGCATACGTCGAACGGCTGCGCCACGCGCGCAGCAGCGTCTCCTGGACCAGGTCTTCCGCCTCGTCGAACGAGCCCAGCATCCGGTAGCAGTGCACCCGCAGCTCGTGCCGGTACGGCTCGGTCTCGCTCGCGAAGTCGGTCATCTGTTCAACCATGTCCGATAAGACGGCGAGTCGCCCGAAAACTCAGCAAAGCCCAGCTCAACCGGGGCGTGGCGGAAGTTACTCGCGCGTTAAGAACGCGTCAGCACGACCGCCCGGACCGTCAGGGGCCCGTTTCCGGGACGTTCCGGTCCGGGGTCGGCGCCGTGTGCTGGCGGTGTTCGCCGCGATCGACATCGACCGGAGGTAACCGTGACGCTCAGCGAGCTGCTCCCGAGTCTCGGCTGCGAGGCCGCCGACCACCTAGAGCCGGGACTCTGGCCGCAAGGCACGAAGCTCGGCGAAGGCGGCGAGTTGCTCTTCGCCGGCGCGCCGGTCAGCCACCTGGCCGCGCGCTTCGGTACGCCCGCCTACCTCCTCGACGAGGAACAGGTGCGCGAAACGGCCCGCGCGTACCGCCGTGCGCTGCCGGAAGCCGACGTCGCCTTCGCAAGCAAGGCGCTCTGTACGCGAGCAGTGTTGCGTTGGGTCGCCGAAGAAGGACTGTCCCTCGACACGTGCTCCGCAGGAGAGATCGCCGTCGCGCGCGCTGTCGGTTTTCCCGCGGAGCGCATTCTGTTGCACGGCAACGCGAAGACACCTGAAGATCTGAAAGCCGCGCTGCAGTACGGCGTCGGCCGCATCGTCCTCGACTCTCTCGACGAAGTCGAACAACTCGGCGCGCTCGCACACGGCGCACAACGCGTCCTCATTCGCGTCACGCCCGGCGTCAGCGGCGACACGCACGCTGCGATCACAACCGGCACCGAAGGACAGAAGTTCGGCTTCTCGCTACGCGCCGACGTACGCGACAACGTCGACCGCGCTGTCGCAGCAGTACTTTCGCAGCCAAGCCTGCAACTGACCGGACTGCACTGCCACATCGGCTCGCAAGTGTCCCGTGTGGACCGTTACGAGGAAGCCGCGCGGCGGATGGTCGAAGTACTCGTCCGCATCCGCGACCAATACGGAATCACGTTGCGCGAACTGGATCTCGGCGGCGGCCACGCGGTGCCGTACGCCGACCGCGAAGCATCCTTCGACCTCGACGGGTACGCACGACGTCTCCGCGTCGCGCTGGGCTACGAATGCTCGTCACGCGACTTCCCCTTGCCCCGACTGACCATCGAGCCCGGCCGCGCGATCGTCGGACCGGCCGGGATCACCGTTTACCGCGTGTGCGCAGTGAAACGCGGCGCGCGCACCTTCGTCGCTGTCGACGGCGGTATGAGCGACAACCCGCGCCCCGCACTGTACGGCGCGCGCTACACCGCGCGTCTCGTCGGCCGTCGCACGAAGGCCGCGCGTACGCCGATGACAGTGGTCGGACGACACTGCGAGTCCGGCGACGTACTGGCGGATGTCTGTCTGCCCGACGACATCCACGTCGGCGACCTGTTGGCCGTACCGTGCACCGGCGCGTACCACCACTCGCTGGCGTCGAACTACAACCTCGTCGGACGCCCACCGCTGGTCGGCGTCCGCGACGGACACGCGACGCTCCTCGTACGCCGCGAAACCGAAGAAGACCTGCTTCGCCGCTGCTAGCTTTCGATGGTCTGACCGTCGCGGGCAACGGCGCCGCGCGTCAGACGTCGCCCGGCGAAGAAGTCTCGGCACGCGCGTTGCACGGCGAACATCAACGGGAAACCCACGAGGATCGCCACGACCCCAATCACCGCAACGCCGCCAATACCGAACACAGTGGTCTCTCCAGCGTCAGGCTTCGCGTACGCGATCGCCGCAAGCACCAGTACCGCCAGGAAGAACACGCCGCCCACAAATGGCAGTAGGCCGCGAAGCAAGAAGTTACGCACGCTCGACAACAGCGTCCGGCGAAACACCCACACGCACGCAAGTGCCGTCATCGTGAACTCGATCGCGATCGTAAGCCCGACCGCGTCGACCGAATCCGCGAGCACGTTCCGGCTCCACAACGCCAGCAGCACGTACAAGGCCAGCGACACCAGCCCGAACGCCCACGTGGTCACCGACGGCGTCTGGTACTTCGGATGCACGCGGGCGAACACCTTGGGCAGCGCGCCGTGGCTGGCCATCGACAACGTCGTCCGCGCGGCGGGCATGATCGTCGCCTGGCTCGTCGCCGCGCCGCTGGTCAGCACCGACACGATCAGCAGCACCCCCATGACCTTGCCGAACCCGGACGTCCCGAACACCGCGCCGCCCAGCCCGGCGAGCACGTCCTCGGCGTTCGCCTCGTTGGCCAGCCCGATCCCGTGCTCGCCGACGCCCGCGAACGCCAGCGCCGCGACGGTCACCAGCAGGTAGTTGAGCACCAGCAGCACGGTGGACAGGATCGCCGCGCGGCCCGGCGCGTGCCGCGGATCGGCCGATTCCTCGTTCACCGAAAGCGAACTCTCCCAGCCCCAGTAGATGAAGACCGCGAGCAGCACCGCCGACACCGCCGTCCCGACGCTCACTCCGCTCGGCCACAGCCAGTCCCACCGCGGCAGGCTCGCTTGCGGGCCCGCAGTGCCTCGGTAGACGCGCGTGAGCGCTACGACGGAAAAGATCACCAGGACGGCGAGTTCGATGCCGAGGAGGATCCACTGCGCCCGCGCGGACACCTCGATGCCGCGGTAGCAAAGCCAGCAGAGCGCGAGCAGCCACGCGCCTCCGATCGCGGTCGTCACCGCGCGGTTGCCGGCGAGGTCGTCTAGACCAAACAGCAGCAGCGTGTACCGGCCGGTCAGCGCGGACTGACTGCTCATCACCAGCAGTTGCTCCACCAGGACCACCCAGCCGGTCATCCACCCGACCCGGCTGCCGAACGCGCGGGTGGCCCAGGTGAAGTTGGTGCCGCAATCGGGTTCGGCCGCGTTCAGTTCCCGGAAGGCAAAGGCGACGAACAGCACCGGCACGAACGACAGCAGCACGAACGCGGCCGCCTTGAACCCGGTCCCGGCGAGCACGATGAACCCGAGCGTCGCGGCGATCGAATAGGCCGGGGCGGTCGAGGACATCCCGATCACCGTCGAAGACACCATGCCGAGCGCGTTCGAACGGAGCCCCTTGGCCGGCACCACAGGTGCGGCGACGGCTTCGGTCATTGGAATATTCCTCCTAGAGATCGGCGGTTCGCGACCGTACCCGCTGTTTGCCCGAGCCAGAACGGGGGCGTGCGGGAGCGCACATGTCCGCCATCTGGAGAAGAAAACGGGAAAGGGTCTCCTGCTCTCCGGCTCCTGCCGATACGCTGCGCGTCTGACAAATCACATGCCGAAACACAGGGAGGGACGGCATGGGTGACGAAAACCGTACGAAAATCGAGGAACCGCGTGCTCCGAGAGCGCTAGACGGGACGGACCGGACGCTCATCACGCTGTTACAGGAAGACGGCAGGGCGTCGTTCACCGCGCTGGCCAAGGCGGTGGGTCTTTCGGAGGGCGCGGTGCGGCAGCGAGTACAACGGCTGCTGCGGGAGGAAATGGTGCAGATAGTCGCCGTGACCTCGCCGGAACACGTCGACCTGACCCGAAGGGCGATGGTCGGCATCACGGTGGACGGAGACGCCCGCGAAGTGGCCCAGCAACTGGCCAAGGTCGCCGACGTGCACCAGGTAGCACTCTGCTCAGGCCGCTTCGACCTGCTAGCGGAACTGCTCTGCCGCGACGACGACCACCTGCTGTCCGTACTAGGCGACGAGGTACGGCCGATCGCGGGCGTGGTCTCGACGGAGCTGTTCGTGTACCTGAAGCTCGCGAAACAGGACTATTCGTGGGGACGGCTCACCGCCTGAACCACGGATTCCTGGCTGGTTTCGCGGCCGGGTTTCCGCGGATCGGGGTTCGCGGGCTGGGTCTCACGGGGTTCGTGGGCTGGGTGTGCGGATCGGGATCGCGTGCTGGGTCTCGCGGGGTTCGCGGGGCTCGCAGGCTGACTCTCGCGGGGTTCGCGGGGCTCGCAGGCTGGGTCTCGTGGGGTTCGTGAGCTGGGCGCGCGGATTGCGCTCGCGGGCTGGGTCTCGCAGGATTCGCGGGCTCGGTGCGCGGATCGGCTTCGCGGGCTAGGTCTCGCGGGGTTCATGGGCCGGGTCTCGCGGGTTCGTGAGCCGGGTGCGCGGATTGGATTCGCGGCCTGGGCTCGCGGGCCGGGTCTCGCGGAATTCGCGGGCCGGGTGCGCGGGTTAGGTGCACGGGCTGGGTTCGTGGGCTGGCGTGCTCAGACTGAGTTCTCGGTGGGGTTCTCGGTCTGAGGTGCTGGCCGGGCTTCCGGCGCGGCGCGGACGGACTGACTGCTTGGCTGGGCAGTTGAGCTGGGCTTTAGGTCCAGGTTCATGCGCTGGAGCCCCCGACTGGCCCCTCGGGCGATGCCCGCGGGTCCTCGGCACGGTCCCCAGACCAGCGCGGCCGGATCGATCGGCTGCGCCGGACTGGTTGAGCGGGCTGAACCGGGTCGACACCGGCGCGGCCCGTCGAGCCGGATCGGGTCGATTGCGTCGGCGTGTACGTCGGCGTGGCTCGTTGAGCTGGACTGAGTCGGAACCCGGCTGCGTCAGCCTGGCTCGTTGAGCTGGATCTGGCACCCGGCTGCCTCGGCCTAGCTCGGTGAGCTGGATCTGTCGGCACCCGGCTGTGTCGGCCTAGCTCGGCGGGCTGGACCGGGTCGGCACCCAGCTGTGTCGGCTTGGTTCGTTGGCTGGACCGGGTCGGCACCCGGCTGCGTCGGCTTAGCTCAGTCGGCTGGACCGGATCGGCACCAGGCTGCATCGGCCTGGCTAGCTGGACCGGATCGAACTGCCTCCCGGCAGGATCGACTGGTCCGCGGTCTAGACCACCTGGTTCCGCGGACACGGCTCCCGGGCCGCCGTCGCCAACGGCGCTCCTGGACTGGACCAACCCGGCCCCGCGGCACGACCCCGGGCGGCTGGCACCCGATCGACCGAGGTCAGGCTTGCCCAGACGCGATCAGCCAGGACGTCGAGCACCGGCTCCGAAGTCCCGTTTCTAGCATCAGCGCTGGTGACGGCTCCGGAATTCCGGTGCCAATGTCGGCCCGGCGAGGTCCGACCCAACCACCCGTTCCGACAGCGGGCTCAACCACCCGCCCAGGCACCGCACCCAGCCCCACGGCTGGTCCAGCAACGACGCTGGCCAGCGCGGGCTAACCCCGTCCCAGCAACGACGCTGGCGGCACCCGGCACCAGCCAGCAACGACGCTGGCCCAGACCACGGCCCGACCGCTGGCTCCGGCAACAATGCCGACCCAGCACACGGAAGCAGCCCCACCGCTGGCACCAGCAACGACGCTGACCCAGCACACGACACCAACCCACCCGTCGGCTCCAGCAACGACGCTGCCCGGCGACGGACCGGCCCCGACGTTCCCTGCCCCAGTCCCCGGCACGGGAACGCTCGCCGGGCACGCCTTCCGCGCAACAAGCCCAGTCCCGCTCACCGGCACAGTGCTGACCTCAGCAAAAACGAGGCCAGCACTCACCCTGGAAAGAATTCCCGCCCCCTGATGCTACTTCAAGATGACTATTACCTCCCGCCCCCGATTAGACCGACCGGACGAAGCCATCAGTTTCGCTAATGCCTCCGAACGGCCGCACCAGTCGAATTTGCCCACCGCGCACTCGGAATAGCGAGCCGCGGATTCGGGTCGGCCTCAGCTGCCAAGTCCGGATCCAATCCCCGGCCCGCGCGCCCGGCGTTCCGCAATCGCCGAGCCCAATCGGCATCGCTTATCCGCCCAGCAGGAATTCCCGCGGAGCCAGCGCCCGGTCGACGACGCGCGCTTCGCCGATCTCGCCGTAGAAGCTCCGTTCCACCTTGCCCCGGTACGACGACGCGCCGACCAGCCAGCTGCCGCCCGGATTGGCCAGGCCGATCGCCGGGGTCTTGGGGTTGCGCAACAGCGGGCAGCCGTCGACGTACAGGGTGCTGCGCCATCCGTCGTTGACAACCGCGACGTGCCACCACTTCGCCAGCGGCAGTTCGTGACCCCAGTTGGTCGAGATTCCGTTCTGGTTCAACGGGAATACCGCCCACTGCAGCTCGGCGCCGTCCGAGACGCTGAACGTCGCGGCCGATTCGTTGGGGTCGTCGCCGGATTTCCCGGCCGCGCCGCCGTTGCCGAGGCGCGCGAAGATGCCGCACCAGCCGTGGGTGCCGTCGCGGAAGTCCTCGGGCAGGCGGATGAACGCTTCGACGGTGTAGCCGCGCTGGAAGGTCAGGTTGTTCATCGGTGCGCTGTCGACGGTCTGGAGATACGCGCCGCGACCAGGGTTGCGCGCGCCGTCGAACCGAAGACTCGCCCGTGACGGTTGGCGGGGCGAGAAATCCGCCGAGTAAGTCAACGCACCGGGCCCGCTGCCCGGCACGGTCGCGCGACGCAGGTCGTTGCCGCGGCCGGAGAGATCCTTGATCACCGCGTCGTCCGGCACCGGAGCCCCCGCGCGACCGCCCTCGAACCGCCAGTACGCGACGGTGCCCGGCACGAGCTGCGGCTTCACCGGGCGAGCCGGCGGCACCGGCACGGGCGCGAAACTGGCGAACCGCTGGTCGAAGTCGATGTCGAGGCTGAAGTAGTCGACGTCGGTGCTGCGCTCGGCCTCGATGCGCTCGAGTTCGGTGAGGTCGCGCTTGCCGTCGAGCCACGGCGAGAAGGTGCGCACGTCGATCACGCCGCGGGCGACGTCGAACTGGTACAGCCGGATCATGCCGCTGCCGCCGTAGTAGCGGTCCTGGTAGTTGGTGAGGTGCAGGTGCACGTCGTGGCCGGCGGCGTTGCGCTTCACCAGACGGCTCGGCGGCCAGTAGTGACCGTTGAGCGTCAGGAAGATCTGGTCGCTTTCGTTGACGAACTCGTCCCAGACCTTCTGCCCGAAGTCCGACAGGAACGCCTTGCCCTGCTCGTCGGAGTTGACCAGCTCGTGGATCGTCAGGATGGCGGGCATCTTCGGGTGCTGCGCGAGAACCTGCTTCGCCCACGCGAACCCGCCCGCTGAGGGACGCCAGTCCATCGCGAGCACCAGCCACTCCCGACCGGCGGCCCGGAACACGTGGTAGGTGTTGTAGCCGTCCTTCGACGAGCCGCGGAACGTCGGCGAGTTTCGCTGCCGCTGCGGCCCGAACGCGTCGAGGTACGGCGTCCGGCCGCGCTGGTCGTCGGTGGAACCGTCGATGTCGTGGTTGCCCGCGAGCGTGCTGTACGGGAACCGGAACCGGTCGAGCACCTGGAACGACCGGCTGATGCCAGCGAACTCCCGGGCTTGCCCGTTCTGAGTGAGGTCGCCGAGGTGCGCGAGGAAGACAACGTTGTCGTCCTGTGCGTGCCGCAGCAGGTACGACAACGAGGCGTCCACCGGCGTCGAGTCGCCCCGGTCCTCGTCGAACAGGTACTGGGTGTCCGGCATGACCGCGATCGTGAACCGCGGGCTGTCACCGTCCGGCCGCCGAGCGACACCGGGATCGGCCGCGGCGATCCCGTTCAGACCAGGAAGCGCGGACACAGCCGCCCCGGCACCGAGAATTCCGGCACCGCGCAGGAAGTTCCGCCGTGAAGAGTCAGTCACGAGCTGGAAGCTACGGGCCGGTCCCGACCGCTACGGCAACAATTGCCGACGGCTCGATGAACACCGACATTTCTGTCCTGCGCAGGACAAACAGCAGTCGGACCGACGCCGCTCAGTGACCGTCGCGGCGCCTTTGGTCGCCGACGAGCATGCCCGGCACCGCAAACCAGAGCAGCCCGAACAGCAACACGGCCATCCCGCCGACGAGCCCCATCGCGACCGGGCCGAAGGAGACCTTCGCGATCAGCGCGACAGTCACCGTGATCGCCGCGGCAAGACACCCAAAGCCAACGAGCACGACCCGGTTGCCGACCCGCAGGATCTGCTCCCGCCGCCCAGTCCGGAACAGCATCCGGTGCCACGCCGCGGGCGCGATCAACAAGGCCGTCGCCGCGACGGTCAGCAGCACCGCGAGCAGATGCAGCGTCTTCTCGAACCCGCTGGCGTCGTGGAACCGGCCCGTGAAGACCACCGACAGCAGGAACCCGAAGAGGATCTGGACGCCCGCCTGCGCGACCCGCAACTCCTGCAACAGCTCGCCGACGTTCCGCTGCAGCATCTGGTTCCGCGTCTCGCCGGTGTGCTCGACGTCGTCGCCAACGTCCACCGACCCGTCGACCTGCGCTGGACCACTGCCCTGCACAGATTCGCCAACCCCGGGCGACGCGCTGCCGCTGGCCGACTCGCTGCTCTCGCCCGACCCGCTGCCGGTGGCCGACTCGCCGGTCTCGGCCGACCTGCTGACCTCCGCCGGTCCGGGGGCAAGTACAGGTCCGCTGCCCTGCGCCGACCCGCTAGACCCCGGCGATCCAGGAACCTGCCCTGGGCCGCTGGCTCGTACCGACCCGCTAGGTGGTGGCGACCCGGCAGTTCGCGACGGTCCGGGGGCCTCCGCAAGTTTGCCTTCCTGCGCCCGCCCACCGGATGGCGCCGTTCCACCGCCACGCGCCGGCCCGCCTCCAGCCGATGCACCTTCGGTCGATTCGCCGCCGCGCGCCAGCCCGCCGCGGGTCGCCCCATCTCCGGGCGCTCCGGCGTCGGTCGGTCCGTCACCGCTGGCCTGCCCGCAGGGGTCCGCCGATCCACCGCTCTCCGACGGCCCGCGAGCCTCGCCAGGCGCGCTCGCACCTGCCGATCCACGGTCATCTGGACGACGGCCGTCAAACCCCATGGCGTCAGTCGGGTCGTCAGGCATGTCAGGCTCCACCGGTGCTCGCCGAAGCATCGCCGGGCAAGTCCGACGCTGCCACGCTGCCAAGTACCCAACGCGCCAACGCCCGAAAACTCGCCACGCCAGCCGGGCGACTCGGACCTCCCCGCGACCGCCGTGCGAACCGCCTCCGGCCCGGCAGCCGCTCCTTGGCGCGGAGCGCGCCTCAAGTCGAACCAGCCACACCTCGAGAGGCCCTCCACGGCCAGCGTCAGGCTTGATGGCCCGTCCGGCATCCAGGCGAGGCGCACACCGGTGCCTCGGGGCCTGGACCGCTCCAGACCTGGCCCTCGTCCCGCCAGCCGACGTCAGACCTGGCCCTCGGCATGCGCCGGTCCACACCCCGACCCTCACCACGCCGGTCCACACCCGACCCTCGCCCGGCCCAGGTCCGCACTCGACCCGACCCTCGCCCGGCCCGGTCAACGGCCGACCCCGGCACACACGCCTGAAGGGGCTGACCCCGGCACCGTCACCACCCAACGGCCGCACGCACCTCACCCTGCACGGAAAGCCTGCCGAGATCCGGGCGACCCCCACACGTTCGAGTGGAGAACATGGCACCGCAGGCACCGACTGGTTAGAGAAGTTTCATGCGTTTCCTCCCTAAGCTCCTTTCCGCGGCTCTCGCCGCCGGTCTCTCCGTCACGAGTCTCCCGGCCACCACCGCCGCAGCTGGTCCAACCAAGGCTTCGCCGCTGCACTTCACTGCTGCCCACGGCACCTTCGAGGCCTACGCGCCGGGCAGCCATGCCGTCACCTACCGTCCGGCTCTCGTGCCTGCCGGAGCCAGGGCGCACGTCTCCGCCCTGTCCGCCAGCCGCGTCGGCACCACCACCGTGCTGGTGATCAGCGGCCTCCTGCCGCAGCACGAATACGGTGCACACGCGCATGTCAACTCCTGCGGCGCCACCGGTGACGCCGCGGGCGGACACTTCCAGCACGTGCCGGACCCGGTTAAGCCTTCGGTGGATCCGGCCTACGCCAACTCGCGCAACGAGATCTGGCTCGACTTCACCACCGACCGCTCAGGCATCGGTCATGCAACCTCCATGGTGGACTGGACATTCACTGGACCGCGGGCGAAGTCCGTGGTGATCCACGAAACCCACACCCACACCGGCCCCGGGCACGCCGGAACCGCGGGTGGACGGCTGGCTTGCCTGGACGTCGGCTTCTAAAGGAGCTGGCTCAGAACCCCCAGGACTTCTCCGGCACGATCCGGATCCGAACGGAGTAGTCGGCGTCGAAGGCAGCCGGATCGGCGAACCCGATACCGGCGTAATGCCGCTGGTACTTCGCCAGGTAGCCGGGCGCTTCGGAGGCTTTGGCCTCGTCGATGTGCGCACGTCCGCTGACGACGATGATGCTCCCGCCGTGTTCGTCGCTATTCAGGTGGAAACTCACCTCCGGATTGGCAGCGAGATGCCGGAGTTTGGCCGTCCCGGGCCGGCTGAAGACCACGATGTCCTCGCCGTCGAGCACGAACCAGACCGGCCTCGGCGCGGGCCGTCCGCTCGCAGTCACGGTGGTGAGCCATGCGACGGATTCGCCTGCTCGTTCAATGAGTTTCGGGTCGTGGGTGTAGGTCATGGTCGGATACCTCCTCGGTAGGTTTCCCAGGTAACCACGAGCCACCGACAGTTCTGTGCCGCTGGTCCGTGCCGAGGCCTCACAGAGCCGTCCTCGACCATCGCGCCGACAGCCAATTTTTGTTGCAGCAAAAGGGAAACCCCCGATCCGGACTCAATCTCGATTCGCCGGATCGGGGGATATCTCGGGCGTTCAGCGGGACGCGACAACCCGCGCGTAGCGGGCACCCGCCACCAGCAGGATTACCCCGGCGCCGAGGAAAGCGCCCACGCGCGCCAACCCGTCCAGCGCGGCGAGGTCGAACAACACGAGCTTCGCCACCGCCGCGGCTACCAGCACCAGTCCGGTGATCCGCAACGCGACCACCTTGATCCCGCGCAGGAGAAGGACGAAGGCCACGACCGTCCAGGAAACCGTGACGAGTGTGTGGCCAACCAGGAATCCGACGCGGCCAGGGGCTACGAGCATGGACGCGGCGAGCACCAGCCCGGCGGCACCGTAGAGCGCGCACAACCCCGCGGGCAGCCAAGGGGCGAGGCTGTCCGATGTCACTACCTTGAGCCGAATTGCCGCCCACGGCAACGCAATCGCTGCTGCGAGGAGAAGCGCTGCCGAGACCAGCATGGAAAGGAGCAGGTCACGCGGATGCCAATGCGGGAGCACCAACAGCGCCGGCGTCACCTCCGAACCGAGCGCGAACAGCCCGCCGATCACCGCGAAGGTGAGCGAACCGCCTAGCGCGTAACGGTTTCGAGCGAACTTCGCCGCGAACGCGAGCGCTACCGCTTCGCCGAGCAGGACAGCTCCGCCGTCGAACTGCGTGACGGTCGCCTGCATCGCGGCGACGAGTCCCGCGATTCCCGCGACAGTACCGGAATTCCCCCGGAAGATGATCCAGGTCGCGATGAGCACGACCGCTGTTCCGCCCGCCAGAAGCACGGATTCCGGCCTGTGCAGCACCAGTGCGGCAACCAGGATCGGCAGCGGAGAAACAGCCAGGACGGACAGCGAGTAAGGCTCATTGTCATTGCGCCGCAACGTGATCAGCGCAGCCGCCGCACTGACGACACCGGCAGCGATCACCGCCCACACCGGCAACGTGCGCAGCCCGATACCGATGAGCGCCGTTGTCAAGGGAGGAATGGCTGCAGTAAACGAAAGTGGCCACCATGACTGCCGGAGCTGGACAGGGACGGTCGCGATCTGGATCATGAGAAGGAACGTCACGAGTTCACCGGTGAAGCCCCACGTGATCAGGGGCGCACACACTCCGCATCCTCCCACCACGGCATTCGCCAGGAGAGGGGAATCCCATTTGACCGCAAGCACAAGGCCGCCCATCGCGATCGCCAAACCGACCGCGAGCCCGGCGGGAACCGGCAGGAAATCGTACAAGGAGGTGGCAGCGACAGTGTCGAGGTAAAGCGTCGCGATCCCAGTGGCGGCAAGGGCGAACGCCCCTGTGCGCCCAGCTGGTTTGCGGTGCAGCCAAGCACCCGCGCCGACCAGGATCCCACCGAACGCAGCGCCGACCGCGACCCGCGGCAACGGACCGAGCCAGCCGCGTTGGATGGCCAGGATCAACAGCAGGACGACCCCGAGCAAGGTCACCGCACCGCCGATCCACGCCAGCAGCCGTGAACCCGCGCCCTCACGGCCGAGTCGCTCACGGAGCGTCGGAACTGGGGTGTACGGCGGCGAGGCGTAGTGCAGCGCACCGTATGGCGGCTGGGCAAAGGGCGGCTGACCGTACGGCGGCTCGTGGGGATTGGTCTGCGCGTGCCCCTGGGCAGACGACGGCTGTTGGGACGCTGTCTGGGGGTGCTCCTGGCCAGGCTGTCCGACGAACACGTTGGTGGCGCGCTGTCCGTGGCCTGGCTGGTCGGCGGACTGGTCGGCTGCGACATCGCCAGCGGCGGGTTGTTCAGTCCCGGGTTGTGGCGTCGACGGGTGGGTCGCGCTGGCCGTGGGCTGGGCGGAATACGGTGCCGCGTAAGGGTTGTACGGATAGTAGCCCGGGCGGGGGTGGAATGCTGTCCCGTGCGCGGCCGCGTAGGCCGGGTGCAAGTACGGGCCCTGGCCCTGCGCAGCTGGGTAGCCCTGGGCGGGCACGTGACCCGGAGGAGTCGGGGGAGCCTGCGCGGCTGGGTGGCCTGGCGAGGCGGTCTGCTGCTGTTCGGCAGGGTGACCAGGCTCGGCAGCTTCACCCGGTCCGACGGGCTGGCCTGGTTCGACGCGGCGGCCCGGCTCGGGTGCTTGGCCCGGCGTGCCAGGGTGGCCGGGTTCGGCGGCGTAGCCGGGTTCGGCGGCGTGCTCGGTCGCGGCGACCGAGTCCGCTTCGGCAGGACGACCTGACGCGGACGGCTCGCCTGGCGCGGCAGCCTGGCCCGGCGCAGCAGCCCGATCCGGCGCGGCAGCCTGGCCCGGCGCAGCAGCCCGATCCGGCGCGGCAGCCTGGCCTAGCGCGGCAGCCTGGCCCGACGAGGCTGAGGATCCTGCTGGGTCGACGGAGCCCTGCTCAGCCGAGTGGCCGGAGCCGACGGGCGGAGTGCTCGCGGGCTGCGTGTCGCCAGACGGATACGCCGTCTGCGACGCCTGCCGAGTCGGCGCTGCCCGGTCAGCGGGGCTGCCCGGTTGGCCTGGCGTCGGCTGGGAGTCCGCCGCCGGGTGCGGGGCGGGTGCTTCGGCGGGCTGGTCAGTGGCCAGTTCAGGCTGGGGACGCACCGCGCGCAGCTCAGCGCCTACGTGCGTCAGGCGGCGGCCGAGGTCGTCCAGTTCGCCGGCCAGGCGGTGGAGCGTTGCAGCTTCCGTGGTCATACCGGACAGCATTGGCGAAACGACACGATGATCGGATCCGTAGCACTACTCAAGACCGGACACGAGATGGTCTCGTGACCGCGGGTACAGCCGTGTACCCGCGGTCACCTGGGCTGGCAACTGGTTCGGACTGTTCCGCGGCTTCGCCGTGGTCAGCTCACGGAAGCCGCGAGCAGGGACGGCTGCCTTGTCACGTTGCGATGAGTTCGCGGCGTGACAAGACACCCGAGGACCGTACGGCGCTCAACGACGTGTCATCGCGGTGTATCAACAGCGCCCGAATCGCGATGGTGCGTCGCGCGATAACGCCCCGGGGCCTGGCCGACGATCCGTTTGAACGCGCGCGCGAACGCGAATTCCGAGTCGTACCCGACCTTCCGGGCGATCTGACGCAGCGGCGCTTGGTCCTCGCGCAGCAGGCGAGCGGCCACGGTCATCCGCCAAATGCCGAGGTACTCCATGGGGGTGTGGCCGGTCGTCGACGTGAATCGGCGGCTGAATCGGGCGCGCGGGACACCGACGGCGTGCGCGAGGGTCTCCACGGTCCAGGGTTTGCCGGGATCGTCGTGCAGGAGTGCGAGCGCGGGGCCCACCGCAGGGTCGTGGAGCGCGTGGGCCCACCCGACCAACTGGTCAGACTGGCCCAGAAACCAGGTCCTCAGCGTGTAGGTGAACAGCAGATCGAGCAGCGAGGCCACCACCGCTGGCGTACCGCGGCCGGCCTGGTCGACCTCCGTGGTGAGCAGGTGGACGGCGGCGGCGAGGCTGGTGCCGCGCATCTGGCTCGCCGTCACGTGCACGACGTCGGGCAAAGAGTCGACGAACGGGTGCTGCGGTACCGGTTCGAGCAGGTACGCGCCGCAGACCAGGACGGTCTCGAGTCCCTCGCCCTCGATGACGAGGTCGGTGGCCGACAGTTCTTCCAGGTCGGCACCGAACAGCTCACGCACGGTGGGAGCCGGTCGTCCGGGGGCGTCGGCGACGACGTGCCCGGCGCCGGACGGCAGCAACGCGACATCCCCCTGCGCGAGATGCAGAGCCTGCCCGCCGTCGGGGACGAGCACGTAGGAACCGGCGATCACTACGTAAATCGTGGCGATCGATCGCGATTCGAACGCGATTCCCCAGGGGGCGCTCAGCAACGCCCTGCCGTAGACAACGCCGCCGCGCCTCAGGGCGGCGACGATCTGGCCCACGACGTCGGCCACATGATCGCGCTCACGACCGACCGCTTTCACGGGCACCGCCGTACCCGATTCGCTCCGGCACGGTGCCGATCGGACATGAATCTGACGAGAACTGCCATGGCGTGCGTCGATAACCCATTCCTACGGTGATGGTGTTACCGATTCGACCTTACTTGCGAGGAACGGGTGCCTGCCACAGTTCTTGTTCTCGGCGCGACCGGCCGCACCGGACGCCGCGTGGTGTCCTTGCTGGCTGAGCAGGGACACACGATCCGGGCAGCGAGCCGGGCCCCGGGGAGTCCCGAAGGTTCGGTGACGCCGATCCATTTCGACTGGGGCGACCCGGCGACCTACCCGCCCGCGCTGGACGGCGTGGACGCGATCTACCAGTGGTTCCCGATCAGCCCCGACACCACGACAGAGGTCGCGGCGCTGCTGGACGACGCCAAGACCGCCGGGGTTCGCCGGGTGGTCCACCTGTCCAATGCGACGGCGCAGCTGTCCGGCGAAGACTTCCCGATGCACTGGGTCGAACGCTACCTCGAAACCGGGCCGGTGCCCGCGACCATCCTGCGCCCCAACGTCTTCGCCGAAAACTTCTCCGAACACCCCGCGATCCTGCAGGGCATTCGCACCGGTCTCGTCTCGGTTCCCGCGGGCGATGGCCGGGTGGCGCCGATCTCCGTCGAGGACATCGCCGCCGTCGCCGCGGTCGCCCTGACCGAGGACGGGCATCAGCACAAGACCTACTCCCTGACCGGACCCGATTCACTGTCCTTTTCGGACATGGCCGCGATCGTGGGTGACGCGGCGGGGAAACCGGTGCGGTACCAGGCAATGGACCCGGCCGAGTTCCGCGAAGCCATGCTCCGCGGGGGCATTCCTGGCCATGTCGCCGACTTCTACGCCGCCCTGTACGAGGGCATCCGCAACAACTTGGCCGCGGACGTGACCGGCGAAGTCCAGCGGATCACCGGACGACCGCCGGTCTCCTTCGCCGACTACGCCAACGCGGTGGCAGCCCTCTGGCGGTGATCATCCGGAATTCCCCCCCGAACGCATCGCGGATCACCGCCTGCCCGTGCAGCCTGTCGGGAACGGTGACGGGCAGCTCCGGTCCGACAGCGAAGGGGCGAAGCGGGTGAACAACTGGGGGACGGCATGGGCCAGCCCGAGTTGGGTATCGCGTACTCGTTTGCTGTCCGTTGTCAACATGGCGACACGGCGGTCCGACCTGCGGAAACGGCTCTCACCGCAGCTGACGACGGCCCCGGCCGAGCCAGACGACACGGGCAAGCGACGCCGACCATCAACCAGCCCGACCGAGCGTGGCAGACGTCACAGGCGACAATGGAGGACGTGACTGCCACCTTGAGCGCGCCCACGTTGAAGATCGGCCCCTACCAGGTCGATCCTCCCGTCGTGCTCGCTCCCATGGCGGGCATCACCAACGTCGCCTTCCGGCAGCTCTGCCAGGAGTACGGCGCGGGCATCTACGTCTGCGAGATGATCACCGCGCGCGCGGTCGTCGAACGGCACCCCGGCACGATGCACATGATGACCTTCGGCGAGAACGAAAAACCGCGGTCCATGCAGCTGTACGGGGTCGACCCGAAGACCATGGCCGAGGCGGTCCGGATCATCGTCGGCGAAGGACTCGCCGACCACGTGGACAGCAACTTCGGTTGCCCGGTCGCGAAAGTGACGCGGAAGGGCGGCGGCGCGGCGCTGCCGTTCAAGCGGCGGCTGTTCGCGGACATCGTGCGCGAGTCGGCGAAAGCGGCGGCTGAGGGCGGCGTTCCGTTCACCGTCAAGTTCCGCGTCGGCATCGACGACGACCATCACACGTTCCTCGACGCCGGACGCATCGCCGAAGCCGAGGGCGCGGCTGCCGTCAGCCTGCACGCGCGTACGGCCGCGCAGCGCTACTCCGGTCAGGCCGACTGGTCGAAGATCGCGGCGCTGAAAGAGGCGGTCACCAGCATCCCGGTGCTGGGCAACGGCGACATCTTCAGCGCGGACGACGCCCTCCGCATGGTCGCCGAGACCGGTTGCGACGGCGTGGTCGTCGGACGCGGCTGCCTCGGTCGGCCGTGGCTGTTCGGCGAGCTGGAAGCCGCTTTCCAAGGGCGCGAGATTCCGGAGGGGCCGAACCTCGGCGAGGTCGCGCGCGTCCTGCGGCGGCACACCGAACTGCTCATCGAGCACGACGGCCCGGACAAGGCCATGCGCGACATCCGCAAGCACATGGCCTGGTACCTGATGGGCTTCCCGGTCGGCTCCGAGCTGCGCCGCGGCTTCGCGATGGTGACGAGCCTGAACCAGCTGGACGACCTGATCGCGCAGCTGGACCACGACGCCCCGTTCCCGTCCGCCGCGACCGGTCCGCGCGGGCGGCAGGGTTCGCCGGGCAAGGTGACGCTCCCGCACGGCTGGTTGGACGACCCGGACGACGACTGCGTCCCCGAGGCCGAAGACATGCACTCCGGCGGCTGACCGAGTCGACCCGGCTGATCGGACTTGAGGCCCGCGCACAGTGGTCCTCGATCGCGCGAACGCCCGGTCGAATATCCACATCGACCTGCGCAGACAACACTTGTCCCCAGGTTATCCACAACCCACTGTGGACAACCTGGGGACAACTTGGGTACGCGACCTCAGGCGTTGATCTCCTGCGGCGCACCGCCCACGGTGATCTTGCGCGGCTGGGCCTTCTCGGCGACCGGAATGCGCAGGGTCAGCACGCCGTCGACGTAGTCCGCGGCGATGCGCGTCGTGTCGAGCGTGTCACCGAGGAACAGCTGGCGGGAGAACTTGCCGCGCGGCCGCTCGGACACCTGGACCTGCGCGTCCTCGACCGCGACCGGCGTGCGCTCGGCGCGGACGGTGAGCACGTTGCGCTCGACGCTCACGTCAATGGAGTCGCGGGCGATCCCCGGGAGGTCGAACTGGACGACGTACTCGTCGTCGGCGCGGTAGGCATCCATCGGGACGGAACGCGGCGCGGTGCCCTGACCGCCGAAGAACTGCTGGGCCAGGCGGTCGAACTGGGCGAACGGGTCAGTGCGGATCAGCATTGTCGAATCCCCTTTCGGACAACTGCGGCCAGCTGCTGGGGCGCTGACCAAGCCTTGCAAAGTTGCCAACGTGCGACTCAACTTATTTGTTCCCGTGTAGCTCACATCACAACACTGGTGCGAGACCGGCCGAAACTGTCGGTGCCGGTCCGTAGAGTGCGTCTCGTGATCGACCAGCTGACCATCCCGACCGACGCGGGATCCTTCGACGCCATCGCCGCCGGCCCCGAAGACGGCCGCCCGGTTCTGCTGCTGCACGGTTTTCCGCAGGCCGCCGTGGAGTGGGAGCACCAGGTGGCGACGCTCGGCGTGCTCGGCTACCGCGCGGTCGCGCCGGATCAGCGCGGTTATTCGCCGGACGTGCGGCCCGAGCGCCCGGCCGAATACGGCATCGCCACGCTGGTGTCCGACGTCGCGGCGATGGCGGACGCGCTGGGCTGGAACGAGTTCGACCTGGTCGGCCACGACTGGGGCGGCGCGGTCGCCTGGTGGACGGCCGACGAGCACCCGGAGCGCCTGCGCAGCCTCACCGCGGTGTCCACGCCGCACCCGGGCGCACTCGCCGAGGCGATGCGGACCGACGAGGACCAGCATCTGCGCTCGGCCTACATGACGGAGTGGCGGCAGACGCCCGCGACCGAGCGCCGCATGCTGGCCGACAACGCCAAGGCGTTGCGCGAGATCTTCGACCGGCGCATCCCGCCGAGCAAGATCGACGAGTACGTCCAGCGGCTGTCCGAACCGGGCGCGCTCACCGCCGCGCTGAACTGGTACCGGGCCGGGCGGCCGGGCGGGAAGATCGGCAAGGTTTCGGTGCCGACGATGTACGTGTGGTCCACAGAGGACGTCGCCTTCGGTTCCACCGCCGCGCTCGACACCGCGAATTGGTGCACCGGGCCGTACCGATTCGAGATGCTGGAGGAGGTGTCGCACTGGGTAGCGGAGGAAGCGCCGGAGGCCTTGACCTCGTTGATCGTCGAGCATCTCGGCAGCCGGTGACACCGGGTCCTGCGTGGACTGTCGTTCGGTTGGGCGTTCGACGGACTGGGGATTCGCGCGTTGCGTGAGGGCGCGACACTCGAATCGGGCGAAACGGCCACCCGGCTCGCGGTATCGGCCGGTGGGTGCGTGGTGTTCAGTATCCGGAGTGGACACCAGCACTGAAGCCGAAACCGAACGCGTTGTCTTCGTGACCGAGGACGGCGTGCCCACCGGGGAAACCGGGCCTAAGCTCGCCAGTCATCACGCGGAGACGCGGCTGCACCTCGCGTTCTCCTGCTACGTCCTGCGCCGTTCGGACAACGCCCTGCTGATCACCCAGCGCGCGCTGCACAAGAAGGTGTGGCCGGGGGTGTGGACCAACAGCGTGTGCGGTCATCCCGCTCCCGCCGAAGCGCTGGAGACCGCCGTGCGCCGGCGGGCGTCGTACGAGCTTGGGCTGCCCGAGCTCGAGGAGCTTGAGTGCGTGCTGCCCACGTACCGCTACCGCACGCCGCCCTTCCAGGGGATCGTGGAGAACGAGTTCTGCCCGGTGTTCGCTGCTTGGACGGACGCTGATCCGCGGCCGAATCCCGAAGAAGTGGGTGGCTGGCGATGGATTTCCTGGGCTGATTACACACAGTGGATCACAGATCCGACGGCCGACGCGAGTTACTGGGCCCGTGATCAATTCGCGCAGCTCAAGGATAAAAAGCCGTTCTCCGCGCTCTGAGCGAAGAAACTGCGCTGAGTGACATCGGCGGAAGTCCGTCGTCCACTTGAGCGAAATTCACCTTCGTCCGTACCGATCACTCAAGCCGCCGCTCCTATACGACGAAAACGATGGAGTGGCGGAGGTCAGAGTGGCGGCGGACGACGAGCTCGGAACGGGGGAGACCGCGCCCGACCTGCTCTCGCTGCACGAGTCCATCGCGGACCTGTTCGCGACGCGCGGCGATTGGCGGCGGGCCTACCGGCACCTGCGTTCCGCGCTCGACATCGCGCGGGCGGGCAGCCTGCGCGACCCGCTCACCTCCAGCTACAACCGCCGTTACCTCGACCAGCGACTGCCCGAACTGCCAGCCGCGGTGGCCGTCGCGCTGGTCGACCTCGACCGGTTCAAGTCCGTGAACGATACGTACGGTCACCTTCTCGGCGACCGCGTCCTCTGCCGGGTGGCCGATCTCCTGCAGGAGGGGCTGCCCGCCGATGCGTTCTGCGCACGGTACGGCGGCGAGGAATTCGCTCTCGTCCTGCCCGGAATCGATCACCGGGGCGCCGTCCGGATCGCCGACGCCGCGCGCCTTCGAGTCGCCCGTCATCCCTGGTCAGAACTACAGCCGGGCCTGCGCGTGACGATCAGTGTCGGCCTCGCGCACGGCACCGGATCCGGGCCGCGCCAGCTCCATCGAGCCGACAATCTCCTTTACGCCGCGAAGCGGGCGGGACGCAACAAGGTCGCTTTTCACGACTGCGAGACCGCGCGGGTAATTACGCACTCTGAGTAACGCACGTCGGCGATTACTCCATTCGCTGAACCCGATCTTCACCTGTTCGTCCGCTTCAGTGTGCCTAAGGGCGACTCATGGTGAAGAAATTCGCGGGAGGGTGTCGTCACGAACGGCGGGTATCCGTACGATAACGAAAAGCTCCCCCGGTACGACGAGTCCTGGGAGACCCGGCGAAGCCGCCGGGTGTTCAAAGGTAAGCCGCCCAGCCTGGCGCCTGACGTGCGAGAGGAGACCGAGTGCCCGACGAGCGCACCACCCCCGGCACCGGTCGCCATTCCGACTCCACGGCTCGCCCCCGCGGCGGACGCCGCCGTTCGATGGACACTCACGGCGGCATCAGCGTGTCCGACGTGGTCGCGCGGCACACCGGCGAACGCCCCGCCTTCACCGACGATCCCGGCACCCGGCACGCGGAACCGGTGAGCCGCCTCGCGGAACCGGCCACCCGCCGGGCCGAGCCGGGCCGTCGCCGCGCGGACACTGACCGCCCCGAACCAGGACGACGGCGAGCGGATCCCGACGCCGGTTTTCGGGGGACGAACGGTCGCGCTGGCCTGCCCGCCGAGCCCGGCCGACGGCGGGCGAACGGGGTCGGCAGCCGGCACGCTGAGCCGGGAGACAGCTCGGAGCTGGGCGGGAGCCTGGCGAACGGGCACGTCAACGGCGCCGCCGGACGCCACGGCGAACCCGCGGACGATGGCGTCGCATCAGCCAACGGGCGAGCCAGCGGCATCGGCGGACGCCACGGCGAACCCGCCGAAGACGGCATCACACCAACCAACGGGCGAATCAACGGCACCGCCGGACGCCACGGCGAACCTGCCGACGACGGCGTCGCGCTGACCAGCAGCCTGGCGAACGGGCGCATCAATGGCGTCAGCGGACGGCGCGGTGAGCCTGCGGAAGGCGGCGTTGCGCCTGCCAGCGGACGAGCGAACGGGCAGGTCAACGGAGTCGCCGGACGACAGGCCGCACCCGCGGACGACGCCCCCGCCGCACCAGCTGACGGGCGAGTCAACGGGGTTGGCAAACGTCGCCGCGAGTCCAGCGGAAGCGGCGTCGATGCGGTTGGCAGTCGGCACGCCGGGCCTGGGGACGACGCCGCGGCTAGTGGCCGACGCGCGAATGGGCACGTCAACGGGGTCGGGAACCGGCACGGCCGGGAGGCGGCCGACGATCTCGGGCCCGGTCATGAGGCCAGCGGACCGGTAGACATCCCTGGGCGGGCAACCGGACCGGCCGATGTCCCTGCGCTGGGAACTCAGAACGGGGCAGGCAACCGGCGTGGGGGCGTTTCGGACGAAGTTGGTCTTCCCGGCGGACGTCGGGCGCGGCGCAGCTCGGACGTCGACGGCGCGGGGCCTGCTCGAGTGGGTGGGCGCGCGCTTCTTGGCGGACCGGTACCGGACGGCGATGCTCAGGCCGCGGAGCCGGGCTCGCGGCGTTATCGGGCCGAGCCGGTTGAGGGACTCGGCGAGACTGGCTATGCGGTGCCGCCGGGTGGTCGGCGCGCTCAGGAAGCTGACCTTCGCCGGACGACTCGGCATGCCGCGCCGGATTCTGAGCCTGGTGACCGTCGCAGCGATCTGAACGGGCGGCCCGCGGCTGGACTTCCCCAAGAGCAGGACGAGGCAGCCGGGCGAGCCGGTGGCCGACGCGGGGAGCCGAACGGGTCTCGGGTGCTGCCTGAAGGTCCTCTGGCGGAACCGGGCGCGCGAGTTCGGCCCGGTTCCGGGGAAGCAGAACCGCAGGCCGGCGTGGACGGGCCTAGTCAGAGGAGCGCCGCAGCAGAGTCTCCCGAGACGGGGATGCGGCCCCGGCGACGGCGGGCGGATGGTCTTCCGCCGCGGCCTCGCCAAGGCGTCGGGGGGCCGGTTTCGCCGGAACCGCCTGGGCCTCGGCGGCCGCACGGGGCGGAGAACGCTCCTGGGCAGCGGCCGACCGGTCCGGAACTGGGCGGGCAACCGGTGGCAGGACCGGGCTCCGGCGGATCGCCTGGTCCGGAATCGGACCGTCCCCGCCGGGCTGGGTCGAGCGCGGCGGCGGTGGAGTCCGCTGGACAAGGCCCGGCGGGACCACGCGTACCTGGCGGAGCCGCCGAGAATCTGGGACCTGAGTCGCTGGCAGTGCCCGGCGGGCAGGATTCCGGTGCCCCTCGGACGCCCAGCCGACGGGCGGCGGGCCCGGGGCGGCCTGGGGTCGGCAACGGGGTGCCCGGCACGCCCGAGGACGAACTTGAGAAGACGCAACTGAGTCCGGCGCTCGAGCCGGGCCCGGTGCGGGGCAAGCAGCCTGAGCGAGGGCGTAACGCGCCATCTCCGGGGCGGCCGAACGCAGCGGCCCCAGGGCTCGAGCAGACTCAGCTCAGCCCGGCGCTGGACGGCAACTCGCCGGACGGACCTCCGCGCCGTCCTGGGGTCAATGGCCGGAACGCGGCGCGGGACCCGGAGCGGACCCAGCTCAGCCCGGCGCTGGCCGGGGAAGTCGAACGTCCGCGACGCAGGCCCGGACCGAATGGTCGGCCCGAGGCAGATGCCGAGCGGACTCAGCTCAGCCCGACGCCAGCCGCCGAAGCGGAACCTCCGCGACGCAGGCCCGCACCCAACGGTCGGCCCGAGGCAGACGGCGAACGGACCCAGCTCAGCCCGACGCCAGCCGCAGAAGGGGACCGCCCCCGACGGAGGCCCGCACCGAACAGTCGGCCCGAAGCAGACGGCGAGCGGACCCAGCTCAGCCCAGCTCTCGAAGCCAAGCAGAGCGCAGCGGATCGGACGCAGTTCACGCCGGTCAAGGGGATCGGGCTCAAGGCCGCCGACGACCCGGAGCAGACTCAGTTCAGCCCGGCGGCGAAGCCGGACCCGGAGCAGACTCAGTTCAGCTCCGTGGCGAAACCGGATCCGGAGCGCACTCAGCTGAGCCCCGCAGTCGAGGTGCCCAAGCGGCCTCGGCGCACCCCGGCGAAGCCTGCGGCGGCCGTTCGGGCCGAGATGGATCCGCTCACGATGACCGACGAGATGGAGGCGATCGACGAGGCGACGCAATACCGTCGCAAGATCGATCACAGTCTCGCTCGGTTCTCCGCCGCGCATGATGACGCCGCGGCCGAAGAAGCGAAGCGGCGGGAGCGGCGCGAGCGGCTCACCACCAAGTCGATGGCGTTGTTCGAGCAGACCCGGACCGCGTTGCAGCGGGTCGTATTGCTCGACAAAGACGAGGAAGAAGAGCAGCCCGCCGAAAAATCGGAGCAGACTCGGCTTCAGGAGAAGAAGCAGCGGCACACCGCGCGCAATGTCCGGATCGGGCGGATCGCGTTGATTGTGGTCGTCGCGCTTATTTTCATCGGCACCGGAGTCGCGTGGGGCGCGGTTACCTGGTTCGACGCCAAGTTCGCTCAGGTGTCCGCGCTGGACGAGAATTCTTCCGACATCCAAAACGCCGAGGGCCAGGCCAACGACGAGAACTTCCTCATGGTCGGCTCCGATTCCCGCGACGGCGCGTCCTCCGAGGAAAACGTCGGAGACGCGGCGAACATCCCCGGCGCGCGGTCGGACACGGTGATGGTGGCGCACGTTCCCGCGGACCGGAAGCGGGTCGTCGTCGTTTCGTTCCCGCGTGACCTCGAAGTCGACCGGCCCGATTGCAATCGGTGGGATCCGGCCAAATCGCAGACTACCGACGAGATCGTGCCCGAGCAGAAGACCGCGAAGCTCAACACGGCCTACGCGGTCGGCGGGCCGCAATGCATGACGAAGGTGATCCAGAAAGTCACCGGCCTGCGGATCAACCACTTCGTCGGCATCGACTTCAACGGATTCAAGGAAATGGTCGACGCGGTGCACGGAGTGACCGTGCACAACGAGAAACCGATCGACGACACGGTGCTCGGCAAAGTGCTGGCCGAAACCGGCGACGTGACCATTTCCGGCGACCAGGCGCTGAGCTACGTGCGCGCCCGGCACGTCAAGGGCGACCCGACCTCCGACTACGGCCGGATCAAGCGGCAGCAGGCGTTCATCGGAGCGCTGCTCAAGAAGGTCATGTCTTCGGATGTCGTGCTGGATCCCGGAAAACTCTCCGGTTTCATCACCGCTTTCGCGCACGCGACGTTCGGCGACAACCTCGGCGTGCAGCAGATGATGACGCTCGCGCAATCGATGCGCGGGCTCAACCCGGCCAATATCAACTTCCTGACCGTGCCCACCGTCGGCCTGCCGAACAAGCGTGGCAACGAAGTCCTGATCCAGGAAAAGACCAAGAGCCTCTTCGACGCGTTGCGCGACAACACGCCGCTGCCGGGCAACCAGCCCGCCGGAACCGCGGCGAACGCGCCGCCCGCCAACGCGGATTCGCGCAAGAGCGCCAGCAACGGCTGAGCACCCGGATTCGTTAGGCGGGGTTCATATGCGGTTCACCCAGCGATGCGGTATTCGGACAGTCCACGACGTAGGGTGTGCTCATGCGTGAGGCCTACCATGTGGAACTCGATCAGCTCGCCGAAAACCTGGCCGCGATGTCGGTCCAGGTCGCCGACGCCATGGAGCGGGCCACCAAAGCACTGCTGGAGGTCGACCTCGGCCTCGCCGAGCAGGTGATCAGCGACGACGCGAAGGTCGACGACGCGCGCGCCGAATGCGAGGAGCAGGCGTACGCGCTGCTGGCGCTGCAGGCCCCGGTCGCGACCGATCTGCGCACCGTGCTCGCCGCCATCCACGCGGCGGAAAGCCTGGAGCGCATGGGAGATCTCGCCCTGCACGTCGCCAAGGCCGCCCGCCGCCGCCACCCGGACCCGGTGCTGCCCGACGCCGTCAAGCCGTACTTCGCCGAGATGGGCCGGGCCGCGGTCAAGCTCGCCCGCCAGGTCGAGGCGATCATCAAGACCAAGGACGTGTCCGCGGCCAAGGACCTCGAGGCCGAGGACGACCAGGTCGACGACCTGCACCGGCACCTGTTCACCGTGCTGATGGACCGCGAATGGCCGCACGGCGTCGCCTCCGCGGTCGACGTCACGCTGCTCGGCCGCTTCTACGAGCGCTACGCCGACCACGCGGTGTCCGTCGCCAAGCGGATGATTTTCGTGGTCACCGGCCGGATGCCCGGCTACGGCACCGACGACGAGGACCTGACCATCTGAGACACCACAACAAAAACCGCCGCCCGGACCGACGGGTGGCGGTTTTTTAGTACCCAGAAAACGGCCGCCCCGGCAAGGAAACCGAGGCGGCCGTCCACAGTGGAATCAGCCGAAGCGGCCCGAGATGTAGTCCTCGGTGGCCTTCTCGTCCGGGTTGGAGAAGATCTTCTCCGTGTCGTTCAGCTCGATCAGCCGGCCGGGCTGGCCGACGCCGGCCAGGTTGAAGAACGCGGTCTGGTCCGAAACTCGCGCCGCCTGCTGCATGTTGTGCGTCACGATGACGATCGTGTAGTCCTTCTTCAGCTCGCCGATCAGGTCCTCGATCGCGAGCGTCGAGATCGGGTCCAGCGCCGAACACGGCTCGTCCATCAGCAGCACGTCCGGCTGCACCGCGATCGCCCGCGCGATGCAGAGCCGCTGCTGCTGCCCGCCGGAAAGGCCGCCGCCCGGCTTGTTCAGCCGGTCCTTGACCTCGTTCCACAGGTTCGCGCCGCGCAGCGCGCGCTCGGCGACCTCGTCGAGCTGCTTGCGGCTCTTCACCCCGCCGAGCCGGAGCCCGGCCACTACATTGTCCTTAATGGACATCGTGGGGAACGGGTTCGGCCGCTGGAACACCATGCCGATGGTGCGGCGCACCTGCACCGGGTCCACCGCCGAGGCGTAGATGTCCTCCCCGTCGAGCAGCACCTGGCCGTCGACGCGAGCGCCGGGAATGACCTCGTGCATCCGATTCAGCGTGCGCAGCACGGTCGATTTGCCACACCCCGACGGCCCGATGAACGCGGTCACGTTCCGCGGCGGGACGTTCAGCGTGACGCTGTCCACGGCGTGGAACTTGCCGTAGTAGATGTCCAGGTCTTTGACGTCGATTCGCTTGGCCATGACTCACTTCTTCTTCGGGGCGACGATGCGGGAAAGGACCGTGGCGAGCAGGTTGATCACGGCGATGATGAGCACCAGGGTGAGCGCGGCTCCCCAGATCCGGTCGAAGCCGACGCTGCCCGGGTCCATCGAGTTGGTCGCGCGCTCGTTGTTCATCACCAGCGGCAGCGACGCCTGCTCCCCGCTGAAGATGTTCCAGTTGACGTAGGACGTGTACCCGACGAGCACCAGCAGCGGCGCGGTTTCGCCCATCACGCGGGCGAGCGCCATCATGATGCCGCCGAGAATGCCCGACAGCGCGGTCGGAAGCACGATCTTCATGATCGTCTTCCACTTCGGCACGCCCAGCGCGTACGACGCCTCGCGCAGGTCGTCCGGCACGATCCGCAGCATTTCCTCCGCCGAGCGGACGACCACCGGAATCATCAGCAGCACCAAGGCCAGCGACACCGCGAACCCGCTGCGCGGCAGGCCGAGCGTGGTGACCCACAGCGCGTAAATGAACAGAGCGGCCACAATGGACGGAACACCGGAGAGGATGTCCACCATGAACGTGGTGGCCCTGGCCAGCTTGCCCCGGCCGTACTCGACGAGGTAAATCGCCACCAGCAGGCCGATCGGCACCGAGATGACCGCGCACACCAGACCCTGCAGCAGGGTGCCGATGATCGCGTGCAGCACGCCGCCGCCGACCTCGTCGCCGAGCACCGAACCGAAGTCCTGGCCCCACCAGTTGCTGTACGGGATCCGCTTGATCCCGTTGGCGATCACCGTGTACAGCACCCACACCAGCGGGATCACGGCGATCAGGAAGGACAGCCACACCAGGACGGTGGCCACGCCGTTCTTGACCTTCCGGGCCGCGCTCACCTGCTGGAAAGCCGGTGTCGTCGCGGGCCGTTCGAGGGTGGTCGACACGGTCACTCCCCCTTCTTGCCGACGATCGAGCGGGCGGCGAAGTTGACCAGGAACGTCAGCACGAACAGCACCAGGCCGGCCGCGATGTAGGCGCCGGCCGAGGTCGGGTTGTTGAACTCGCTGTAGTTCTGGGCGATCTTCGAGGCGAACGTCGCACCGCCGTCGAAAAGGCTCCAGTCGAAGTTGCGGCCCTGCGGGATCAGCAGAATCACTGCCAGCGCAATGGTTTCACCGAGCGCGCGGCCGAGGCCGAGCATCGAAGCACCGACGAAGCCCGCCTTGCCGAACGGCAGCACCGTCGTGCGAATGACCTCCCAGCGCGTGGCGCCGAGCGCGAGCGCGCCTTCGACCTGCGCGGTGGGCGTGCGCTCGAAAACCTCGCGGGTGAGCGACGTGATGATCGGCAGGATCATCACCGCCAGCACGATTCCGGCGGTGAAAATGGTGCCGCGCACGTTCGGCGCGATGTTGCCCGGCGCGAAAATCGGGATCCACGAGAAGGTGGTGTTCACCCACTGGGAGAACGGCTCGATCGCGGGCGCGAACACGAGAATGCCCCACAGGCCGAAAATGATCGACGGCACCGCGGCGAGCAGATCCACGACGTAGGCGAACGGCCGGGCCAGTTTCGGCGGCGCGTACTGGGTGAGGAACAGCGCGATGCCCAGCGAGATCGGCATCGCGATGATCAGCGCCACCAGCGAGGTCGCCACGGTGACCTCGGCGAGATCGGCGATGCCGAACGCCATGTTGGTCGGATCGTTCGTCGACCACCCGTGGTTGAACAGGAAGTTGACCTTGTCCGCCTTCAGCGCCGGAATCGCCTGGACGACCAGGAAAATCCCGATCAGGGCGATCAGGGCGACGACGAAGATCCCGGCCCCGGTGGTCAGGTTCTGGAAGATGCGGTCACCGGCTCGCACCTTCGTCGGCTTCTTCCGCGCGGGGGGCGCATCAGGCGCCGGCGCGGGTGGCTTGTCCGAAATCGGATCCTCCGGGAACGCTCGGGCGGACGACGAACGCCCACCGGGGTCGCCGGTGGGCGTTCGCGTCGAGGATTGGTCGCTCATCGACAGTCTCTAGTCAGCCTTCGTACCAGTCAGGCGGTTCAGGAAATTTCCTTGACGGCCTTCAGCACCTTGTCCTGCAGGCTCTGCGGGATCGGGACGTAGCCCTTGGCCGACAGCGGCTGCTGGCCGTCGGTCGCGGCCACCGTCAGGAACGCCTTGACGGCCTTCGCGACGTCCGGGTTCGAGTACTTCGAGCACACGATCTCGTAGGTCGTCAGCAGCAGCGGGTAGGCGCCCGGCACGTTGCTCGAGTAGATGCCGTTGAGGTCCATCGCCAGGTCGTTGGTGCCCGGGTGGAAGAACTTCGCGGCGTCCAGGGACTTGGCCACGTTCTGCGCGTTCAGCTCGACGCCGCCGGAGCCGCTGTCGATCAGGGCCGGGGTGACGCCGTCCTTGGCGAAGGCGCTCTCCACGTAGGTGATCGAGCCGTCCGCGCCCTTGACGGTGCTCGCGACGCCGTTCGAGCCCTGCGCACCGTTGCCGACGCCGCCGTTGAACTTCTTGCCCGCGCCCTGGGTCCAGACGTCCTTGGCGGCCGCGCCGAGGTACTTCTGGAAGTTGTCGGTGGTGCCCGACTCCTCGGAGCGGGAGACGACCTGGATCGGCTTGTCCGGCAGGTTCAGGTTCTCGTTGCCCTTGACCGCCTTGATGGCCGGGTCGTTCCAGTTCTTGATGCCGCCGTTGAAGATCTTGGCGATGACCTGCGGGGTCAGCGTCAGCTTGTCCACGCCGGACAGGTGGTAGCCGACCGCGATCGGGCCGACGACCAGCGGGATGTTCAGCGCGGGCGAACCGCAGCGCTTGGTGGCGGCCTCGAGGTCGGCGTCCTTGATCGGCGAGTCCGAGCCGCCGAAGTCGACCTGGTTGGCGTTGAACTGCTTGACGCCGGCGCCGGAGCCGGTGCCGTTGTAGTTCACCTTCTGGCCGTCGCACTTCTTGCCGTAGGCCTGGTTGAACACCTCGATGGCGTTCTTCTGGGCCGTCGAGCCCTCAGCGGAAAGCGGGCTCTTGCCCCCGCAGTCGACCTGGGCGGTTCCGGTGGCGGCGGGAGCGGCGGAGTTCGAGCCCGAGCCGCTGTTGGACGCCGAAGGGTCGGAGCCACAAGCGGCAAGGACGAGCGCGGCGCTCGCCACGATGCCGACGGCACCCAGGGGCCGCATGATCTTCACTGCATTTCCTCCACTCGGAGATGTGCCTTTTTGAATCCGGTCGGGATCGGCGGCGGGGTGAGCCGCGCCGAAACCGGACACTAGGCAGCCTCGGTGGACGGCCGTCCTTGGTTGGATGAACGGCAGGTGAACAAGTCACCGTTTGTGAGCAGGACTACTACCCCGAACGGGTGCCGTGGCCTGGTCGTGACCTGCTAGTACGCGGAAAGTAACACAGGTCACCGCTCGCGTCGACCGTGATCACGCACCGTACTGGACGTCGGTCTCGAAACGCTGGAACCCCAGCTTGTTGTACACCGCCAAAGCCGCGGCGTTGTCGCCCTCGACGTAGAGGATCACCCTCGGTAGTCCCCGGGACCGCAGGTAGCGGAGTCCGGCCAAGGTCAGCGCCTTCCCCAGGCCGCTACCCTGAGTAGCAGGATCGACGCCAACCACGTAGACCTCCCCGACCGGGTCGCCGTCGAAACGGCCGGGCACCGGGTCGTGCACCTTCGTCCAGTGGAAGCCGACGACCTCGCCGCTTTCGTTCTCCGCGAGGAAGAAACCGGCCGGATCGAACCAGGCGTGGCGTTCTTCGGCGCGGACCTCGGCGACGGTCAGCGCGCCCTGTTCCGGATGCCAGTCGAACGCGCGCGCGTTGACCGCGACCATCGCGTCCTCGTCCTGGCCGGGGACGAACGTCCGCAGCCGGAAACCGTTGTGCAGCACCGGTTCCGGCCAGTCCGCAGCGGAGACGTCGACGTGCAGGATCAGCAGCTCGCGCTGACGGCCGAGTCCGAGTTTCGCCGCGATCGCGGCCGCACCGGGGTGATCGCCGTGCGCCCACACGCGCAGCCCCGCGTCGGCGCGCTCGACGACCGCCTGCGCGAGCGCGGTGCCGACGCCGCGACGCCGGAAATCCGGGTGCACGAACAGCTCCGCGACCTGATGGCCGTGTGAGTCGCCTTCAGTATCAAGGTGGACGTATCCGGCCGGCGCGCCGTCAAAGCGAGCGAGGAGATGCAGTCCGCCGTCGAAATCACGCGGCAACGGACCGCTCGCGTCGACCTCGGGACGTCCGTCGGTCGCTTTGGCCGCGAGCAGCACTTCGCGCACCGCGTCGTCGGGATCGGTCGTCCAGTCGCCAAGGTCGATAGCCACGAACCGACCTTACCGGCGAACGTCAGCGGGAGGTCAGCTCCGAAGCGTCGGTGGGAACGGCGACAACCGGCTTCGCGCCCTTCGCCGGACGCTCGAACTTGTAACCGACGTTCCGCACAGTGCCGATCATCTGCTCGTGCTCCGGGCCGAGCTTCGCGCGAAGCCGCCGTACGTGGACGTCGACCGTGCGCGTGCCGCCGAAGAAGTCGTAGCCCCACACTTCCTGCAGCAACTGCGCGCGAGTGAAGACGCGGCCAGCGTGCTGGGCGAGGTACTTGAGGAGTTCGAATTCCTTGTACGTCAGCTCGAGCGTGCGACGGCGCAGCTTCGCCGTGTACGTCGCTTCGTCAATGACAAGGTCGCCTACGCGCAGTTCGGCATCCGCCTGCAGGCCGACGCCGTCGCGAGTGGTGGCCAGCCGCAGCCGTGCGTCCACCTCCGCGGGACCGGCGGTGGGCAGCAGGATGTCGTCCGTGCGCCATTCGGAGTTGACCGCGACCAAACCGCCCTCGCCGACGACCGCGATGACCGGCGTGCCCGATTCGTCCTCCGCGCCTTTGAGCAGACGGCACAGGCTCTTCGCGGAAGCGAGGTCGCTGCGCGCGTCGAGAAGGATGACGTCGCGGTGGCCCGCGTCGAGCAGGGCCGTCACTTCCGGCTCGCGTACGCGTACGGTGTGCGGCAGCAGGTCCAGCGCGGGTAATACGGAGGTAGCGTCGAGTTCCCCCGTCAGCACCAGCAGGTCCAAGCTCATGATCCGCACCGCCTTCAGATTCGTCGCCTCGAACGTGGCGTCGGTCGGTGCTAAGTGAGAATAGCGGGTGAACACCCCGGCACCTAGCGCGTGCTGGATCGATCACACCTGGGCCGATGGTCCGGGCGTGACCCGCACCACGACGAAATCCACCCGAACAGGAGAACCGAGGCGATGGCGAGCAGGCCCGTGACCCGGGACGACCGACCGGCCAGCAACCCCGGCAGCGGCCGGCGAGGCAGGCGCGTACGGCGGTGGCTCATCGTGCTGGGAGTGCTGGTGCTCCTGCTGGTCGGTGCGGATTTCGGAGCGGCGGCCTTCGCCGAGCACACGATCTCGCAGAAGGCCCGCGCACAGCTCGGGCTGAGCGACGATCCGTCGGTCACCATCCACGGCTTCCCGTTCACCGTGCAGGCGCTCTCGGGTGACTACAGTCACATCACCGTTTCCGCGGACGGCGTGCCCGTCGGCAGCGAACTGCGCGACCTGCGCGTGAGCGCCGAACTGGAGGACGTGATCGCGCCGCTGTCGGACCTGACGTCCGGCAACACCAAGGCGGTGAAGATCGGCAAGCTCACCGGCGCGGTGACGATCAAGGCGTCCGACCTCGCCCGGGTCTCGCCGCTGAACAAGATCCAGAACCTGAAGATCGAGCAGTCGACCCAGGCGTACGTGAAGTACGGCGACACCGAGCAGGGCAAGCAGCCGGACCCGACGCCGACCAACGCCGACGGCGAACCGGCCGACGGCACCAGCGCGGGCGTGCGGATCTCCGGCGACGTGCAGGTGGCCGGGCAGAAGGTGGAGATCTTCTGCTTCGCGCTGATCCAGCTCAAGGAAAAGACGATCTCGATCGTGCCTTACCGGTTGCAGTTCGGGAATGACCAGACGACCACGATCGTTCCGGAAGCTGTGCAGAAAGCTCTGCTGCCGAACTTCCGGGCGTCCATCTCGACGACCCGGCTGCCGCTGTCGGTCACCCCGACCGCGGTCCGCGTGGACAGCGGTTCGGTGACGATCAAGGGCGAAGCGCACGACGTGAACTTCGCCGACCTGTCCGCCAACCACGGAGGCTGATCCCGGTGACCGGAGTGTGGGTGCTGCTGGCGACGCTGGTCGTCGCGACGGCCGCGGGCCTCGTCCTGCGCGCCCGCAACGGGCGGATCCGCGCGGCCAAACCGGCCGCCGCGACCCGCCCGCTCCCCGCTCCGGTCGCCGAGGCCCTTGATCCGCAATCCGCCGTCACCCTGGTGCAGATCTCCACCACCTTCTGCACCCCGTGCCGGCACACGCGGGCGATTCTGTCGTCGCTCGCGGAGAAGACCGACGGCCTGCACCACGTCGACCTGGACGTCACCGAACGTCCCGAGGTCGCGCAGGCGCTGTCGGTGCTCAGCACGCCGACCACGCTCGCGCTGGACCCGGAAGGCCGGGAACTGCTGCGCGTGGGCGGCGTGCCCAAGTGCCCGGAGCTGCTCGAGGCGCTCCGCCCGCATCTGGCCGCCGCGTCGCACTGACCCGCGCGGTCCCTGCCTCCCCGGCCTCCCGGTGCCGCCCCAATGTGGCATTGGGTGCGTCGCACGCACCCAATGTGGCGTTCGGTGCGTCAGATGCACCCAATGCCACATTGGGGAAGCGCCTGGCACCGCGGTCCGCGATGGTTGATTCTCAGGATCCGGACCTCGTCCCAAGGAATGAACATGGTTCCGGGAGCGAGCGAGCCTGGGTACCCTCCCCCCTGTGGACGAGCTGCCCATCACCCTCCTGACGCAGCGCCGCGCGGTCGATTTCTGCCGCGTGCGCAGCAGCTTGTGTCTGCCTTTTTCCGGTCGGCGCTGAAGCACGTCTCGCGCCGTCCCGCCGCTCGACCCGTCTTCGCCGCGTGCGTCCGCACGCCCTTCCCCTCGCACTGAGCAGGAGGAACCCATGTCCGCCGGACCGGCCGTAGACCCGCGAGGTCCCAGGTTCGCCGCGATCGTGACCACGGTGGTGCTCGCCGTCGTGCTCGTCACGCAGTGGTGGCCCTTGCTCGCGCTGCAGACCGTGGTCTTCGCGATCGGGGCGTTCGTCGGGCTCAAGCCCGCGCCGTACTCGGTGCTGTACCGGCTCGTGGTCGCGCCGCGGCTCGGGCCGACGACCGAACGCGAGGACGCCGCCCCGCTGCGGTTCGCGCAGGCGGTCGGGTTCGTGTTCGCGCTCGTCGGCACGATCGGCTTCGCGACCGGCGTGACGCCGCTCGGCGTCGTCGCGACCGCGTTCGCGCTCTTCGCCGCGTTCCTCAACGCGGCTTTCAACTACTGCCTCGGGTGCCAGGTGTACCTGCTGATCAAGCGTTTCAGCCCCGCGCGGGCGTCCTCGTAAAACCCCATCCATCCATGCCCCCGCCACCACCCTCAACCGACAGCGCTGCGCGCCGCAGTATCGATCAGAAAGAGAGCCAGCCTCCCATGAGCCGAGAAGACGTCCTGGTCACCACCCAGTGGGCCGAGGAAAACCTGGACACCCCGGGCGTGGTGTTCGCCGAGGTCGACGAGGACACGACCGCTTACGACAACGGGCACATCCGCGGCGCGGTGAAGCTCGACTGGCGCAACGACCTCCAGGACGGCGTCCGCCGCGACTTCGTCAACAAGGAGGGCTTCGAGAAGCTCCTGTCGGAGAAGGGCATCTCGAACGACGACCGCGTGATCCTCTACGGCGGCAACAACAACTGGTTCGCCGCGTACGCGTACTGGTACTTCAAGCTCTACGGCCACGAGAACGTGCAGCTGCTCGACGGCGGCCGCAAGAAGTGGGAGCTCGACGGCCGCGAGCTGAACTCCGACGAGGTCAAGCGCGAGCCGACCAACTACAAGGCCAAGGACCAGGACCTGTCGCTGCGCGCGTTCCGCGACGAGGTCGTCCAGTCGATCGGCTCGAAGAACTACATCGACGTGCGCTCGCCGGACGAGTTCTCCGGCAAGCTGCTCGCCCCGGCGCACCTGCCGCAGGAGCAGTCGCAGGTGCCGGGCCACATCCCGGGCGCGCTGAACGTGCCGTGGGCGAAGGTCGCCAACGAGGACGGCACCTTCAAGTCCGAGCAGGAGATCAAGGACCTCTACGCCGAGGCCGGCTACGACGAGAGCAAGCCGACCATCGCGTACTGCCGCATCGGCGAGCGTTCGTCGATCGCCTGGTTCGCCCTGCACGAGCTGCTCGGCCAGCAGGACGTGAAGAACTACGACGGTTCGTGGACGGAATACGGTTCGCTGGTCGGCGTTCCGGTCGAGTTGGGAGCTAAGTGATGGCAGACGGCTGCAGCGCACCGGCACAGGTCGCGACCCCGGCGGACTTCGACACCAACGGTCAGGTCGTGCTGGCCGGCAAGGTCACCGGCGCGGAGGGACCGGTCGGCGGCGCGTTCGTCCGGCTGCTCGACGGCGGCGGCGACTTCGCCGGCGAGGTCGTGTCCTCGGCGGACGGCGACTTCCGGTTCTACGCGGCTGAGGGTTCCTGGACGGTGCGCGCGCTGCACCGCACGGGCAACGGCGAGGCCAACGTGACCGCGGAGGGGCCGGGCCTGCACCAGCTGGCCATTTCGGTTGCCTGACAAGGTTTTCTCGCAGAAGGGCCCCTCGGTTGCCGAGGGGCCCTTCTCGCGTCCGCGGGAACGCTTGACCTCAAGGCGGCTTGAGGACCCAAGCTCGCTTGCGTGACGCAAACGAAAACCGTTACGCGGAGCCCATTGCTGGCCACCGCCGTGTTCCTCGGCAGCTTCATGGCGTTGCTCGACGCGAGCGTGGTGAGCATCGCGCTGCCGACCATCCAGCGCGACCTGCACGCCGAATTCGCTGACCTGCAATGGATCGTGGACGGATACACCGTCGGGCTCGCCGCGCTGATGCTCACCGGCGGCACGCTCGGCGACCGGTACGGCCGCAGGCGGATCTACCTCGGCGGGCTGGCCGTGTTCACGCTCGCCTCGCTGGGGTGCGGCCTCGCCCCGACGCTCGGCTTGCTCATCGCCGCCCGTGTGCTGCAAGGAATCGCGGCCGCCGCGGTCATCCCGGGCGGACTCGCGCTCCTCGCGCACGCGTATCCGGAGCCGCGGGAACGGGCCCGGATGCTGGGGGCGTGGGGCGGAGTGGCCGGATGCGCGCTCGTCATCGGCCCGCTCATCGGCGGACCGATCACCGACGCGCTCGGCTGGCCGACCATCTTCCTGATCAACCTGCCGATCGGAATCTTCGCGGTACTCGCTGGCCGCCGGGGTCTCGAGGAGTCGTCCGATCCGGCGCACGGCGCGCTGGACTTGCCGGGACAGCTGCTCGGCGCGCTATGGATCGGATCCTTCACTTACGCCGTGATCGCGTCCGACATCGTGGCCGCCGCGCTCGGCGCACTCGGCTTGACCGCGTTCATCGTCGTGGAGCTGCGCGCCCCGCATCCGATGCTGCCGATCCGGCTGTTCGGCAAGTTCCGGTTCGCCGCCTCGATTTTCACCTCGTTCGTCCTCGGCTTCGCGTGCTATCCGCTGCCGATGCTGCTCGCCGTGTACCTGCAGCAAGCCTGGGGCAGCACCGCCTCGGCGACCGGCGTGCAGATGCTGCCGTACGTCGTCGCCAACGCCGTTCTCGCGTTCTTCTCCGGACGGCTCGCCGGCCGGTTCACCGCGGAACGCGTGCTGCCGGTCGGTCTCGCCATCACGGCGGCGGGCAGTCTCGCCTTCCTGCTGGTCGACGCCGCGAGCCCGTACTGGCTGCTCAGCGTCCCGCTGACGCTGTCCGGCGTCGGACTGGGCCTGAGCATCACCCCGACCAACGTCGTCGGCCTCGCCGGGCTTCCGGTGCGGCGCACGGGCACCGCGGCCGGCACGGTGAACGCCGCGCGGCAGGTCGGAATGGCGCTCGGCGTGGCCGCGCTCGGAGCCCTCCTCGATCAGGGCAGCACGCTCACGTCCGGGCTGTGGACCGCGATGGCGGTGGCCGGAGCGGCGCTGCTGGCGGTGACCGTCCTCACCGCCGCGACCCTGCGCGGCGCTAGATGAGCCGGGGCGGACTATTGTCCTCGCTGTGGAGACCTTGTTTACGACCCTGTTGATCATCGCGGGCATCGCCACCGTGTGGTTCGCGGTCTACGTCGTCTACCGGCTGTACGCCGACCAGCGCTGATCAGCATGACGAGTGGCGACGAAGCCATCGCGGCAGCCGAGAAGCGGGCGGAAAGCACGCGCGACCGCAACCTGCCGTTGTGGGACGACCTGCCGATCCCGAACGACACGGCCAACCTGCGCGAGGGCCCGAACCTGAACGACGCGTGCCTCGCGCTGCTGCCGCTCGTCGGCGTCTGGCGCGGCGAGGGCGAGATCGACTACCCGACGATCGACGGGCCGATCAAGTTCGCCCAGCAGCTGACCGTCTCCCACGACGGCC
Organism: Amycolatopsis sp. AA4; assembly: GCF_002796545.1. Classification (GTDB taxonomy): domain Bacteria; phylum Actinomycetota; class Actinomycetes; order Mycobacteriales; family Pseudonocardiaceae; genus Amycolatopsis. The sequence continues at coordinate 8,103,668 of NZ_CP024894.1, forward strand.
GCCCGTTCCTGTTCCACGAGGCGCGCTCGTGGCTGCTGAACGAGGACGGCAGCGTGCTGCGGCCGGCCGCCCGCGAAACCGGGTTCTGGCGGCCGCAGGAGGACGACACCCTGGAACTGCTGCTCACGCACAGCTCCGGCATCGTCGAGCTGTTCTACGGCAAACCGCGCAGCCAGACGGCCTGGGAACTCGGCACCGACGCGGTCATCCGCACCGCGACGGCCAAGGAGGTCACTGGTGCGCAGCGGCTGTACGGCCTGGTGAACGGCGACCTCGGCTACGTCGAGGAACGCGCGATGGTCGGCCAGGAAATGCAGCCGCACGCCTCCGCGCTGCTGCGCCGCGTGGTGGGCTGAGGCTCCGGGAGACGCCGTGCGCTGGCGGCGGTACGGCGAAGACGCCGCCCTGCTCGACTGCGCCTCGCTCGAGGAGATGAGCGCGGCCCGGGCCACCCTCCTCGAAGCCGCGCTCGACGGGGTCGAGGAGATCGTTCCCGGGGCGCGCACCCTGCTGGTGGTCGGGACCGCGGCGGCTCGGGAGGCCGCGCGATCGCTGCTGGCTTCGGCCGATCTGGCGCATCCGCCTGCCGGGGACGGCCGCGAAGTTGTTCTGGACGTGCGCTACTCCGGCGAAGATCTCGCCCTGGTCGCTGAGGACGCGGGGCTCACCGTCGACCAGGTCGTCACTCTCCACACCAGCGCGGTCTACACGGTCGCGTTCACCGGTTTCGCGCCCGGTTTCGGTTATCTCGCCGGACTTCCCGCCGAACTGCGGCAGCCGCGGCTCAGTTCTCCGCGCACCCGCGTTCCCGCCGGGTCGGTGGCCATCGCGGACGAGTACACCGGCGTCTATCCGCGCGAATCCCCTGGTGGCTGGCGGTTGCTCGGACACACCGAGGCGACGCTGTTCGACCCTTCCGCCGCGCAGCCGGCGTTGTTCACGCCCGGTCTCCGAGTGCGGTTCCGGAGCGTCTGATGCGTGCGCTGGAGATCGTCTCGCCCGGTTCGCTGGCTTTGGTGCAAGACCTCGGCCGCCCTGGTTACGCACATCTGGGCGTCCCACCGTCGGGTGCCCTCGACGTCGCCGCGTTGCGACTCGGCAACCGGCTCGTCGGCAATCCCGAGGACGCCGCCGGGATCGAAACCGTGCTGGGCGGGCTGACCGTCCGGGCCGCTGCTTCGTGCACCGCCGCGGTGACCGGACCACCCGTCGCGGTGTCCGTGGGCGGCAGGGAAATGGGCTCGCACACGCCGATTCCGTTGCAGCCAGGCCAAGAACTGACCATCGGCCGACCCGCGACCGGATTGCGCTGCTACCTGACGGTGTCCGGCGGCGTCGCGGTTCCGCCGGTGCTGGGGAGCCGGTCGACGGATGTCCTTTCTGGACTGGGACCGTCTCCGTTGGACGCGGGCAGGACGGTCCCCCTCGGTCCCGTCACCGGTGTTCCGTCCGGTGCCGACGTGGTCGCCGCCCCGCCCGCGCCGCCGCAGCTGACCGTGCCGGTTCTGCTTGGCCCCCGCGACGACTGGTTCGCCGACGCCACGAGCGCGCTCAACGCACAGTGGACAGTCACCGAGGAATCCAACCGAGTGGGGGTCCGCCTGGACGGGCCGCCACTACGTCGAGTGTCCACTTCGGAGTTGCCCAGCGAAGGCGTGCTCACCGGCGCGATCCAGGTCCCGCCGAACGGATTGCCGCTGGTCTTCCTCTCCGATCACCCGACCACCGGCGGTTATCCCGTGGTCGCGGTCGTGAGACGGGCGTCACTCGGAGCACTCGCGCAAGCACGCCCCGGAACCTTGGTGCGGTTCCACGCGTCCTTCTGAGCGTGGAACGGGTAACGATCACCGGCGGCGCGGGTTTCCTGGAGCTGAACACCGGAGGACGGGCGGAGCTGCCGCAGTCGCTGCGCATCGCGCTCGCGACCGGTCAGGTCCGCCTGCCGCTGGCGGAAACCCTCCGCGACCTGCTGGCGCTGCTCGTCGACGGCCACTACCGGGTGAGCGGCCCCCAACGCTTCGAAGCGGCGACGCTGGCCCCGGCGACCGACTGGCCGGACGACGACGACGCCGGAGTCGCTTACTACCGCACGGCAATCCGGTCAGGACACCGGCCAGTGGCGGTGGTTTTGTCCGGTACGCGGCCGATGCTGGTGGACGGGCACCACAAGATCAGCGCGTACCGGGCGGAGGGGGTCACGCCGTCGGTGGTGCTTATTTCTGCTGCTCGGGCCGAAAGTTCCAGCTAACTTCGGGGAGATGACCGAAGATCGGCAGGTGTTCCGCGGCGGGCTGAACACGGTCGTCCGGATCGGCTCTACGGTCCGGCGCGACCGCGGGCCGTGGAGCGACCGGGTCGCCGCGCTGCTGCGCCACCTCGAAGACGTCGGATTCCGGCAGGCTCCGCGGTATTTCGGCAGCGAAGGCGACACCGACGTGCTGGAGTTCCTGCCCGGCGAGGTCAGCGATTACCCGCTCACCCCCGCGGCTCGCAGCACCACCGCGTTGATTTCCGCCGCGAAGCTGCTGCGCAGGTACCACGACGCGACTGCGGACCTCGTCCTTCCCGGCGGCTGGATGCTGCCCGACCGAGAACCGGCCGAGGTCATCTGTCATGGCGACTTCGCGCCGTACAACTGCGTGCTGCGCGGCGAAGAAGTCGTGGGCCTGATCGATTTCGACACCGCGCATCCCGGCCCGCGCTTGCACGACCTCGGCTACGCCGTCTACCGGTTCGCGCCGCTGACCGATCCGGCCAATCAGGACGGTTTCGGCTCGATCGAAGAGCAGGCCGCCCGCGCGAAGCTGTTCTGCGACAGCTACGGATTCACCGACCGCGCGGCGGTGCTCGAATCGGCCGTCGCCCGGCTGCGCGACCTGGTGCACCTCATGCGCACCCAAGCCGCGTCCGGCCACGAGGGCTTTGCCAGCCACCTCGCAGCCGGACACGATCGGGTCTATCTGCGGGACCTCGCGCACATCGAGGCGAACCGTGCTCAGTACTCGCTCTCGTAAGCCGCCACCAGCTCCCCGTGCAATGCGGTCGAATCCGGCAACTCCGTGCCGTTCAGCGTGTGCACCCGGGTCACCTTCCGGACCGACGACGTGAGGAAAACGCCTTCCCCGCGCAGCAAGTCGTCCACCGACAGCGGCTCCACCTTCACCGACCAACCGGCCTTCTCCGCGCCGCGGAACAACGCGTACTGCGTCGTTCCTGGCAGGATGCCAACAGTGGACGGCGGGGTGTACAGCGTGCGCTCCTTAGCCAGCACGACCGTCGAGGTCGGGCCTTCGAGCACCGAATCGTCGGTAGCGGTGAAGATCACATCCTGGGCTCCGCGCCGGGCCGCCTCGCGGAGGGCGGCCATGTTCATCGCGTAGGAAACCGTTTTCGCGCCCAGCAAAAGCCACGGGGCGCGTTCGGCGAGTTCCGGGCCGAAACCGCGTTCCAGAGTCACCACCGAAACGCCTTCGGTGCGCGCCCGCAGCACCTTCTCGTCGACCTCCAGGCCCATCGCGAACGCCGTCGGCTTGCCCTCCGGATCGCCGTCGACACCCCGCGTGTACACGAGTTTCAGCGCGATCTCCGGACCGCCCTGCCACGCGTCGACGACTGCCTGTGCGGCGCGCGCGAAGCCGTCGAGGTCCGGGGCGGGCAGGTCCAGCATCGCCGCGGAACGGGCGAGCCGGTCGAGGTGCGGACCCATTTCCCGCGGCTTTTTCACTGCCACGAGGATCGTTTCGAACACCCCGTCTCCGCGCAGCAGGCCGAGGTCGTCCACCCGGAGGTGAGCGGCTTCGGGGTCGGCCAGTGAACCGTCGAGGAAGGCGAGAACGCGCATCCCCACAAGGTACTCACTTACTCTTAGGGTTATGCCGTACAGCTCGCCGCTGCTCGAAATCCCCCGCGCGGTCGCCGCGCCCGAGGGCCATCCGGAAGCCGGAGTTCCGTGGCACTGGGGCGATCCGTTCGCCGAGCAGCGCACCGCCGCCCGAGGAGTGGTCGTGATCGACCGCTCGCACCGAGAAATCCTCGCTGTCACCGGCGAGGAACGCTTGTCCTGGCTGCATTTGGTGATCTCGCAGCACGTCACCGAACTCGCCGGGAACACCGGCACCGAGGCGCTCGTCCTCGACAGCCAGGGCCACGTCGACACCCACTTCGTGCTCGCGCACGCCGGCGAGACGGTGTACCTCGACAGCGACCCCGGTCCGCTCGTCACGAGCGCGTTGCCCAAGGGCGGCAAGCAAACCCTGCGCGAGTACCTCGAAGCGATGAAGTTCTGGTCCAAGGTCGAGATTCGCGACGCGACCGAAGAACTCGCCGTTCTTTCGGTGCTCGGCCCGGAGACCGACAGCGTGCTGGGCGTTGAACTCGGCACCGAGCCGTACTCGGTGGCCGCGCTGCCCGAAGGCGGTTTCGCGCGCCGGATGCCGTGGCCGACGCGAGCGGGCGCGGATCTCGTGGTGCCGCGCGCTCAGCTCACTCAATGGTGGCAACGGCTCACCGACGCGGGCGCGCGTCCGGCCGGCTCTTGGACGTTCGACGCGCTGCGCGTGGAATCGCGGCATCCGCGCCTCGGCGTCGACACCGACGAACGGACGATCCCGCACGAGGTCGGCTGGATCGGCTCGGCCGCGCACGTCGCGAAGGGCTGCTACCGCGGCCAGGAAACCGTCTCGAAGGTGCACAACGTCGGCCGCCCGCCGCGGTATCTCGCGCTGCTGCACCTCGACGGTTCGCCGGAGATCACGCCGGAGACCGGCGATCCGGTGAAGCTCGGCGAGCGCGTCGTCGGCCGGATCGGCACGGTCGCGCAGCACCACGAACTCGGGCCGATCGCGCTGGCGCTGGTCAAACGTTCGGTGCCGGGCGGGGCGGAACTGCTGGCAGGCGACGAGGACCGAGTGGTCCAGGCCACTGTCGATCCGGACTCGGTGCCGGCCGTTCACGCGGCGCCCGGACGGGAAGCGGCGCAGAGACTCCGGGGCTGAAGTGAACTCGACGGTAGCGTCGTCGCCGAATGTGGAGCAGGATGTGCCCGTGATCGAAGTGCGTCCCGGCGGGCGACGACGGATCGACCGCGTCCTCGGCCCGGGATATCTCACCGGACTAGGCGACTTGCCGCTCCCGGTGCTGCGCGAGCGGCGCGACGAGGCCGCGCAGGAAGAGACGGACCTGTCCTACCTGCGCCGGCTCCTGCACGCCCGCATCGACATCGTGCGCGCCGAACAGGAGCGCCGCTCGTCCGGCGGGGAAAGCAGCATCGTCGACCGGCTCGCGTCCATCCTCGCCGACAACGCGCTCGGCCCGGCCGCCGGTTCCGGCCGCCACCAGCAGCTCGAACCGTCGCGCGCGGGCGAGCACCGCAGACACGCGGAAGCGCTGATCGGCGACACCGGGCTCACCGACGTCGGCTCGCTCACCGACGCCAAGCTCGCCGCCGCGCTGGACACCTACGCGGCCGAGGAAGCCTCCGTGTCCTCCTTCCGCCGCCAGGTCCAGACCGTGATGGACACGCTCAACGCCGAGATCGCCGCGCGCTACAGCAGCGGAGCGGCCACTGTGGACCAGCTGCTGGACAGCGAACTGGGGCGCGTCGAGGAATGACCGGCCAGCCGATCCTCGTCGAGGTCGTCCGGAACGGGTTCGTCGAGAGCGTCCACCACGGATGCCTCGTCGTGACCGCGCCAGACGGCTCCGTTCTGTTCTCCGCGGGCGACGTGACCAGCCCGTTCTTCCCCCGGTCGGCGAACAAGCCGCTGCAGGGCGTCGGGATGCTTCGCGCCGGACTCGGCTACGACGGCGCGGACCTGGCGCTGGGGTGCGCCTCGCATTCCGGCGAAACCGGACATGTCGAGCGCGTCGCCGCCATGCTCGCCGCCGCTGGGCTCGATCCGTCGGCACTGGCCTGCCCGGCCGAGTTCCCGATCGGCGAGGACGCCCGCCGCGCGGCTGACGAGCCGCGGAAGATCACCATGAACTGCTCGGGCAAGCACGCCGCGATGCTCGCCACCTGCGTCGCGAACGGCTGGCCCACCGACGGCTACCAGCTGCCGGACCATCCGCTGCAGGTCCAGCTCGCGAAGACGGTCGAGGAGCTGACCGGCGAGTCCATCGCCGCGGTCGGGGTCGACGGCTGCAGCGCCCCGCTGTTCGCCTTCTCGCCGACCGGGCTCGCGCGATCGTTCGGCCGGCTCGCGCAGGCCAGCCCGGGCACCGACGAACGGCGGGTGGCGGACGCGATGCGGGAGCACCCGTGGCTGGTCGCGGGCACCGGCCGGGAAGACACCCGGCTGATGCAGGCCGTGCCCGGGCTGCTGTCGAAGAGCGGCGCGGAAGGTGTTCTGGCGTTCACGCTGGGCGACGGCACCGCGTGCGCGATCAAGATCGCGGACGGCAACAAGCGGGCCTTGGCACCGCTGGCTATGGCCGTGCTCGCCCGGCTGGGCGTCGAGACTCCGGACGAGCTGGCCGACCTGGCTCACCCGCCGGTGCTCGGCGGCGGCAAACCGCAGGGCGAGCTGCGGGTCAGTTGGAGTGCTCCTTAGCCGCGAGGTCGCCCCAGAACTCGCGCAGCTGCGAAAACAGCTCGGCCAGCTCCTCGACGTTCCCGGTGCGCAGCGCGTCGAGGATGTCGTGGACCTCCTCGGCGGTGGAGTCGGCGTCCAGCAGCGAATCGGCGAACAGCTGCACGAGACCGCCGTAGTCCAGTTCGACGACCGAGTCCGGGTCGAAGCTCTCCAGCCACTGCCGGGTCTGCGAGAGCACCCGGCCGGGGCCGGAGTCGCCGAAGGTCGTCTCGATCAGCTCGGCCGCCTCGGACGCCCGCCGGAGCGCGGCCGACATCGGCGTGCGCCAGGACGCCTCCCGCTCCGGATCGGCCGGGCCGCTGCCCAGCACGAGCTTGCGTTCGTCCGGGTCGACCAGCGAGAACCAGGGCAGCGGGACGGTCCAGGTGGTGGTGAGGGTGTGCGCGGCGGCCGCGGTGAGGTCGGTCATCGCGGCCTTGGCCTGCGCGCGGGCCCGGTCCGCCGTGACGCCGCCCGCGTCGAGGACCGCGATCCGCAGCGCCGGCTCGGCGTCGGCGAGGAAGGTGCTCAGCGCCGCGGCGGAGCGGGCGCGCAGTTCGAGCGGGCACACGAACGGGCCCTCGGCCGAGTGGCCGGCGGGGACGTCGGCCGGATCGAGCACGAGCACGTCGTTGACGAGGCTCGGCGAGGGACGTCCGTCGCGCAGCTGCGCGGGCAGCAGCCGCACCGGAGCCGCCGCCTGTGACTTGAGCCACATCCACTGTTCGCGTTCGCCGATCCCGACCCGGCTGAGCCCGCCCGCGAAAACGGCCTGGACCAGCTGTTGCGCGGGAGGATCGCCCAGCGCGCGCAGAGGTTCGTACACCCGCAGATAGGCCGCGAAGGGTCGGAGCACCCGAGCATCGTGGCACGCCGACCAGCGCCGATCCGCATCGACGTGCCGGTAACCGGCGTCCGGCGGACACTGTCGCGACGAGCACACCGTGCCACGTCGCATCCAACCCCCGGGACACGGTACGGTGTCAGCAGGAAAGAACTGTCGAGACGATGCGGGGCCGCCGATTCCCCCGGCCGCCCCGCCCCTGTGCGAGGGGGTCGAGCCATGGGGCGCGGCCGGGCTAAGGCCAAGCAGACGAAGGTGGCGCGCGAGCTCAAATACAGCTCCCACGAAACCGACTTCGATGCTTTGCAGCGCGAGCTGTCGAGTAGTTCCTCGGACAACCACGAGGACGACAAGCGGTACGAGGACCCGTACGACGACGGGTACGACGAGTACCGCCGTTGACGCAGGCACACGACACGCGAGGGCGGAATCGGACCGAGGTCCGAGACGCCCTCGTGCGTTGTGTGCTGCCCGTTTTCTCCGGCTCTGCCGGTGAGGTGACGAAGGAGTGGGACGGGTGAGCGACATCGCACGAGTAGGTGTGGTCGGAGCAGGGCTGATGGGCTCCGGCATCGCCGAGGTGCACGCCAGGTCCGGGTTGGACGTGCTGGTCACCGAGGTGAACCAGCCCGCCCTCGACGCGGGAAAGGCGCGCATCGAGAAGTCGCTGCAGCGCGGCGTCAAAAGCGGCAAGCTGGCCGCCGAGGACGCCGAGGCGGCTCTCGGGCGGCTGCGCTTCACCACGGACCTCGCCGAGTTCGCCGACCGCGATCTCGTCGTCGAGGCCATCCTGGAACAGGAGCAGGCCAAGGTCGACGTGTTCCGGGAACTGGACAAGATCGTCGAGCGCGAGGACGCGGTGTTCGCGTCCAACACGTCGTCGATCCCGATCATGAAGCTCGGCATGGCCACCGGCCGTCCGCAGCAGGTCGTCGGCATCCACTTCTTCAACCCGGTGCCGGTGCTGCCGCTGGTCGAACTGGTCCCGTCGCTGCTGACCAGCGAGGAGACCGCCCGCCGGGCCGAGGAGCACGCCACCGGCGCGCTGGGCAAGACGGTGATCCGATCGCAGGACCGGGCCGGGTTCATCGTGAACTCGCTGCTCGTGCCGTATCTGCTGTCGGCGATCCGGATGATCGAATCGGGCTTCGCCTCGGCCGAGGACATCGACCGCGGCATGGAGCTGGGCACGGCGCACCCGATGGGTCCGCTGCGGCTGTCCGACCTGATCGGCCTCGACACCATCAAGGCGATCGCGGACTCGATGTACGCCGAGTTCAAGGAGCCGCTGTACTCGTCGCCGCCGCTGCTGCTGCGCATGGTGGACGCGGGGCTGCTCGGCAAGAAGACCGGCCGCGGGTTCTACTCGTACTCCTGACTTTAGTTGCGGGGACGGGCAACCTTTCCCCGCTGTGCCCGGCCGGGCGGCTCGCTTGACTGTGCGGCATGACTTCGACGTTCGTCTTCGCCGCCGGTGCCAACGGCGTGTCCGCCGCCCCGCCGGAACTCGTGCTGCGCGGATATCGCGGGGTGGGGGTGCCGCAGCCGGAACAGCAGTTCCGGCGGTCGTACCAGGCTCCGCAGGATCTCGGCGCGTTCGCCACCGAACCGTCGGCGCTGGCCGGCGTGACCGTGGCCGACCAGGTCGCGTCCACGGTGGACGTCGTGCGCCGGGCCGCGGAGCTGGGTCCGGTCGTGCTGGTCGGGTCGAGCATCGGCGGCGCGCTGGTCACGCTCGTCGCCGAAGAGGTCCCGGAGCTGGTGTCGGCGCTGGTCTACGACGCCGCGTTCTGCTGCGTCGCGCTGCCGACGCCGGAGGAGTACCTGGCCACGCCCGAAGCCGCGACGTCGCAGGTCGGGGCGATGCTCGGGTTCCTCGCGGCCGATCCGGCGGTGGTCGGGGTGATGCGCTTCAACTGGCGGTCTTCCTCGGCGGAGGCGCTGGACGCGGCGAAGGCGGCGCTCTGCGCGGACGCCACCGACGGCGAGTTCTACGCCCTGCTCAACGCGATGGCTCCGGACGACATCATCGGCCGCAGCGCCACCGACTCGCGCGGCACGCCGGAACGCTGGGGCCGCGTCCCTCGGCACTACGTCCGGCATCTCCAAGACCACCTGGTGCCGCTCGCCCTGCAGGACCGGATGATCGCCGAGGCCGACGCGCGAACGCCCGGCAACCCGTTCGAGGTGCACGACCTCGACACCTCGCACTTCCCGAACGCGGCCGGGATGGCTCAGTTCGTCGAGGTGCTGGACAAGGTGGGCCAGTCGCTCAGGTGAACGACGCTCGTCGGGCGGCCCGGCGCAGCACCGTCAGGATCGACGGGCCCAGCACGAGGATCGCGACCAGATTCGTGAGCGCGCGGCCGGTGTCCCAGCCCAGGGTGGAGGTCAGCACGGTGAAGACCAGGAACCGGTGCAGGTTGTCGCCGAGCGGGCCGCCGGGGACGAAGTCCAGCGCGGTGTGGTTCGCCAGGAACGGCCAGGTGAACAGGCTCATCGCGAGGCCGTAGAAGTAGGCGGCGACCACGCCGTAGAACGCCAGCAGCGCGATCTCCGACCGGCCCTTCGCCCGGCGCGGCAGCAGCCCGGCACCAAGGCCGACCAGGGAAGACGCCAGCATCTGGAACGGCAGCCAGGGCCCGACGCCTCCGGTGAGCAGAGCGGACGCGAACAGCGACGTCGAACCGAGGACGAACCCGAAGCCCGGCCCGAAGACGCGTCCGGCCAGCACGAGCAGGAAAAACACCAGCTCGATCCCGCCGGTGCCCGCGCCGAGCGGGCGCAGCGCGGCGTTCACCGCGGACAGCACGCCGAGGAGGGCGAGTGCCTTCGCGTCGAGTCCGCCGCTGGACAGTTCGGCCAGCACGATCAGGATCAGCACGGGCAGCGTCACGAGAAAAACGAACGGCGCGTCGGTCACGTGTGCCGAGGTGCCGACGGTGCTGCGGGCGAGCAGCGGCCAGCAGAACATCGCCAGCCCGACCACGACGGCCACCGTCAGCACCAGCGCCGTGCGGTGCCGGATGCGGACGGCTGGGCCCAGGAAATCGGTCACGCCAGCGCCTTCGCCACCGCGTCCACGGTCAGCCACGGCTCCGGCGCGAGGATCTTCGCTACCTGCGGCGCGAAGGCGGGCGAGGCCACGACGACGTCTGCGGTCGGGCCATCGGCGACTACTTCGCCCTCGGCGAGGACCACGACGCGATGCGCGGCGGAGGCGACGAACTCGACGTCGTGGGTGGCCAGCAGCACCGCATGCCCGGCGGCGGCCAGATCGGCGAGGATGGTCGCGAAGTGCCGTTTCGCCGGGTAGTCCAAGCCGCGGGTCGGCTCGTCCAGCAGCACGACCGGCGGGGCGGCGGCGAGTTGCACGGCCAGGACCAAGGCGAGTCGCTGGCCTTCGGACAGGTCGCGCGGGTTGGTGTCGTCTTCGATGCCCGGCACGAGGCGGTCGAGCAGCTTCCGGGCAGTCCCCGCGTCGACGCCGGATTCGACGTCGGCTTGGCGGCATTCCGCCCCGACCGAATCGAGATACAGCAGGTCGGACGGGGTTTGCGGAACCAGTCCGACGCGCGTGCGGGCCGCTCGCGACCGGAGCGTCTTCGGGTCCGCGCCGAGGACGTCGACGATGCCGTCGGAGCGGGGTCCGCTGCCCTGCAACGCCCACAGCAGCGAGGACTTGCCCGAACCGTTCCGGCCCATCAACGCGACGACCTCGGCGCGGTTCAGCCGCAGGTCAACGCCGCGCACCGCGTTCACGCCGCCGTATCGGACCCGCACCCCCTCCGCTTTGAGCACCGCCTCCCCAGAGCGCCCCAATGCCACATTGGGTGCATGCGACGCACCCAAAGTGGCATTCGGTGCGTCTGACGCACCCAATGTGGCATTGGGGCGGCGCTCGGCTAGGCGTTCCCGAAGCGGGCGGGCGAGACGGCGGGCGTCGCGGACCGAGAGCGGCAGCGGCGACCAGCCCGCGAGTCGGCCCAGTTCGACGATCGGCGGCGCGACGTCGGTCTCGGCGAAAACCTCCGCGGGCTGGCCGGAGACCACGGTGCCGTCGCCGGGCAGGTAGAGCAGGCGGTCGGCGTACTGCGCGACGCGTTCCATCCGGTGCTCGGCGACGACGACTGTCGTACCCAGGTCGTGCACCAGGCGCGTGATCGCGGCCAGGACTTCCTCGGCCGCGGTCGGGTCGAGCGCTGACGTCGGTTCGTCCAGCACCAGCACGCTCGGGTGCGCCGTGAGCACCGCGCCGATCGCGACGCGTTGCTGCTGCCCGCCGGACAGCGTCCGAAGTGGACGGTCACGGAGTTCGGCGATGCCCAGCAGATCAAGGGTTTCCTCGACGCGTTTGCGCATCACATCCGGCGCGACAGCGAGCTGCTCCATCGCGTACGCCAGTTCTTCCTCGACGGTGTCGGTGACGAACCCGGCCAGCGGATCCTGTCCGACCACGCCGACGACCGACGCCAGTTCGCGCGGCGGATGCGTCGCGGTGTCGAATCCGGCCACCTTGACGCGCCCGGTCATCGTGCCGCCGGTGAAATGCGGGACGAGGCCGTTGATCGCGCCGAGCAAGGTCGACTTGCCGACCCCGGTGCGTCCGGCGACGAGGCAGAGTTCGCCCTCCTCGATCGCCAGGTCCACGTCCCGGAGCACCGGCCGGTCCGCCCCGTCGTAAGTGACGCTGACGTGCGAAAACTCGATCATCGGGCGACCTCCGACACCAGCGCCGGACGCGGCGCGAACCAAGCGGGCAGCACGCTGACCAGTACCGCGACGGTCGGCAGCAGCGGCAGCTCCGGCCAGGTCAGCGGGCTGGCCGGGGTGGTGAGCGAAACGGGGTCGGCGAGCAGCACGAGCACCGCGGTCGCGACGCCGCACAGCGAGACCAGCGTTTCCGGCAGCCGCCACGGATCGGGCCGGTAGGTCGTGCGCCGGATCTGCCGTCCGCCCAGCACGAATCCGGCGGCGGCAAGGACCAGACCGGCGAGAAGCATGGGCACCCCGAGCCACGACGCCGAGCCGTCGAGCACGCCGTAGACCCCGACCGCGACGCCGACCAAACCGGCCAGCACGCAGGTCGCGATCAGGATCCGGACGCGCGGCGAGAGGTAGCTGCGCCGTCCGTAGCCGCGAGAGTCCATGGCCGCCGCGAGCTGCAGAGACCGGTCCATAGCGTCGGCGAGAACCGGCACGAAAATCCCCTTCACGAACCGCAGGCCGCGCGTCTTTCCGGAGCGCAGCCGACGCGCGCGGCGCACCCGCTGCACGCTCTCGACCAGCTGCGGCGCGACGGACAGCGCGACGGTCACCGCCGTCCCCACCTCATACAGCGCCCCGGGTACGGCCTTGAGCAGGCGTTTCGGGTTCGCCAGCGCGTTCGCGGCACCGACGCAGAGCACGATCGTGGCCAGCCGGAGCCCGTCGTACAGCCCGCCGAGCAGCTCCTCGGCCGAAGTGGGGCCGAGGAGCTGAATGCCGGCCGCGACGCTCGGCAGCGGGATGGTCGGCAGCGTGAACAGGACGTGGCCGCCGTCCTCTCCGCCGATCAGGATCCGGAACAGCACGCGCGAGGCGAGAATGACCCCGGCGATCCAGGCGTACATCCGGAACGCCATCGCCCACGGCGCGTCGCCGCGGCGGAGCACCACGACGAACCCGGCCACCGCGATTACGAGCGCGAGCAGGACCGGGTTCGTGGTCCGGCTCGCGGCGACGGCGAGCGCGAGCGCCCACACCCACCACGCGCCGGGATGGAGCGCTCGCGGACTACTCCGCGGCACGCCTGCGGCGCACCGCGACGACCGTCCCGGCCACCGCGAGCAGCACGACGACCACGATGCCGAGCACCACGCCCCACGGGAACCCGCTGTCCGAAGTGGACGCTGGGGCCCGCGCGGGCGCGTTGGCCTTGCGCACCGGCTCGGTGCGCGGCGGCGGATACTCGGTGTAGGACTTGCCGATCGCGAACGACCAGCCCTCGAACGCACCGGCCAGTGGCTTCCAGCTCTGCGCGCCGACCTGCGCGGACTCCCATTTGCCGCCGTTGGCGGCGGTCCAGAAGCTCCACGAAGCCTTCTCCGGCGGCATGCCGGTGCAGGTCTGGTCGGCGGGCTTGCCCTCGATCTTGCACATCACCGCCAGGCCGTATTTGCCCGCGCCGGTGAGTTCGAAACCAGCGTTTTGCAGGGCGGTGACGCCGTTTTCCTGCTTGCCAGGCGCGCACCGGATGAGGGTTTCGCCGCCCAGTCCCTGGAAGTCGACGACCACCGTGACGCCGTTGTCGTCCTGGCAATAGCCGTCGGCGCCCTTGCCGGGCGTGGTCGCGGAGGCGGAGGACGCCCCGCCTAAACCGGTAGCGACGAGAAGAGCGCAGCCGGCGAGGACTCGCCCCCAGAGCCGCGCGTGCACGAACCGCATGTCAGATGTACCTCGCATCGATCGGACCACGACGGGCGATCCGGCTCGCGGTCCCACCCGGGGCCGCTCACGGTTGCGGGCCAGCGCCGGATTCTCACCGGCTTCCCCCGTTCGTGGCGAAGAACTTGTCGACGTTAACGCACCGCAGGCTCCGCCGGAAGCGACCGCGGACACACCTACACTTCCGGGCGTGGGACAGGACCAATTGCGCGTCGGCCTCGTAGGAACCGGACCGTGGGCCACCACGGTGCACGCCCCCGGGCTCGCGGATCATCCAGGGACCGTGCTCAGTGCGGTGTGGAGCCGCCGTCCGGAAGCCGCGGCCGCGCTGGCGCAGGCCTACGACGCGGTGCCGACCAGTGCCCTGGACGAACTGTTCGAGCAGGTCGACGCGCTCGCGTTCGCCGTGCCGCCGACCGTGCAGGCCGAGCTGGCGACCCGGGCCGCGGAGGCGGGCAAGCACCTGATCCTGGAGAAACCGATCGCCTCCGACCTGGCTGCGGCGGAGCGGCTCGCCGACGCCGTGACGTCCGCTGGCGTCGCTTCGCTGGTGATGCTGACGCTGCGGTTCGCCCAGCAGACGCGCGATTGGCTGGACGGCGTGACCGCGGCTGGCGCCTGGCGAGGCGGCAGCGTGCGCTGGCTGTCCGGCGCACTGCTCGCCGGCAAGTACGCGACCTCGGCCTGGCGGCAGGACCCGGCTGGCGGCGCACTCGCCGACATCGGCCCGCACGCGTTCGACCTGCTCGACGCCGCTCTTGGCCCGATCACCAACGTCCTCGCCGCGCATCGCGGTCCGGAAGACCTGTGGCAGCTCCTGCTTGAACACGAGGGCGGCATCACGAGCACCGCGACGCTCAGCCTGCGCCTGCCGGTTCAGCCGACGGTGGTCGAGTACTCGGTCTTCGGCGAACACGGCTTCCGCACGCTCGGCCGGACCGGCACGGCGAACGAGGCGTACACCGCGCTGCTGGACGATTTCGCCGCGATGGTGGCGTCCGGAACGACCACGCATCCGTGCGATGTCCGGCGAGGCGTGCACCTGGCTCGGATCGTCGACCAGGCGCGTGCTGCGCTAGACCGGTAATTCGCTTGCCCGGTCTGAGACGATGAACGGGAAGTTCGTTTCGGACGAAGGAATGCCTATGTGCTCCGCCACGGCCCACTCCGGCCGCGTGGCCTGAGCTGCCTGCGCGCCCGGCGTTGGGTTGCCGGTTTTCGTGCTTCCTTCTTCCCCGAAAGGCTTCCACCCAAGATGTCCGCCCTTCAGGCCTACGTCCGCGCGACCGCACCGATCGGCCGCGACACCCAGCGAATCGGCCCATTCCTGGCGACTTTCGCCCGGAACAGCTCGCATCCGATGGAGAACTACGCCATCCCCGACGACGGCGCGCAGCCCTCTTCCGCCGAGATCGCTCTCCTGATTTCCGCTTACCGGCAACGGAATCTCCTGCCCCGGCTGGAGTTCTTCACCGACGCCGGTCCCGACGTGGAGAATTCCCTTGCCACTGCCGGGTTTACCCTCGAACGCCGAGTGCCGGTGATGACCTGCACCGCCGACGATCGCGTGGATTGTGTTGCGCCAGAACACATTCAGCTGCGCGAACCGTCGTCCGACGACGAATTCCGCCGCTTGCGGTCCGTGCAGAACGTCGCCTTCGGCGGGTCGCCGGAGGTGTCCGACGCTGAGATTGAACGCAACCGCGAACACCTGACCGTCCTAGCCGAACACGACGAAACCATCGTGGGCGGCGGAATGGCGCTGGATATCGTTTACGGGACAACGGAAATCGTCGGCATCGCAGTAGCCGCGTCCCATCGAGGCCAAGGCGTCGCAGCGGCAATCACCGCCCACCTCACGCGCCTCGCTCACGAACGCGGTGCGCGGACGGCGTTTCTTACGCCGGGCGAGGTCGGAATCGGGACGGTGTATCAGCGAGCTGGCTACCAAGTCGCCGGTGAGTGCGTGCACCTGTCGCTGAGCTAGTCGTCGTACCGGCCACCCCGGCCGCGCTTTACGTCGCTGCGCCGTTTCTTCGCCGCCAACCGGCGTTCCTTCGAGCCTCGCGAAGGCTTGGTGGGACGCCGTTTGGCCGGCGGCGGCGCGGAGGCTTGCGTCAGCACCTCCGCCAACCGCTCCCGGGCCGCGTCGCGGTTCATCAGCTGGGAGCGGTATTCGCTGGCCGCGATGGTCAGCACTCCGCCGACCAGGCGGGCGCCCAGCCGGGCCGTGATGCGTTCTTTCAGCGCGGGCGGGATCACGGCGGAGCCCGCGACATCGAACGACAGCTCGACGCGCGAGTCCGTCGTGTTCACGCCTTGTCCGCCCGGTCCCGAGGATCGGGAGAAGCGCTCTCGCAGTTCGGCGCCCGGGATCACGAACCGGGCGCCGACGCGTACGTCCTCCGCCATGTCCTCAGTGTCTCAAGCCGGGGCAAGCGGCTTTCAGAACCGCGGGTGGTCGCCGGACAGGACCGCGCGCGGACCGTCCGGGTCTTCGGCGGGCTGGATGTCTCCGAGGATCCACGCGGGCACGTGCCGCGCGGTGAGCACCGCCAGCGCCCGGTCGACGTCCTCCGACGACACGATCGCCACCATGCCGACGCCCATGTTGAACGTCTTCTCCAGCTCCGCGCGCTCGACCTTGCCGCGCTGGCCGATCAGGGCGAACACCGGAGCGGGCGTCCACGTGCCGCGTTCGAGCTTCGCGACCAGGCCGCGCGGCATCACGCGGGCCAGGTTCGCCTCGAGACCGCCGCCGGTGATGTGCGCGAACGTGCGCACCTCGGTCTCGGCGACCAGCGCGAGGCAGTCCTTCGCGTAGATCTTGGTCGGCTCGAGCAGTTCCTCGCCGAGCGTGCGGCCGAACTCCTCGACGTGCCCGTCCAGCGGCATCCGCGCGATGTCCAGCAGCACGTGCCGGGCCAGCGAGTAGCCGTTGGAGTGCAGCCCGGACGAGCCCATCGCGAGCACGACGTCACCAGGACGGACCTTCTCCGGCGACAGCAGCGCGGACGCCTCGACCGCGCCGACGCCGGTGGCCGACAGGTCGTAGTCGTGCTCGCCCATCAGGCCGGGGTGCTCGGCCGTCTCGCCGCCGAGCAGCGCGCAGCCCGCCTGGACGCAGCCCTCGGCGATGCCGCCGACCAGCGCCGCGATCTTCTCCGGCACGACCTTGCCGACCGCGATGTAGTCCTGCAGGAAGAGCGGCTCGGCCCCGGTGACAACCAGGTCGTCGACGACCATCGCGACCAGGTCGATGCCGACCGTGTCGTGTTTGTCGAGCGCCTGCGCGACCGCGATTTTGGTGCCGACGCCGTCGGTCGACGACGCGAGGATCGGCTCTTTCCACTTGTCGAGCTTGAGGGAGAAGAGCCCGGCGAAACCGCCGACCCCGCCGCGCACCTCGGGCCGGGTGGCCCGCTCGGCGTGTGGCTTGAGCAGCTCGACGGCCTGGTCACCGGCGTCGATGCTGACCCCGGCGGCTGCGTACGTGGCGCTCGTGGACTCGCTCACGGAAGCGGACTCCCTACTGGACATGCTTGGTTCACGGACGCCGGACGGCGTCTTCGGCACCGTACCCGGCGGCGCTGACCGGAGTCGCCGCGCCACCGGCGGCGTCCATGCTTTCGAGCAGGTGCTTGCCGATGAGCGCGTCCTCGGGCAGCGGAATCGGGTACTCGCCGGAGAAGCAGGCCGTGCACAGCCGCGACTTCGGCTGCTCCGACGCCGCGACCAGGCCGTCCAGCGAAATGTAGCCGAGCGAATCGGCCCCGATCGAACGGCGGATGCCGTCGAGGTCGACCCCGTTCGCGACGAGTTCGGCGCGCGAGGCGAAGTCGATGCCGTAGAAGCACGGCCACCGCACCGGCGGCGACGCGATCCGCACGTGCACCTCGAGCGCGCCGGCCTCGCGCAGCATCCGCACGAGCGCGCGCTGGGTGTTGCCGCGGACGATCGAGTCGTCCACCACGACCAGGCGTTTGCCGCGGATGACGTCGCGCAGCGGGTTCAGCTTCAGCCGGATGCCGAGCTGCCGGATGGTCTGCGACGGCTGGATGAAGGTGCGCCCGACGTAGGCGTTCTTGACCAGACCGGTGCCGTACGGCAGGCCCGAACCCTGCGCGTACCCGATCGCGGCCGGGGTGCCGGATTCCGGAACGGGCATCACGAGGTCGGCGTCGACCGGATGCTCGGCGGCCAGCTTGCGGCCGATCTCGACGCGCGTGGCGTGCACGCTGCGGCCGGCGATCGACGTGTCCGGACGGGCGAGGTAGACGTACTCGAACACGCAGCCCTTGGGCTCCGGGTTCGCGAACCGCGACGAGCGCAGCCCCTCGGCGTCGATGGCGATCAGCTCGCCCGGCTCGACCTCGCGCACGAACGACGCGCCGCAGATGTCGAGCGCGGCGGTCTCGCTCGCCACGACCCAGCCGCGCTCCAGCCTGCCGAGCACCAGCGGGTGCACGCCGTGCGGGTCGCGAGCCGCGTACAGGGTGTTCTCGTCGGCGAAGACCAGGCAGAACGCGCCCTTGAGCGTCGGCAGCAGCTCCAGCGCGGCGGCCTCGATGCCCTTGTCCGCGGCGTTCGCGGCGAGCAGGCCGCAGACCAGGTCGGAGTCGCTCGAGGACCCGGTGAGCCCGGCGTGCGGCTTCAGCCCCGCGGCGACTGTGCGATCGCGCAGCTCGGCGGTGTTGACCAGGTTGCCGTTGTGCGCGAAGGACAGGCCGCTGCCGGTGTCCGTAGTGCGGAAGATCGGCTGGGCGTTCTCCCAGATCGTGGCCCCGGTCGTGGAGTACCGGCAGTGCCCGACGGCGATGTGCCCCTGCAGCGACTGCAGGACCTGCTCGTCGAAGACCTGGCTGACGAGCCCGAGGTCCTTGAAGACGACGATCTGCGAGCCGTCCGAGACGGAGATGCCCGCTGCCTCCTGCCCGCGGTGCTGCAGGGCGTAGAGGCCGTAGTAGGTGAGCTTGGCGACTTCTTCCCCGGGAGCCCAGACGCCGAAGACGCCGCACTCCTCACGGGGTTCCGGGTCGGGTTGATCTGCGTGATCTTCGGGTCGAGCAGGACTGGCGGAGGGGTCGGAAACCACCGGGAAGCTCCCAGGAAGACGTGGGCGGGCCGGGTTCAAGTGTAAGGGGTGGATGAGGTGGGGAGTGGGGTTGCGGCGTGGTTCTGACCACTACGGGGGAGATTGTGGTGAGCGGTGCTCTGTGTTGTGAGCAGGGGTCTTCGGCTCGTCGCCTGGCGGCGACATTGCTGTCGTTGGGCTGGCAGGCACCCCGAAGCCGAGTGTGCTGACGGTCTGAGGGTGGTTGTCAAGGCGGGAAAGATGCCTTGACAACCACCCTCAGACCGCAGGGAGGCTTCGCATCGGGGTGCAGGGCGGGGGGTGGCTGCATGGGGCTTTGGGTTTGCGGGCTGCGGTTCGGGGTGCGGGGTTGGGAGGTCCGCTCGCGTTGGGGGTGTGGAGGGCTGGCGCCCCGGTGTGGCGTTGGGGCGCATCGCTGCGGGCTGCGGGCGGGCGGCCGTGAAGGGCTCCTTGAGGGAATCTAGGTCTGGGAAGGGGCCCCTCACGGACTTGCGCGGGTCGTGAGGGGAACCCTGAGGGACTCAGAGTCCGTGAAGGTGGCCCTCACGGCGCGCGGCCGGAAGCACGTGCGGCGGGCGGGGAGGGCAGAAATGAGCCAGGCCCCGTACGAAGTGGATTGGGCCACTTCGTACGGGGCCTGAAATCTGGGGCACCGGTGGGGAACAGCGCGCGGAGAGATCGATGGATCAGCGGGCAGCTAGCCACTTCGAGCGGCCGCCTCGCCCTGGGACCCAGCAGCCGTTCGCGGGGGCTGCGGGAGCGGCCGATGGGCGCTCGGGGAGGGCCAGCACTTCGCCCAGTACCTGGCTTGCTTCGCCGCGCGAGCGCCACAGCGTGGACGTCGGGGCGAAGATGTTCTGCTCGCCGCCAGGGAGGCGAGTGGCTTCGACGTCGTCTTCCGCGTTCAGGCGGACCACGTCTACCACGTTGTCGTGGACTCGCACCCCGACCACGGCTTGCACTTCGCCCGCTCCGTTCGTCGGGTGGACGAACTGGTAGCCGCGGGCGATGAGCTGCTGCAGGCCTTGGTCCAGGTCGAAGCCGGAGTCTGCGACGCTGGCCTCAGCCGAGGACATCGTCGAATTCGCCGTCCTTCGCGCCGGCGAGGAACGCGGCCATTTCCGCACGCGTGTAGACGAGCGCCGGGCCCTCCGGGAAACGGGAGTTCCGCATCGCGATCTCGCCCGAGACCAGCGGGGCCACTTCGACGCAGTTGCCCACCGCGCCGCTGTAGCTCGCCTTGCGCCACTGCGCGCCGGTCAGACGGTCGGCCGGAATACCGTTCTCGAACCGCTCAGCCATGATGCCACCTTCCGGGAAGGACGATGAAAAGCTCAGGAATCTGCATGTGCATCTGCCTGTGACTTCGACGCTAGCACGCGCGCATGCAGCGGTAAATGCACGTGCAGAATTTTCTGCAAATTTCTCACTGCGTGACGACACGGTTCAGTAGAAGTTCCCAGACAGGTGATTCGAGCACTACCCTAATGGGTTAATAATTACCTTGGGTCACGATATTGGCAGTCGGTTAACGCAGTGCGTTCGCCACTCGCCGTCGCCGGGTGCAGTGGGTGAATGGGGAACACTCAACGTGACGTCCGAAGCAGGACTTCGCGAGACGGAGAACCGGGTCGGCGGAACGCGGTTTCCGGACTTATGCACGTTCGGTGAGGTGAATGCGGGCCGGGCGTTCGCTATTCGACTGCCCATCGCTCGGATGGGCGGGAATTCTCGACGGGGAGAATTCATCGGAGGAAGTGCGGGAGGCGACGAGCGCTCAGATCTCGGCCTTGCGCTTGGCGATGCGGGCCCGGCTGCGTTCGGGCGTCTCCGCGTCGACCGCGAGCAGGTCCAGCGCCCGGCCGTACTTCTCGATCTCGTCGCGCTTGTCCAGGTAGTGCGCGCCGGTCAGGTACTCGACGTAGACGATGTTCGGCAGTTCCGCCTCCGCGAAGCGCAGCAGCGAGAACGCGTGCTCCGCCGACAGACCGCTTCGGCAGTACGGCAGGATCTGCACCGACACGTGCGGCAGCGTGGTGACCTCGAGCAGGTACTCCAGCTGCTGCCGGAAGACCTTCGGGCCGCCGATCGGCCGGTACAGCACCGATTCGTCGAGCACCGCCCAGATCCGCGGCGCGTCCGGGCGGGCCAGCATCTTCTGCCGCCGCATGCGCAGGGCGACCAGCTGGTCCACGCGTTCGTCGGCCATCTCCGGGCGGCCGTGGCTGAAGATCGCTCGCGCGTACGGCTCGATCTGCAGCAGGCCCGACACGAACAGCGGCTCCCAGATCTGGATGCGGGACGCCGCCTCTTCCAGCCCGACGAGGTCGGTGAACCATCCGGGCACCGTCTCCCCGAACTTGCGCCACCAGCCCGCTTCGTTCGACTGCTTGACCATGTCGAGGAACGCTTTGCGCTCCTCCTCGTCGGAGACGCCGTACATGGTGAGCAGGTCGGCGACGTCGCGTTCCTTGAATCCGACGCGGCCGAGTTCCAGCCGGGAGATCTTGGATTCCGAACCGCGGATGTTGTAGCCCGCCTGCTGGCGCGTGATCCCGGCTTCCTCGCGCAACCGGCGAAGCTGCGAGCCGAGGATCATCCGGCGCGCTGTCGGGCCGAGGCTCTGCTCGCCGGCGGACACGCCTACCGCGTTCATGACCAGGGCCCTTCCATCGCCGCTTGTTCTACTGGGAGTCGGAATCCGACCACCCAAAGTACACGCAAGACCCTGCCCCGGACAGCACGGCACAGGCCTCGGCTCAGGCGATTCTACGGAGTGTGTGCCTCAGAAGACACACCTGAGAGAACAATCGGCGCGGAAAATCAGATCCGCACGACCGGAAGCCAGTGCGAAAGGTCCGCGCGGCTGCCCGAGGCGGACACGCGGGCGGCGCCGAGCGCGTCGTCCCAGTCCAGGAGGCCGGTGGCCAGTTCCAGCCACGTCCGCGGGTCGGTCTCGACGACGTTGGGCGGCGTGCCGCGGGTGTGCCGCGGGCCCTCGATGCACTGCACCGCGGCGTACGGCGGCACCCGGACCTCGACCGTGTGCCCGGGTGCGTCCTGGGCGAGCGTCCGCAGCGTCGCGCGCACCGCGGCGGCCAGCTCGGCCCGTGCCGGATCCGGTCCGGCGCCGCGCAACCAGTCCGAAACGGCCAGCACCGCCGCCCGTAACTGAGCGGGATCGACCGAACGCGAAGAGGCCATGCGACAACAGTAGAGTGGCCGCGGACGGACTTTCAGGCACCCGGCACCGAGGGACGGCGATGGCGCAGCGGGACGAGGCAGATCGGATGGTTTCCCGGACCCCGGCGGGCAAACGCGCGCGCCGGAACGCGTACCCCCGCCGCGGACCGCAGGGAAAGCCCGAGATCACTCCCGAGATGCGGGCCAACGCGCGGACCAACCCGAACAGCTGGCTGTACGTCATCGACGAGGCCTTCGACGCCCGCGGCCCGGTGCCGTCATGGGCGGTCGTCGGCGCGTATCCGGTGAACGGGACGGGAGAGGTCGTCGAGGACTTCCACCCCAACGACCGGTACCGGCCCTCGCCGAAGGCGCTCGGTTTTCCCGAGCCGCGCAACGAACTCGAGCGGCTGCTGCAGATGGTCCGGACCGAACACCGGCCCGCCGAGGACCTGCCGCGCGTCATCCTCGACTCGACGCTGCTGGTCTACGCCCTCTCCCCGGTGCAGCGCACGGTGATCGGCTTCCACAACGCCGACGGCCGCGTCATGGTGCCGGCGTACACGTCGAAGTCGCTGGTGCCGCGAGAATGGCCGCACGCCCGCGCGGTGCTCGGCCGCGACATCGTCGGCCTGCTCGCCGGACATCCGCTCGCGATCAACCCGCACGACCTGATCACCGCCGTCGTCCCGGCCGAGCACCTGCTGAAGGCACTGGCCGAAGAGCGGCGCTGACCTGGGCAGACCACTCTGCCGAGTGATCATGATTCGCCGAAACCCCCGCATCCGGGCATCGTGACGCAGTAGGAGTACATGCGTCCGGTGAGGAGTCCTGGGTGAAGCGTCATCTGCTGCTGCGCTGGAGCGCGGTTCTCTTCGCCGGGATCACCGGCACGTCCCTGTGCGAAACCGCGGAGGCGGCGCCCAGCTACGCCGGGGCCGCGGACAACTACGCCGGTTCGCAAATCGCGAAGCACGAAGGCGTTCTGGGCGCGCCGAACATCGCGTACACGACCGAAGATCAGTACCTCGGCCACGACGTCAGCGGACACCAGGGCCCGGTCGACTGGCCCGCCGCGGCCGGAGCAGGCGCGAAGTTCGTGTACGTGAAAGCGACCGAGGGCACCGGGTTCGTGAGCGGGCAATTCACCCAGCAGTACAACGGTTCCTACCAAGCCGGGATCGTCCGCGGCGCCTACCACTTCGCGCGCCCGGACGTGTCCGACGGAGCCGCGCAGGCCAACTACTTCCTCGCGCACGGCGGCGGCTGGTCGGCCGACGGCAGGACGCTTCCGGGCGCGCTCGACATGGAATACAACCCCTACGGCGAAACGTGTTACGGCAAGGACGCGAACGGGATGGTCGAGTGGGTCCGCGCGTTCTCCGACACCTATCGCGCCCGCACCGGACGGCTGCCGACGATCTATACGTCGACGAGCTGGTGGAAACGCTGCACCGGAAACAACCCTTCTTTCGGAGGGAATCCGCTGTGGATCGCGCGCTACAACTCGTTCATCGGCGAACTTCCCGCGGGCTGGGGACAGCACGCCATCTGGCAGTTCTCGAACAGCGGGACCCTGCCCGGGGACCAGAACTGGCTCAACGGAGCCCAAACAGCGCTACGCAATCTGGCATTCGGGTGAACGTTCGTGACGGCGTCACGAATTAGTCATCACCGCCCGATGAAAATCACCCACCCGCCCATTCATCTTCACGGAACTTGATGACAAACGACGATTCGTCCTCAAGAATCTCCCCCGTGGCGGCTACCTGCACATAGCCGCCCTCCGCGAGGGTATCTGTGAAGGGATCGACGATGTCCACTTCCCGAAGAGGGCGGCGCACCGCGCTGCTGTCCGCTCTGACCGTCCCGGTTGTCGCGCTCCTGCTCGGCGCGTCGACGGAGGCGATGGCCGCCCCGGCGGCTTCCCCGCTTTCGACGCGGGAGATCAACGCCGTCAACGCCGACATCCAGGCGAACAACCACACCATGGGTTCGCAGATCCGGCGCGTCGAGGGGGATCAGTCCACCCCCGACACGAAAGCCGCCGCGCAGCAACCGCAGCCCGCGGCCGCGCTGCCGAACCAGGTGGCGGCCACCGTCGCCGGCATGGACGTCGCCAGCTACCAGGGCAACGTCGACTGGGGCAACTGGTGGGGCCAGGGCAAGCGATTCGTCTGGACCAAGGCGACCGAGAGCACGAACTACACGAACCCGTACTTCGCGCAGCAGTACAACGGTTCCTACAACCAGGGCTTCATCCGCGGCGCCTACCACTTCGCCACCCCGAACACCTCCAGCGGCGCGGCGCAGGCGACCTACTTCGTCGCGCACGGCGGCGGCTGGTCGGGAGACGGCAAGACGCTGCCCGGCGCGCTGGACATGGAGTACAACCCCTACGGCGCGACCTGTTACGGCCTGAGCAAATCCGCGATGACGGCGTGGATCAAGGACTTCCACGACACCTATCACGCGAAAACGGGGCGCTGGCCGGTGATCTACACTTCGACGAACTGGTGGAGCCAGTGCGTCGACGGCGATTTCTCCAGCACCGCGCCGCTGTGGGTCGCGCGGTACGCGTCCTCGGCGGGCACGCTGCCGTACAACT
This sequence comes from Amycolatopsis sp. AA4, assembly GCF_002796545.1. GTDB lineage: Bacteria > Actinomycetota > Actinomycetes > Mycobacteriales > Pseudonocardiaceae > Amycolatopsis. The sequence goes on from NZ_CP024894.1 coordinate 8,128,396, forward strand.
GGGGTTACTACACCGTGTGGCAGTACACCTCCAGCCCGCTCGACCAGGACACCTTCAACGGCGCCTACGACCGGCTGCAGGCACTCGCCAACGGCTGACCTGACGGCGCGCACGGACGCGGCTCCCGGTTCTCCCCTCCTCCTGCCGGGCGGGGCGGCCGGGAGCCGCTTTTGTGCGAGCTTTACCGGCCTTGCACAATTGCAGACCTGGGGCGGAGACGGAACCGCCTGAGCCGGCGGGGCGTCAGACCGCGGCGCGAGTCGGTGCAGCAGGAAGGCGGAACCATGACTTACCCACCGCAGCCCGGACAGGGCGGGGACCCCTACGGCCAGGGCTGGCAGCAGCCCGGCTCGGGCGGGGTGCCGCAGCAGCCGGGGTGGGACCCCAACCAGGCGCAGCCGCAGCCGGGATGGGACCCGAACGCCCAGCACCAGCAGCAGCCCGCCTGGGACCCGAACGCTCACCAGCAGCCGCAGCAGGGCTGGGACCCGAACGCTCAGCAGCAGTACCCGGGGTACCAGCAGCAGCCCTACCCGGGCACCCAGCAGTTCCCGCAGCAGGGCTGGGACCAGGGGCAATACCCGGGCGGACCGGGCGGCGAGCCGCCGAAGAACAACAAGACCGGCCTGTGGATCGGCATCGCCGTCGCGGTCGTCGTGGTGGTCGCGCTGGGCATCACCGGCTTCGTCGCGCCGGGGTTCTTCCTGAGCAAGGACGACAAGGGCAGCTCGCAGGCCCAGCCGCCGGCCCCGGCCCCGTCGCCGTCCCAGTCGTCGGAGGCCCCGCTGCCGAGCGACTCGTCGTCGCCGTCCACGGATTCGAGCGACGACCCCGGTTCGAGCGGGGCGTCGGGCGAGGCGAAGCAGGTCATCGACAACTTCCTCGCGAAGCTCAACGCCAAGGACGCGGCCGGGGCGACCTCGCTGGTCTGCCAGGGCACCGAGAGCATGTCGAAGAAGAGCATCGACGAGACCACGAGCGGCGACCCGCAGCTCACGCTCGGAAAGGTCACCGCGGGCAGCGCCACGACGAGCGCCCGGATCACCGGCACGCTGTCGGGCAAGGACGCCAGCGGCACGATGGTGATCATGAACCGCGGCAGCGGTGCGTGCGTGGGGCTGTACCTGATCCTGGCCTTCTGATCCGGTGCGCTCGCCGCTGCTGTGGACGCTGATCGCGTCCGTGGCACTGCTGTGCGGGGTCGGCGGCTGGCTGCTCGCCGACCCCGCGACCAGCCGTAGCGAAGCGCTGAAAACCGGTGGTCTCGCCGGTGGCGCGGTCGTGGCGCTGTACGCGTTGTGGCTCAACGATCGCCGTCGCCGCGTCGAAGAAGCGCGGCAGGTGATCGAACAGCAACGGCACGACGTCGACCGGGAGCGGATCTCCGACGAGCGATTCGCCAAGTCGGTGGAACTGCTGGGGCACGAGGCCGATCAGGTGCGCGTCGGGGCATTGCACGCGCTGGCCGGGCTGGCGCGGACGCGGCCGGAGTATCGGCAGACCGTGCTGGACGTGCTGTGTTCCTATCTGCGGCGGCCGTTCACGCATGGCCGCTATGCCAAGTCCGAGAAGAGCGGCACGCCGGAAGAGGAACGCGAGCTGCAAGTGCGGCTCACCGCGCAACGGCTGATCCGGGACCTGCTGCCACCGTCCGATGTGGACGGACCAGGGCCGGACCTCGACCTGACCGGCGCGGTGCTCGAGTATTTCGATCTTTCCCACCGCCGGATCGGCAGTCTGCTGCTGCGGCACGCTTCGCTGTACAGCAGCACGAATCTCGGCGGATGTGTCTTCACCGGGCAGGTCTACTTCACCGCCGCGGGCACCGGTCCCGGCCGCCTCGTCGGCATGTTCCGTTGCCGCAAAACGACTTTCCTCGACCGCGCCTGGTTTTCCGGCACCGCGTTCTCCGAACGGGCGGATTTCTCCGACACCACTTTCGCCGGGCGGACCACCTTCAAGGGCGCGACCTTCGCGAAGGAAGTTCTGTTCGACGGTGCGACATTTTCGGATTCAGCGGAAGTGCAGCTGCCGGACGGCTGGAAGCTGGAACCGCGAAATGGCGGATATGCAGCGGTGCCGATCTGAGTAGCATCAAGAAACCGTGGACGTCTACGAAGCGGTGCGCTCCCGGCGCTCTGTCCGCGGTTTTCTCGGCGAGCCGGTACCCAGCGAAGTCCTGACCCGGGTCCTGACCACGGCCTTGCGCGCCCCGTCCGGGGGAAATCTGCAGCCGTGGCGGGTTTACGTCCTGTCCGGCGCGAAGCTGGCCGAGCTGAAATACCTGGTCGGGCAGCGCATCGCCGACGGCGATCCCGGCGATCCGCCGCCAGTGCTGCCCTACCCGCGGGAACTGCCCGAGCAGTACGCGCGGCGGCTCGAAGAGCTGGGTGCGCTGCGCTACGGCGCGGTCGGAGTGGCCCGGGAGGACCATGCGGGCCGCGAGCGGGTCCGCGTCCGGAATTGGGACTGCTTCGGCGCCCCGGTCGCACTGTTCTGCTACTTGAACGAGCAGATGCTTCCGCCGCAATGGCTGGACGCGGGGATGTTCCTGCAGACCGTGATGCTGCTGCTGCGCGGCGAAGGGCTCGACAGCTGCGCGCAGATCGCGTGGGGCCGGTACCACCGCAGCGTCGCGGAGATCGCGGAGCCGCCGGCCGGGTACGTCCTCGGCTGCGGCATGTCGATCGGATATGCCGATCCCGACGAGCCTCGGCCGGCGATTCCCCGGGCAGAGCTGGCGGAGGCGGTCACCTTCCGCTCGTGAGTGCCTGCGCCGTTCTGACCAGCGCAGGCACTCACGAGGGCTCAGTCGAACAGCGCCGGAAGGGTCTTCTCCCAGGTCTCGCGCAGCTCGTCGAGGGAGAACTCCGTGATGCCCTGGATCTCGAGCGTGCCGGAATCCGGGTCGACGACGCCGGTCTTGCGCCACGGCAGGCCGCGCGCGGTGCACATCTCGGTGAACCGCAGTTCCTCCGTGCGCGGGACCGCCACGAGCACGCGGCCGGACGACTCGGAGAACAGCTGCACGAACGGGTCCTGGTCGCGGTCGAGGAACACGCGGGCCCCGCACTGTCCAATGAGGACAGTCTCGGTGAGGGCCTGCGCCAAGCCGCCGTCGGAGAGGTCGTGCGCGGCGGAGATCATGCCGTCGCGCGAACCGGCCACGAGGATCTCGCCAAGCAGCTTCTCGCGGGCCAGGTCCACGCGGGGCGGGACGCCGCCGAGGTGGCCGTGCAGTTCGCGGGCCCAGGCCGAACCGTCCAGCTCGTCGTGGGTTTCGCCGAGCAGCAGCAGCGTTTCGCCGGCTTCCGCGCCGATGCCGGTCGGGATGCGGCGGGTGACGTCGTCGATCACGCCGAGCACCGCGATCACCGGGGTCGGCAGGATCGCCGTGTCGCCGGTCTGGTTGAAGAAGCTGACGTTGCCGCCGGTGACCGGGATGCCCAGCTCGACGCACGCGTCGGCGAGACCGTGCACGGCCTGCTCGAACTGCCACATCACGCCCGGGTCGGTCGGGGCGCCGAAGTTGAGGCAGTCGGACACCGCGACCGGGGTCGCACCGCCGGTGGCGACGTTCCGGTACGCCTCGGCCAGCGCGAGCTGCGCGCCGCGGTACGGGTCGAGGTAGACGAACTTCGCGTTGCAGTCGGTGGCGACCGAGACGCCGCGGTTGCTCTCCTCGTCGATCCGGATCATGCCGGAGTCGGAGGGCTGGGCGAGCACCGAATTGCCGCGCACGTAGCGGTCGTACTGCGCGGTCACCCATTCCTTCGACGCCTGGTTCGGCGACGCGATGAGCTTCAGGAAGTCCGCGCGCAGTTCCTCGGGGGTCGACGGACGCGGCAGCTTCGCGGACGTGTCGGCGATCAGGCCGTCCTGGAACGCGGGGCGCTCGATCGGGCGGTCGTACACCGGGCCCTGGTGCGCGACGGTGTGCGCGGGCACGTCGACCACGATCTCGTCGTTCCAGGTGATGACGAGGTGCTCGCCGTCGGTGACCTCGCCGATGTCGGTGGCGATGACGTCCCATTTCGCGCAGACGGCCATGAACGCCTCGACGTTCTCCGGCGCGACGACCGCGCACATGCGCTCCTGCGATTCGCTGGAGAGCACCTCGGCGGGCGTCATCCCGGTGGCGCGCAACGGAACCCGGTCGAGGTAGATGTGCATGCCGCCGTCGCCCGCCGCGGCCAGCTCGGACGTCGCGCACGACAGCCCGGCCCCGCCGAGGTCCTGGATGCCGACGACCAGGTTCTCCTTGAACAGGTCGAGGCAGCACTCGATGAGCACCTTCTCGGTGAACGGGTCGCCGACCTGCACGCTGGGCAGCTTGCGCCGCCCGGACGCGGATTCGTCGCCGGAGAAGGTGTCGCTGGCGAGCACGGACACGCCGCCGATGCCGTCGAGGCCGGTGCGCGCGCCGAACAGGATGATCTTGTTGCCGGCCCCGGACGCGAACGCCAGGTGCAGGTCCTCGGTCCGCATCGCACCCACGCACAGGGCGTTGACCAGCGGGTTGCCCGCGTACGACGGGTCGAAGACCAGCTCGCCGCCGATGTTCGGCAGGCCGAGGCAGTTGCCGTAGCCGCCGACGCCCGCGACCACGCCGGGCAGCACGCGCTTGGTGTCCGGCGCGTCGGCCGGGCCGAAGCGCAGCGCGTCCTGCACCGCGAGCGGCCGCGCGCCCATCGCCATGATGTCGCGCACGATGCCGCCGACGCCGGTGGCCGCGCCCTGGTACGGCTCCACATAGGACGGATGGTTGTGGCTTTCCACCTTGAAGGTGACCGCCCAGCCGTCGCCGATGTCGACGACGCCCGCGTTCTCGCCGATGCCGGCCAGCATCTTGGCCTTCATCTCGTCGGTGGCGGTCTCGCTGAAGTAGCGCAGGTGCTTCTTCGAGGACTTGTAGGAGCAGTGCTCGCTCCACATCACCGAGTACATCGCGAGCTCGGCGTCGGTGGGCCGGCGGCCGAGGATTTCCCGGATCCGCGCGTACTCGTCTTCGGCGAGGCCGAGTTCGACGTACGGCTGGCTCGTTTCCGGGGTCGCCGCGGCCACTGCGGTGGTGTCAACTGTGCTGGTCACGGTGTCCGTGTCAGGGTTCGCCACAGGCTCCAGACTACGTGTCGGCCGGGTCACACCCGCAGCCGCCCGCCCTGGTCCCGGGAAGGTCCGTGAAGGGCTCCTTGAGGGAATCAGATTCCCTCAAGGAGCCCTTCACGGACCGTTCGCCTGGGGATAAATCAGTCGCGCCGGACAGCCCCGGCGGCTTAGCGTCAGTGATCGTGCTTTCCGCCACGTACCGCTTTCCCGAGATCCGACTGCCGGAACACCCGACGCCGGTCCGGTACCTGCTGGCGGTCCTGCGCGCGCGGCCCGGGCTCGTCCTCGCCGCGATCGTCACCGGGGCCGGCTGGTCGCTGCCGAGCGCCCTGCTGCCGCTGGTGATCGGCCGCGGCGTGGGAGCGATCGCCGCGGGCGACTCGGCCGCGCTGGGCCGCTGGGCGCTGGTCGCGGGCGTGCTCGGCGTGACGCAGGCGCTGCTCGGCACCGGTCTGCACTTCGCCTCGTACGGCCTGTGGATGCACGGCGCGGGCAGCACGCAACGCCTGGTCACCGACCATACGACCCGGCTCGGCGCGTCCCTGCGCGACGCGACCAGCACCGGCAACGTCGTCGCGGTCACGTCGTCGGACATGAACTGGGTCGGCAACGCGTTCGAGGTCGTCGGTCGCACATTCGGGTCGATTGTCGCGTTCGTGGTGATCGGGATCGCGATGCTCGGCACTTCGCCGGTGCTGGGCACGGTCGCCCTGGTCGGCGTCCCGCTCGCGGTGCTCGGCATCGGTCCGCTGCTCGCGCCGCTGCAGAAGCGGAAAACGGCGCAGCGGGAGAATCTGAGCGACGTGAACGCACTCGGCGCGGACATCGTGTCCGGGCTGCGGATCCTGCGCGGCGTCGGCGGCGAACGGCGGTTCCTCGCCCGGTTCCGCGAGGCCAGCCAGCTGGTGCGGCGCTCCGGCGTCGAGGTCGGGCGCAGCGAAGCCTGGCTCGCCGGCGCGGAGGTGCTGCTGCCCGGGCTGGTCACGGTGGCGATCACCTGGCTGGGCGCGCGGCTCGCGCTCGACGGCACGATCGGCGTCGGCGAACTGGTCGCGTTCTACGGTCTTTCGGCGTTCCTGGTGGTGCCGGTCGCCACGGCGACCGAGCAGGTCAGCTCGCTCAGCTCGGGGTTGGTCGCGGCGCGCAAGGTGTGCGGGCTGCTGGCCCTGCGGCCGAAGCTCGCCGAGCCGGTGTCGCCGCGGCCGCTGCCGGAGGGTCCGCTCGAACTGGTGGACACCGCCAGCGGCATCCGGATCGCGCCGGGCAAGCTGACCGTGGTCGATCTGGGCGCCGAGGCGGAGGCGATCGCCGCGCGGATGAGCCGGTTCGCCGACGCGGACGAGGGCGAGCAGGTGCTGGTCGGCGGGGTGCCCGCGGATCGCGTCGCGCTCGCCGAACTGCGCCGGCGGGTGGTGTACGCGCACAACCAGGACCTGTGGTTTTCCGGGGTGCTGCGCGATCAGCTGACGCCGGAGCATCCGCGCGAGGTCGACATCTTCTCGGCGCTGCACGCGGCGGACGCCGAGGACATCATCGAGGCCCTTCCGCGCGGAGTCGACGAGCTGATCGGCGAACGCGGCCGCGAGGTGTCCGGCGGACAGCGGCAGCGGCTGAGCCTGGCCCGTGCACTGGCGATGGACTCCGACGTGCTGCTGCTCGACGAGCCGACCTCGGCGGTCGACGCGCACACCGAAGCCCGGATCACCCGGCGCACCAAGGAATTGCGGGCCGGAAGGACCACGGTGGTGTTCAGCCAGAGTCCACTGTGGAGGAACGTGGCCGACGAGGTCGTCCACGGAAAGGCAGTGACGGTATGACGACGCGGCTCCCGCTGGCGTCGAAACGCGACGTACGGCGCTGGGCGAAACGCGTGGCGGTCGAGCACCGGCGCGAGTTTTCCGTGATGCTCGGGCTGTTCTGCCTGGCCACGGTGGTCGGGCTGGCCGGGCCGCAGCTGCTCGGCAGGCTCGTGGACGGCGTGGTCGAGCACGGTCCGACGCTGCAGGTCGATCTGCTGGCCGTGGCGTTCGTGGTGGTGCTCGTGCTGCAGGCGTGGGCGAGGAAGGCGGCGCGGCTGCGCGGCCGGATGTTCGGCGAGCGCGTGCTGGCGCAGACCCGCGAACGGTTCGTCACGAACGCGCTCGGCCTGCCGCTCGGCACTGTCGAGGCGGCCGGCACCGGCGACCTGCTCAGCCGGGCGACCAGCGACATCAACCGGCTGGACGTCGCGGTGCGGTTCGCCGCGCCGGAAATCCTCATCGCCGCGGTGACCGTGCTGTTCACGACGATCGCGATGATCGTGACGTCGCCGCTGCTCGCGCTGGCCCTGCTGGTCGCGATCCCGTTGCTGGTGCCGGTGAACGTCTGGTACCAGCGGAAGATCCCGACCGCGTTCGCGTGGATGCTCGACCGCTGGGGCGACCTGCAGTCGATCACCCACGAGACCGTGGAGGGCGCGCGGACCACGGAGGCGCTCAGCCTCACGCGGCGGCGCATGCGCGCCGGGCACCACGCGCTCGACCAGGCGACGCTCGGCGAACGCCGGATGCGGGCGCTGCAGATGCGCTGGCTGCCGACGCTGGAGATCAGCTACGTCCTGCCGATCGCCGCGCTCCTGCTGCTCGGCATGTTCGCCTACAGCCAGGGCTGGGCCGGGCTCGGCACGATCACCACGATGCTGGCGTACGCGCAGGCGATGACCGCTCCGCTCAGCGAGGCGATGTTCTGGCTGGAGGACCTGCAGGTCGCGATCGCCGCGACGCGCCGGATCATCGGCGTGCAGCCGGCCGAAGCGGCGGACAAGGTGACCGCCGCGCCGCGCGGGCGCGACATCGAGGTGCGCGACGTCCGGTTCGGCTACACGGCCGATCGCGAGGTGCTGCACGGCATCTCGCTGAGCGTGCCGCGCGGCGAACGGCTGGCGATCGTCGGACCGTCCGGCGCGGGCAAGTCCACACTGGGCAGGCTGCTGGCCGGGATCTCGGCGCCGACCGCGGGGTCGATCCAGGTCGGCGGCACCGAGGTGTCGACGCTCTCCGACGACGTGCTGCGCGGCGAGGTTCTGCTGCTGACGCAGGAGCACCACACGTTTTCCGGGACGCTGCGGGAAAACCTGGCTCTTCCAGCCCGGCGCGACGGCGGGGACTGGACCGACGAGGAACTGATGGCCGCGCTCGCGTCCGCCGGCGCGGCGGAGTGGGCGGCCGGACTGCCGGACGGGCTGGACACCAAGCTCGGCTCGGGCGCGTACGCGGTTCCGGCCGGTCTCGCGCAGCAACTGGCGCTGGCCCGGGTCGTCCTGGCCGACCCGCACACGCTGGTGCTGGACGAGGCGACGTCGCTGCTGGACACCGGTTCGGCGCGCGAACTGGAACGGTCGCTGAACGCGGTGCTCGAAGGCCGCACGGTGATCGCGATCGCGCACCGGCTGCACACGGCCGCGGCAGCCGACCGGGTCGCGGTGGTCGAAGGCGGGAAGATCACCGAACTCGGCCCGCACGAGGACCTGATCGCGGCGGGCGGCCCGTACTCGCGGCTGGTCGCGGCGGCGAGCTGAAGCGCGATTCCCTGACGACAAATCCGGCGCGGGGAAAGCTGTGGCGGAACTTTGGAAGAATCAGATTTCCCCAAATACACTGCCCGCATCGAAAGGGGGAGCGGGTAGTGACGGACAAAATGGGCGGCCGGCGGGCCCTCCTCGTAAGCTCAGCATTTCTGGCAGCCGTGGTGATCGCGGCGATCGTGGTACCGCTCGCGCTCAACAGCGGCAAGGTGCCCGGCCACGCGATCGCGGTGTCCCAGCAAGGTCCGTGGCAGCTGGGATCGGACCGGATCGCGCCGTACGAGATCGGCATCGATTCCTGGGTCGTTGGCGACGATCTGGTGCTGGTGAACGACACCTATGCGGTCGCGTACGCACGGAGCGACGGCAAGGAACGCTGGAGGATCCCCTCCCCCTCCGGCCATTTCTGCGGGGCGAGCACCTCTGTCGTCGACAACCGCATCGCCGTCGGCTATGGGGATCTCTGCTCGAGCGCGGCCGTACTGGATGTCAACGCGGGAAAGCTGCTGTGGCAGCGGGCGATGCCCATCACCTCGTCGGGAAGCCCGTCGGAGGCGAAACTCGACGAGCACGCGGTGCTGGCGATCGTCGGCGGTTCGGTCGTGGTCGTGCACTACCAGCAGCTGCTCGGGCTGGACGCGGCCACCGGCGCCGTCCGCTGGTCCGAGGTCACGCCACCGACCGACGAGAAGGTGTACTCGAACTGCATCCCGTCGGACGGGATGCCGCGCAGCGCGGACTTCGTGCTGCTGTCCCACTGCAGCGCCAAGGACGCCGGCGACGACTTGTACGTCGCCGTTGCCGTCGATCCCGCGACCGGAAAAATCAAGCAGCACAACGAGTTCGTGAAGAGCAAGTCCTTCCTCACGATGGCGTGGGTGAGCGCGTCGCCGCTGGTCGCCTACCTCAGCGATACATCGAAAGGGTTGTACGAAACTCTCGACGACTCGCTCGAACCGGTTTCCACCATCGAGGCCGGAGACGCGTTGAACGGCTTCATGGGCGACGACGGATTCGGCTACAGCCTGAGCGGGGTCTCCCACGGCACGTCACATCGACGTTCGCGAGCACTCGTCACGGGCACCACGATGATCGCGCTGACCAGCCCGCAGAAGCCCAACCGCCTCGCCGCGTTCGACCTCCGCACCGGTGCCAAACGCTGGGAAGTCCCGGCACCCGGCGGCGGCATTGTCGCGGCACCGCTCGCGGTGGAGGGCGGGCAGGTGATCGCCGTGGTCTCCGCTGGCCAGGACAGTCCTGATCAGCACATAGTCAAGTTCGCGCTGGACACCGGAGCCGTGACACCCGTGCGCACGGTCTCGCTCCCGGGCTCCGGCAATCGCGGCTTGGCACCGTGGTTCTGCCGCTTGTTCTGGGCAGACGGGGTCGTTTTCGGAGTCCGCGGGATCTACAGCGGGCAGTCCACGGCGCTGGTCTTCCGGCTCGGCTGAGTCTTCTGCCTCGGCTCCGCCGAGGCGTGCGGGATCGCCTTCAAGCCGGCGCGATCCCGCGGTGTGGTTCCGATTGGTGAAAGAGCCTGGGCGGCGAACTGACCGGAATGTCCGGAGGGCATCCGGCGTTGGCTTCAGGCGGATCCTGATCTTCCTAGCCTGGGGGTGACGCCGGATGGCGGTCATGACGGTGGACGAACGAGAGAAATTCCTCGCCGAGGAGCGCGTGGGCGTGCTGTCGATCGGCCGGGAAGGCGCGGCCCCGCTCGCCGTGCCGGTCTGGTACGACTACGAGCCCGGCGGCGAACTGCTGATCTGGATGGACCGCGGCTCGGCGAAGGATCGCGCGATCGAGGCGGCGGGCCAGCTGAGCCTCACGGTGCAGCAGGAAACCCAGCCGTACAAGTACGTCACGGTATCCGGTCCGGTCGTCGACCGGTCCTCGGCACCGACCGAGGAGCAGGCGCTCGCCATCGCCTCCCGGTACGCGCCGGAGGCCGAGGCGCGGAAGTTCGTCGAGGGTTCGCTCAAGGAGACCTCGGTGCTGGTGCGGGTGCGCACCGAACGCTGGCTCTCCAGCGACCACAGCAAGTAACGCGAAAAGGGGCCCCGGGAAGTTCCCCAGGGCCCCTTTTTCGGTGCGGATCAGGCTTTCACGAGCGCGTCGACCGCGCTGTAGAACAGGCCCAGGCCGTCGTCGGACGGGCCGGTGAGCGCGTCGATCGCGTGCTCCGGGTGCGGCATGAGACCGACCACGCGGCCGTTCTCGCTGGTGACGCCCGCGATGTCGTTGCGGGAGCCGTTCGGGTTGCCGCCGACGTAGCGGAACGCCACCCGGCCCTCCGCCTCCAGCATGTCCACAGTGGACTGTTCGGCGACGTAGCAGCCGTCGTTGTTCTTGACCGGAATCAGGATTTCCGCGCCCGCCTCGTAGCGCGTGGTCCACGCGGTGGTGTTGTTCTCCACGCGCAGCCACTGGTCGCGGCACACGAAGTGCAGGCCGACGTTGCGGATCATCGCGCCGGGGAGCAGACCGGCCTCGCACAGGATCTGGAAGCCGTTGCAGATGCCGAGCACCGGCATGCCCTTGCGGGCCGCGTCGATGACCGACGACATCACCGGCGCGTAGCGGGCGATCACGCCGGCGCGCAGGTAGTCGCCGTAGGAGAAGCCGCCGGGGACGACGACCGCGTCGACGCCCTTCAGGTCGTCGTCGGCGTGCCAGAGCGAAACCGCCTCGGCCTCGGCGTAGCGGACCGCGCGGGCGGCGTCGCCGTCGTCGAGCGTGCCGGGGAAGGTGATGACGCCGATGCGGGCGCTCACGCGTCCACCCGCCGGATCGTCCACTGCTCGATCACCGGGTTGGCGAGGAAGCCCTCGGCCATCTTGGCCAGCGTCTCGTCATCGACGTCGTCGTCGACCTCGAGTTCGAAGTGCCGCCCCTGGCGCACGTCGGCGACCCCGGAGAAGCCCAGCCGCGGCAGCGCGCGCGCCACCGCCTGGCCCTGCGGGTCGAGGATCTCGGGTTTGGGCATGACGTCGACAACGACTCGAGCCACGGCTGGCTGCTCCTTATTTCTGCAGGTCGTGGGTGCGGTTGAAGCGTACTTCACTAGCCTGACCGGCAGACAGACCGGTATCGAGGGGGAGACATGAACCACCCGCCGCAGGGCCCGTACCCGCAGCAGGGGCCTTTTCCGCCGCGCGGGCCGCAGCAGGGGCCGCCACCTGGGCAATTCGGGCAGTACCCGCAGCCGTCGAAGAAGAAGTCGAAGGCCGGGCTGTGGATTTCGCTCGGCACGGCAGTCGTGGTGCTCGGCGGCGCGGTCGCGTTCACCGGCTGGGTGACCCCGGGGTTCTTCAAAGAGAAGCTGGACACGACGTCGCGGGGAACGCCGGAGCAATTGGCCCAGTCGGTCGCGAACTCGATCACCGAGCAGACCGGGCTGAACGACCTGTGGTGCAAGATCCGGTCGAAGCGGTCCTACGCCGCCGAGGAGATGTTCCGGGGCGCGAAGGGCGACGCGAAGATCAGCAACCCGGTGCACCCGACCGGACCGCAGGAGCGCGCGGCCACGATCACCGCGAGCAACCTCGCCTTCGGCATCGCGCTGATCCCGGACGGCACGGGCTGGTGCGTGCGCGACGTCAAGGCGGACGGCGAACCGGCACCGCTGGCCAGCCTGTCGACCGATCCGAAGCCGCGGCCGCCGATGAAGGACGGCACGGACGCCGCGACGAAGTTCATCGACGCGGTCAACGCGCGCGACATCCCGGCGGCGTTGTCGGTCATGTGCCGCGACGCGCCGGACACCACCCGTGACGGCACCCAGCAGTGGATCTACGGCGAAACGAAGCTGACCGTGCGCAAGACGGACGTGCTGCGGACCGCAGGCCGGACGATCGTGCACGTCGACGCCAAGCTCGACGGCGTCGCCAAGGAGGGCCGGGTGGAAACGGACGACCGCGCGGTCGACGGCGCGTGCGTCACCTCCTTCGACCCCACTTCTGACTGATCGGATTTCCGGGGAGTTGCGCGTAGCGTGACCTGCGCCATGATGTGTCGTTGACAGGGTGTCAACACCACCGGGAGGCAGCGTGCCAGAGCAGGACTCCTTCGACTACGTGATCGTCGGCGCGGGCAGCGCGGGCTGCGTGCTGGCGAACCGGCTGAGCGAGGACCCGTCCGCGCGGGTGCTGCTGCTCGAGGCGGGCGGCGAGGACACCGCGGACGAGGTCCGGATCCCGGCGGCGTTCGCGTCGCTGTTCAAGACGAAGTGGGACTGGAACTACGAGACCGTCGAGCAGAAGCACACCGGCAAGACGGCGTACTGGCCGCGCGGCCGGATGCTCGGCGGCTGCTCGTCGATCAACGCGATGATCTACATCCGCGGCAACCGCGCCGACTACGACGGCTGGCGCGATGCGCACGGGGCCACCGGCTGGGGCTGGGACGACGTGCTGCCGTACTTCAAGCGCGCCGAGGGCAACCAGCGCTTCGGCGGTCCGCTGCACGGCACGGACGGCCCGCTGCACGTCGAGGACCGGCGGTTCACGCACGAGCTGTCGCACGCGTGGGTGGACAGCGCGGTCGCGTGGGGGCTCAAGCACACCGACGACTTCAACGGCGAATCGCAGGAGGGGGCCGGGCTCTACCAGGTCACCTGCAAGCGCGGCCGCCGCTGGTCCACCGCGGACGCTTACCTGCGGCCCGCGTTGTCGCGGCCGAACCTCACCGTGCGGACGAACGCGCAGGTCACGCAGGTGGTCTTCGAGGGCACCCGCGCGGTCGGAGTGTCCTATCTGGACAAAGGCGTGCCGACGACGGTCCGCGCGGACGCCGAAGTGCTGCTCTCCGGCGGCGCGATCAACTCGCCGCAGCTGCTGATGCTGTCCGGCGTCGGACCGGCCGAGCACCTGCGCGAACTGGGCATCGACGTGGTCGCCGCGCTGCCCGGCGTCGGCGACAACCTGCACGACCACCCGGCGGTCGGCGTGATCTGGTCGACGAAGGGCACGACCGACATCGCGGACTCCGCGACGCCCGCCGGACTGGTGCGGTACCAGCTGACCAAACGCGGTCCGCTCGCGTCGAACATCGGCGAGGCGGGCGCGTTCTACTCGACGCGCGACGGGCTGGCCGCACCGGACATGCAGATCCACGTGGCCCCGACGTTGTTCTACGACAACGGGATGCGCGAACCGACCTGTCCTGGCTTCACGTCGGCGGCCACGCTGGTCGACGTCGCGAGCCGCGGCCGGCTGCGGTTGAAATCAGCGAATCCGTTGTGGAAGCCGGAAATCGACCCGGCTTACTACGCGGAGTCGATCGACCTGGAGTCGGTGAAGTCGGCCCTGCGGTCGCTGATCGAGATCGGCCGGTCTGGTCCGCTGGCGAAGTTCCTGGATCGACCGTTCTTGCCGGCGACGCATGACCTGTCGGACGAGGCACTGACTGAGCATGTCCGGGAGAACACGCAGACGCTGTACCACCCGGTCGGCACGTGCGCGATGGGCAGCGGCGAGCACGCGGTGGTGGATCCGGAACTGAAGGTGCGCGACGTTTCGGGGCTGCGGGTGGTGGACGCTTCGGTGATGCCGGTGGTGCCGCGCGGGAACACCAACGCACCGACGATCATGGTGGCGGAGAAGGCGGCCGACCTGATTCGGGCTCGATGACCGCTCTGTCGACCTGGCGAGATCTCCTTGCCGCCTGGGCGATTCCGGACACCGTGCACCCTCCGGAATCGCCGTGGGTCCTTCCGCGGGAGGTGTTCCTGCGGCGGGCCGACCGGCAGATCGCCGCGCCGATCGGGGCGACTCACCGGCTGGCCGCCGAAGCGTTGCAGGAACCTGGCACGGTGCTCGACGTCGGCGCGGCGGCCGGGGCGGCGAGTCTGCCCCTGGTCGGCCGGTCGAACGTCACCGCGGTGACAGCGTTGGACGCCGACGACGAGCTGCTCGCCGCCTTCGGCGAGCGGGCTGCGGGTGTGAAGCACCGGCTGTTGTCCGGCCGGTGGCCTGATCTCGCGGACGAAGCTGGGGTGGCGGATGTCGTCGTGTGCGGGAATGTCGTCTACAACGTCCCCGACCTGGCCCCGTTCGCCGCGGCGCTCACTGCGGCGGCCCGGCGGCGGGTCGTGGTCGAGACGGCCGCGCGGCATCCGTTGACCGAGCTTAACCCGTTGTGGCAACGGTTTCACGGAATCGAGCGCCCGTCGGGGCCGACTGCGGTGGACTGTCTCGCGGCGCTCGCGGAAGCGGGAATCAAGCCGGAAGTCGTGGAATGGCGGCGGCCGCCGGAGCCGGAGTACGCGGAATTCTCGACCATGGCGGACGTCGTGCGGCGGCGGTTGTGCTTGCCCGCCGACGCGGCCGGAGAGGTCGAGCGGGCCTTGCTGGAGATGGGCGTAGACCCGGAAATGCCGCCGGATCTCGGGTCCTCCGGCCGGGATCCGGTGACGCTGGCGTGGCCCGGTTCCGCTTAACGGACCCGTTCCAGTACGGGAACCCGGGCGAACTGCACCGTGAATAGTTGCCAGGCAAGGAAACCCAAGCCGAGAAGGACGTAAGCATCGCCGACGAGGTGCTGCCACGGTTCCCACGCGAGTTCCCGCATCCCGCTGGAAGGCACGAAGGTGTGCGGGGCGGCGATGAAGACCGCGGCACCCGCCGCCAGCGCCGCACCAGCGCGAAGGGTGCGGACGCGGGCAGCGAGGATGAGCGCCGCGGGCACCACCCAAACCCAATGGTGAGACCAGGAAATCGGGGATACGAGGAGCACTGCCGTCGCGTTGACGACAAAGGCGAGCGAGGTGTCGACGCGCCGCATGACGAGCACCGCGGTGACCAGGACGAACGCGGACAAGGTCAGCCACAGCAGGTCGTGGGTCTGCGGCAGCAGGGCGAGGCGGTTGAGGGCGCCTTGGATGGTCTGGTTGGTCGCGTAGGGCGCGCCGCTGAAGCCGTCGGCGCTGGTGAGGCCGCCGCCGAAGAAGTACTCGGCGGAAGCGTGCGGGGCGACCAGGAAGCCGAGCAAGGTCACGCCGGCACCGGTGAACAGGGTGGTGCGGGCGGCTCGGAAATCCTTGGTGAGCACGAAGAACAACAGGAAACCGGCGGGCGTCACCTTGATCGCGGCGGCCAAGCCGACGAGGATTCCGCGCGGCCACCGCGGGGTAAGCGCTAGGCAATCCACGGCAACCAGGGCCATCAGGACGAGGTTGATCTGTCCAAAGCCGACAGTGGAGCGCACGGGCTCGAAAGCGAAGGCCGCCAAGGTGAGCGCGCACGCGGCCAGGACCGCGGTCCGGCGGCCCCAGTCTCGCCACCGGCGGCGCACCACGGTGTACAAGACGAGCCAGAGCGAGGCGACGGAGAGGAGGTCGAGCAGAACGGTCGCGACGGCGAGCGGCGGGAACGCCAAGCCGGAGAAGAGAAGCGCGGCGAACGGCGGATAGATGAACGGCAGCATGGAACCTGCCGTGGTGGTCGGGAGCGGACCGTATGGGTCACCACCATGGACGGCGGCGTCCGCTCCGAAGCGGTAAACCTGCAAGTCAACCGGGTTGAAGCTGCTGATGACGACCGCTACGCCCACGACGACGGCTATCGCGCCGAGCGCGGACAACCAGGCGAGGAGCCGCCCGGCCTTTCCCTGAAACCACATACGGGCGGCGATTGTAGCTGCCTGCTCAAGAGGCGGGCGGACCGTTCCGGATGACCGTTTTCCCGGAATTGTCGTACCCCGTCGTTACTGTCTGGCCCATGAGCACTTCCCTCTACTACACCGCGAGCCGGGCGACCGCGCTCACCGCTGCCGAGACCACTGCCATCGAGCGCGTCGTCACCGCGCGGCAGGCGTCTTTTCCCTGTCCCGACGAGGAATCCCTCTTTCTGTACGAGGAGCCGGACGCGATCGTGGCCGGGTCCACCAAGATGCCGTTCGACGTCGACCGCGTGATGCCGGTGCTCGAACACGTCCTGGGCTCGGTGACCGAGTTGCGCCGTGCCCTCCCGGACGCGGAATGGCAGGTGCACCTCGACGATTTCGACATCCCGTGGAACGAGAGCGAGGGGTACTTCCTGCCCGCGTAAGAGCTAGCCGACTCTCCGCAGCGCTTCGCGGGTGAGATCGGCCAGGGTCGGATAGCCGTCCACCGCCATGATCAAGTCAGCTTCAGCCAGCAAGGTACGCAGAACATGGACCACGCCGTCCTCACCAGCCAACGACAATCCCCAGGCGTAGGGCCGGCCGACGCCCACCGCGGTCGCGCCCAAGGCCAGCGCCTTGACCACGTCGGCCCCGGAGCGAACGCCGGAGTCGAACAGCACCGGCGTGCCGTCCGCGGCGTCGACCACTTCGGCCAGGCAGTCCAGTGCCGGAAGGCCGCCGTTGGCCTGCCGTCCGCCGTGGTTCGAGCAGTAGATCCCGTCGACCCCGCCGTCGATCGCGCGGCGGGCGTCGTCGGGATGCTGGATGCCTTTGACCAGCAGCGGAAGCTTGGTCAGCGACCGCAGCCAGGGCAGGTCTTCCCAGGTCAGCGGGTTGCCGAAAAGCTGCGCCCACAGCCCGACGGCAGCGGCCGGGTCGTCCTCCGGAGCCTTGCCGAGCCGTTTCCGGAACACCGGGTCGGCGAAGTAGTTGGCCAGGCAATGCCCGCGCAGCTGCGGGAAGTTCGCCGTCGACAGGTCGCGCGGCCGCCAGCCGGTGACCCACGTGTCGAGCGTGACGACGATGCCGCGGAAGCCCGCCGCCTCGGCGCGCTGCACGAGCGAGGCGGCGAGGTCGCGGTCAGTCGGCGTGTAGAGCTGGAAGAACCCTGGCGTGTCGCCCAGTTCCGGGACGAGCGTTTCCACCGGGTCGACGCTCAACGTCGAGGCGACCATGGGCACGCCCGTCCGGGCGCTGGCCCGTGCGGTCGCGAGGTCGCCGTGGCCGTCCTGCGCGCACAGGCCGATCACCCCGACCGGCGCGAGGAACAGCGGCGCCGGCAGCTTCATCCCGAACAGGTCCACCGACAGGTCGCGTTCCTTCGCGCCGACGAACATCCGCGGGACCAGGCCCCAGCGTTCGAACGCCTCGACGTTGCCCCGCTGGGTCCGTTCGTCGCCCGCGCCACCGGCCACATAGGACAGTACGGACGGCGGAAGCGCCTGTGCCGCACGCGCTTCCAGTTCCGCGTACGACATCGGCAGATCCGGGACGCGGCCGGACAATCCGGCGAAGTAGATCTCGTGCTGGAAATCGCCGAAGCCGGGCAACAGTTCTCCTCAGCGCTTGCCGTGCAGGACGGTGACCAGCTTGGCGACCAGCGCGTCCGTGGATTCCTTGCGGGAGAAGGAGGTGAGCGTGAGCGGCGCGGTGAACCGCTGCCGGGCCACCGCCTTCGGACGGGCGAACTCGCGCAGCCCCTCCGGGCCGTGGATCCGGCCGAACCCGGAATCGCCGACCCCGCCGAAAGGCAGCGACGCGATGCCCGCGAACGACAACGGCGCGTTCACCGCGGTCATGCCCGCCCGCAACCGCGACGCCAGCTCCGCCCCGCGCGCCCGCGAGAACACCGTGGAACCCAGGCCGTACTTGGTCGCGTTGGCCTTCTCCACCGCCTCGTCCATGTCCCGCACCCGCGCGATCGTCACCGTCGGGCCGAACGTCTCCTCCCGCACCGCCTCGGAGTCCTCCGGCACGTCGACCAGCACCGTCGGCTGCACATACCGGTCGCCGACGCTGTCCACCCCGCCGACCAGCGCCTTCCCGCCGCGCGCGAGCGCGTCGGCGATGTGCCGGCGGATCACCGACAGCTGCGAGGGCATGGTGATCGGCCCGTACTGCGCGTCCTCGTCCGAACCCGCGCGCACGTGCTTCGCCTTCCCCACCACCTTCGCCACGAACTCCTCGGCCACCCGCTCGTGCACGTACACCCGCTCCACGCCGATGCAGGTCTGCCCCGAGTTCGAGAACGCGCCCCACACAGTCGCGTCCGCCGCCGCTTCCAGGTCCGCGTCCGCGTCGACCAGCAGCGCGTCCTTGCCGCCCGCCTCGATCACCACCGGCGTCAGCGTGTCCGCGGCAGCCGCCATGATCTTCTTGCCCGTCCCGGTCGAACCGGTGAACGCGATCTTGTCCACCCCGGAACCCACCAACGCCGCCCCGGTCTCGCCGAACCCGGTCACCAGCTGCAGCACCGGCTGCTCAGGCACGATCTCGGCGAACGCGTCCACCAGCCACTTCCCGACACCCGGCGTGTACTCGCTCGGCTTGAACACCACCGCGTTGCCCGCCGCCAGCGCGTACGCGATCGAACCCAGCGGAGTGAACACCGGGTAGTTCCACGGCCCGATCACGCCGACCACGCCGAGCGGGAGGTACTCGACGGTCGCGGCCTGGTTGGCCATCAGCAGCCCGGACGAGCGGCGGTGCTTGCCCAGCACCTCGCGGGCGTTCTTCGCCGCCCACGCGATGTGCTCGATCGCCAAAACGCTCTCCAGCTGCGCGTCCGCGATCGGCTTGCCGGTCTCGTCGCGCACCACCTGGCACAGCTGCGGCAGCCGCCGGGTCAGCACGCCCTTCCAGCGCTGCAGCCGCTCGGCGCGCCCGGCGAAGCCCAGGCCGTCCCACCAGCCCGCGGCCGCCCTCGCCCGCTCCACAGCAGCCCCGACCTGCTCGGCCGTGTGCACCGGGTAGGTCCCGACGACCTCGTCGGTGGCCGGGCTGAGCGAATCGAACGTCTCGCCGACGGGCGTCGGCTTCGGCTGGACCGCGGTCATCGGCGTCTCCCCGTCTCGGTGAACCCCCAGGCTACGAGGTTGCTGACACTCTGCCAACAGCTGCCCGGGCTTCCCGTCAGCATGGCATCCGGGGAGCGGGCGCGGAAAGTCCTCCGACGTGGAGTCCTCGCCAGATGCCGATCCCGGGGCGGGCCGAAGCGTAGGGTTGAGCCGACCAATCTGGTAAGGAGAAAACCTGATGCGGATCGTCCATTTCGGACATTCCTGCGTACTGCTCGAGACCACCGCGGAGCGGATTCTGCTCGACCCGGGCACGTTCTCCACCGGCTTCGAGGCCGAGCGCGAACTGTCCGCGGTGCTGATCACCCACCAGCACTTCGACCACCTCGACGTCGAACGGCTGCCCGGTCTGCTCAAGGCGAACCCGGACGCGAAACTGGTCGTCGACCCGGGCTCGGCCGAGGCGATCGAGAAGCTGCACCTGGAGTTCGAGGTCGCGCGGCCCGGCGACGCGTTCGAGTTCGGCGGTACCTCGGTGTCGGTGGTCGGCGGCGAGCACGCGGTGATCCACGCCGACATCCCGGTGATCCCGAACATCGGCTACCTCGTCGACCACGGCGCGTTCTACCACCCGGGCGACTCGTTCTTCGTGCCCGAGCAGAAGGTCGACGTGCTCGGCCTGCCGACCGGGGCCCCGTGGCTGAAGGCGGGCGAAGCGGTGGACTTCCTGCGCGCGGTCGCGCCGCGCCGTTCGGTGCCGATCCACGAGGCGGTGCTGGCCAACCCTGCGATGCACTACGGGCTGTTCCAGAACCTGGCTCCGGAGGGCACCGAGGTGAAGGTGCTCGATCGAGGCGTCGCGACGGAGATCTAGGCGGGAGCGGTGTGGCGGAGGGAGCCGTAGGTGCTCCCGAAAGCCCGGTTTTCGAGGGCGACGTCCACCGCGTCCAGCAACGCCTGCCGCAAGCCGGGGCGGCTGAGGTCAGCGGCGTCGATGCCAAGCCGCACCAGCCCGCCTCGGCGCGCGGCCCGGGCGGAGGCCAGCACGAGCGCGAAGCACCGGACCGTCTCCGTCCGATGCGACTGACTCGCGAAGTCCTGCACCCGCGCGCGCCGGATCTCGCCGGTCACCAGGTCCCGGACAGCGTTCTGATCGGCGCACAGCGTGAAGCCGTGCTCCCGCAACGCCTGCACAGTGCCCGGCGACGCGAGCCAACGCGGCGGCGCGAAGCCGTCGACAGTCACGCCAGTCGCGTCGAGGGCAGCCTTCGCCGCGATCAGCCGGAGCCGCGCTTCGTGCGCGGGGAGCGCCGCGAACTCCGCCTTGCGCCCCAGATGCACGGCACGATGCGTCGGCGGGATGCGGTGGTCATAGCCGTTGAGCAACACCGAGTCGCCCGCAGCGGCCCGCGTACGGACCCAGGCCGTGACCGGCCCGTCCTCGGTGCGCGCGACATGCAGAATCGACAGCGGGACGTGCCGACGTTCGAGTTCGGCCGCCAGATGCGCACAACGGTGCAGCGTGCGCGTGGTGACCCCGGACAGCGAGACCAGCAGGCGAGCATCCACGCCACCATTGCGCCGCAGCCGTGTGGCGACCGCCTGACCGCTCCGTGAACTACGAGTGAGACTTACACGGCGGACAGTCACCGTCGGCTTCACGCGTTCTCATTCGGCTTTGCGGCAATGCCAAATGAGCATCGACGGCACGCCGTTCGCCGCCGCGGCCAGCGCGTCCGGGATCAGCCCGTTGAGCGACCACGGCCAGAGATCCCACGGCCCACCGCCCGGAACATGCTGCGGTTTGGTCGCCGTCGGCGTCGGCTCCGCACAGCTCACCGGGGTGATGCCGGCCGCGAGGAACGCACGCAAGTAGTCACCGACCCGATGGTGCTTGGTCCGCACCCGAGCCGGGACCCCGTCGGCGGTGCGCACGGAGGGGATCGATCCGCGCTGGACCTGCTCGGGGTGGACGTCGGAAAGCACGAGATGCCCACCCGGGGCGAGGACGCGCGCGAACTCCGCGATCACGGGCTCCAGATCCGGCACGTGCGACAGCGCGAGTCCGCAGAGCACGACGTCCTGCGAACCGTCCTCGACGGGAAGTTCCTGCAGGTCAGCGACCAAAGTCGAGTCAGCCTTGGCATGACTGAGCATCTCCGGCGACCCGTCGACCGCAACGACCTGATGACCGCGTTCGACCAGGAGACGGGTGAGCCGTCCAGTCCCGCAGGCAGCGTCGAGCGCCCGGCCGGGCGGGATTCCGTCGAGGATCGCCGCGAGGTAGGGCTCGTCGGCGAAGGCCGCGTTCTCGCCAGAGTCGTACGCGGCGGCCCAGAGGGCATACCCGTCGCGCGGTTCGAGCTGGGTTACCTCGACGCCCTCGGCGAGGTCCTGGTCAGCCAGCAGTGCGCGGATCTCGCCAAGACGTGCTTCGACAAACTCGCGATCGTGCTCGCCGGTAAACGCGCGGAGGAGTGCCGCTCCTTCGATGCCGATGAGGTAGGCGAGAGGATGCTCGTAACTCACTCTTGCGGAGGCTAACCGGGCAAATGCCGCGAGTCCACCGATTTTCGGCTGCCTGTCCCGCGTCCGTGGTGGTGACGGGAATCTGCCATTCCGAGCCTCCCCGGGAGGGCGGCCGATTACGTGCCGCGCCGGGTTCGTCCCGGCCGAGCTTCGTTCCGCTTCCGAACATCTCGCCCGCCGTCGCTCCGACAGCTTTTTCGAATGGACTCAGCAACTCACGGTTTAGCCGCATCGACGAGCCGCCGCACCGCGACCGCGATCCGCCCGCGCAGGTCGGGGTCGATGAGGGCCCCGTTCTCGACGGCCTGGCGAGGAATGGGAATCCGCGCACAAGCGTCGTCGACGATGCGGGTGCCCGCGTAGGTGAGCGTCTTGCGGAGGGACTCGTGCGCGTCCGCACCCCCGGTCGGCGCGGCGACCGAAGACGCGTTGATCCACGCCACGGGTTTGCCGTACATCTCGCCGCCGCCGATAGTCCAGTCGAGCAGGTTCTTGAAGGAACCCGGCAAGCCGCCGGCGTACTCCGGGGTGCAGAACAGGACGCCGTCCGCCGCGCCGATCGCCTCCCGCAACGCCACGACCTCGCCCGGCAACGGCTCCCGATCATGATCCGGATTGAAGTGCGGCAACTCGGCGAGCCCACCGTACACAGTGGACGCGGTGAAGCCAGCCGCGGTCGCGATGACAGCCGCGTTGACCGAACCGGCCCGCAGGCTGCCGCTGATGAGCAAAAGCACGGAGCCCAGTGTGCCAGCGCGAAGGGCGGAACGGGGTCGTGCTTCTCGGGGGATTCCCGGTTTTCACCCACCGCTACCGCGCGAACGCGATTTCCGCACGGTATTCCGCGCAAGCACCAACCCGAACCTGCTTCAGGGGTGTACCGAGCCGAACTTGACGGTGAACGTTTGGCGGCGAATCGAGCGACTTCAGCGGAGTGCTAACTCCGGAGCAGGCCTGGTCCCGATGGGACCGCTCCGAAGCAACGCTGCCGAGCGTCGGCCGAATGCCGCTTCCGCACCAACGGGAAACTGACTGCGGCCAGCCCACACCGAAACAGGGCGCTCGGGGCACGCCAAGATCAGCCACACGCCACCAGGCGGCGCGCCAAACGGAAAACCGCAGCAATCAGCCTCCACCGAAACAGGCGGGACCCACCAAGATCAGCCGCAAGCCGCCGGATGCCGCGCCCACGGCAACCGACGACGACCAGCCTCTGCCGAAACTGGGCGTCGCCCGCTAAGACCGGCCAAACCACTAGACGGCGCACCAACCTCAAACCCGCAGCAATCCGTCTCCACCGGAACAGGCAGCAGCCCACCGAGATCAGGCCAAGCCGCCAGACAGTGCGCCAACCCGAAGCCGACAGCGGTCAGTCTGCGTCGAAACCGGCGCATGGACCACCGAGATCAACCCCAAGCCGCCAAGCCGCGCGCCGGCCTCACTTCCACACCACCCCTCCCCGTTGGCCCTGTGCCAATCCTGCCGCCGCGGCTGGTGCGCGGGTTTCTGGGTCCAGCGGGTTCGGTCCGATCGCCGCGACCGAGGCCTCGTCCGGTTCCAGAACCGCTACCTTCGCGCCTGCCGCGCGCAGCTCTGCCAGTACCTGGTCGAACGGCTGCTCCGTCGGGAATGCCTCCGTCGCGCCCATCGGGACGACCACTGTCACCTGGGCGAAACCTGTTGCGTAGTCAGCATTCGCGGAGGAACGGACGCCGCCGTCCACATACCGCTTTCCGTTGATCGGCACCGCTGGCCAGACGCCGGGCACGGCGCAGCTTGCTTCCACCGCGACGACCAGCGGGACGCCGGACGCGCGGTCGAACACTGCCGGTTCACCGGTTTCCGCTTCCACCGCAACGATTTTCACCGCACGCTCGGGCCAATCGTGGGACGGCAGACGGGATTCGATCACCGCGCGGCGGCGCGGTTCCGGCACGGTTTCCGCGGCCAGGGCGTATTTTCCCATCGCGCGGCGGGTTTCCGCCGCGGTGCCGCCGTCGGCGAGCACCGCGGCGAATTCCTCGCCGAACTTTTCCGGGTCGAACTCGGCCGCGATCTCCGCCGCTTGCCGGGCCGGGTCGGTTTGCCGTGCGTACAGCTGCGGCAGCGGCAAACCGCTGCCCAGCTGCGCCGCCACCGTCGCGCCCGCGGACGTGCCGATCAGCACGTCGGCACCGGTCACGTCCTGGCCCGCTTCCGCAAGCCCGGTCAGCAAACCGGTCGCCCACGCGATCCCGGCGACGCCACCACCGCCCAACACCAAAGCTCGGCTCATGCCGCTCCTTTCCCCAGCCCCCACTCTGCCCTACGGCACCGACAATTTCCGCAGCGCCGACTCCAGCAGGGCGTCCGTCTCGGGCTTCGGCAAGGCCAGTTCCAGCAACGTTTCCGCCACCTCGCGGTATTTCGCCACGCGCGCGGGACTCGAACTGCTCGCGCTTTCGCGCAGCAACCGCTCGTGGACGATCGAGGGCAGGTCCGCGAAATCGAAAATCGTGAACGCCCTGCCCAGATCGGGTCGGCGGTCCGCCGGGATCACCCGCACGTCGGCCTTGCCTTCCGCCCACCTCTCGCGCAGGTGCCACAGCTGTTCCGCCATCGCTTCCGCGCCGCCGATCCTCTTGTGCAGCGCCGCTTCCCCCAGCACCAGCACACACCGCGTACCCGAATCGAGCACCGCTCGCCGCGACAGCCTCTCGGCTACCCGCGCTTCCACTTCGTCCTCGACAGCGCCCGCCGCACTCGACAGCAACGCTCGCGCGTACCCGCTCGTCTGCAGCAACTGCGGCACCGCTTCCGGCTCCCAGCAGAACACTGCCTCCGCCGTGCGTTCCCACTCCAGGTACGGCTCTTCTCCGCCGCTGTCTATCCAGTCCTGCTCTCGCGCTCCTCGCGCCATCTCCACTATTCGCCTGCGGTCCGGCCCGACCACCCTGCAGTGCGCCAGTACCGCTCCGATGTCCTCCGGCTTCGGCAGCCGCAGTCCTCTTTCCCAGTTCGTCACGAAACCAGGCGTCATCCCCAGCAACCGGGCCAACTCTCTTACACCCAGTCTTCTTCTCTCCCGCGCCGCGCGTAACTCCAGGCCCAATGCCCTCGCGCGCGGTGTTGCGTACGGTGTGGTCATGGTTGCAGTGTGTCAGGGGGTGCCGACAGTTTTCGGGGTTCTCTCCCTGGGCTCCTCGGCTGCTTCCTCGGCCTGCCCCCGTCCTACAGCCAGTCCTCCAACGACAACCCCGTCATCCTCTCGTACGCCTCCACGTACCTTCCCCTCGTCGCCTCCACCACTTCACTCGGCAACGGCGGCGGCTGCACATTCGACGCCCTGTCCCAGCCCGACTCCGGCCCCGTCAGCCAATTTCGCACGTACTGCTTGTCGAACGACGGCTGCACCCTTCCCGGCTCGTACCCCTCCGCCGGCCAGTACCTCGACGAATCCGGCGTCAGCACTTCGTCCGCCAGCACCAGCGCGCCCGTCTCGTCCACGCCGAACTCGAACTTCGTGTCCGCCAGCAGGATTCCGCGCTTCGCCGCCACTTCCGCTCCACGGCGGTACACCGCGAGCGTCGCCTCGCGAAGCTCCTCCGCCCGCTTCGCACCGATAGTCGCGACCACTGCGTCGAACGAAACGTTCTCGTCGTGCTCGCCGAACGCCGCCTTCGTTGCCGGCGTGAAGATCGGCGAAGGCAGCTTCGAGGCCTCTACGAGACCTTCAGGCAGCTCTACTCCGCACACTGCGCCCGTACGCTGATAGTCCGAGTACCCGGACCCCGTGAGGTATCCGCGCGCGACAGCTTCCACCGGAAGCATGTCGAGACGGCGTACGAGCAGCGCGCGCCCGCGTACCTCGGCGGGGATGCGCGGGTCGTCGTACGCGACGAGGTGGTTCGGGATCAGGTCCGACAGCTGCTCGAACCAGAACACGCTCATCGCCGTGAGCACGCGGCCCTTGTCGGGGATGGGCGTGTCCAGGATGAAGTCGTAGGCGGAGATGCGGTCCGAGGTGACCAGCAGCAGGTGGTCGTCCCCGACCGCGTACAGGTCCCGGACTTTTCCGGCGGCGATCTTCGGGTAATCGGCGAGCGTCGTCACTGCTGCACCCTAACCCGAGCACCGCTACCGCGAGGATGATGCAGGTCATGGCCTACCGCTGGATTTCGTTCACCTCCGACTACGGGCTGCACGACGGCTTCGTGGCCGCCTGCCACGGGGTCATCGCTGGCATCGCGCCCGACGTACGCGTTCTCGACGTAACCCACCTCGTCCCGCCGCAGCAGGTGCGCTCAGGCGCGGCAGTGCTCGCGCAGACCGTGCCGTCGCTGCCTAAGGCCGTACACCTGGCTGTTGTCGACCCAGGCGTCGGTACGGAGCGCCGTGGCATCGTGGTGGACGCTGCGCACGGCATCCTGGTCGGCCCGGACAACGGTCTGCTCTTACCGGCCGCAGAAGCGCTAGGCGGCGTGTACGCGGCGTACGTGATCGACGTGCGCACGCCGGTGTCCGCGACCTTTCACGGCCGCGACATCTTCGCTCCCGTCGCCGCGAAGCTCGCGCTCGGCGCGCACCCCGGCTCCTTCGGACCCGCCATCCGCGACCTGGTGCGCCTGCCAGAACCGCTGGTCGCGGCGTTCCCCGGCAAGCTCGTGTCGGACGTGCTGACCGTCGACCACTTCGGCAACGTCCAGCTCGCCGCTACGCCCGCCGACCTCGACCTAACCGGGTTGACCGGTGAGGTGACGGTGCACAGCGAGCACGTCGCGGTGTCCGCCACGATCGGCCGGACCTTCGCCGACGTCCCGCGGGGCGCGAACCTCGTCTATCCCGATTCGGCGGGGAAGCTGGCCGTCGCGGTCAACGGCGGTTCGGCGGCTTCGGTGCTGCGGATCGGACCGGCCGAGGAATGCACGATCACTGCGTCGCCGACCGCCAGCTGACCCGGCCGGGTGACCGCCGCCTTCATGCCGAAGAGGACGCCGCCGGACGGGTCCCGGTGGTACGCGGCGAGGGAGCGAATCGGCTCCGGGCCGGAGCGCTTGCCGGTTTCCTGATCGACCATCGGCACCGCGCACCGGACGCACAGCTGCGCGTAGGCGAATTCGACGCCGCCGGCTTCCATCCGGCGCACCGCGTCCTCGGCATGCGGTTCCGCCCAGCCGCGGATCACGAGGTTGGGCCGGAATCGGTCCATCGGCACCGGCTCGGCTCCGCGCTGCGCGATCCGCTCGTTCAGGTGGTCCAAAGAGGACTCGGAGATGACGAGGATCGCGTGGCCGTCGGCGAACCTCGCGGTCCCGCGGGTCTCCCCGCTCGTGACGCGGTCATGCTCCGGGGTGACGCCGAGCAGCACGGACGGCTGACCCAGCACGGTGGAGAACCACTCAGCGGCGTCGGGGCCCTGGTGGACGCCCTCGCCGGTCCAGTTGAAGGTGGACGCGGGGTGCCGCCGGCCGTCCTTCTGGACCTCGATGGTCAGGTCCTCGACCCCGGGCGCGGACAGGGCGAGCCGGGTGCCGCCGTCGAGGACGCGGGGCCGGATGGCGGCCATGCCGGGGAAGCGGCGCTGGCTGCGAAAGTCGCCGTCGGCCGCGGCGACGATGAACTCCCGGTCGTGCGCGAGACCGGCCGGGGTCACGTCGGCGGACTGGACTGTCGTCCCGGCGCAGCCTTTGACCGGGTAGTACGTGAGCCGCGAGATCGTCCCCATGGGGTTCACGGTACCTGTCGGTCCGGAGGGAACTGGGGCGCACGATCCCGTCGTGGACCACCGGCGCGCCGGTACCCTGCGAACTCGTGGAGCTGCTGCCGTTCGACGAGTATGTGCGCTCGCTGCCGCGGAAGCGGATGTCGGCAGGCATCTTGCTCCGCGACGAAACCGGACGCGTCCTGCTCGTCGAGCCGTCCTATAAGGACAGCTGGGACATACCCGGCGGAGTGTGCGACGCGGGCGAACCGCCGTGGCGCACGGCGCGCCGGGAACAAGCCGAGGAAATCGGGATCGACCGCCCGCTCGGTCCACTGCTGGTCATCGACTACGCACCGGACGACGGCCGGATGCCAGAAGGGCTCGCGTTCATCTTCGACGGCGGGCGAATTTCCGCGGCGGAAACCGCCCGTCTCACCCTCACTGACCCGGAAATCCTCGCCGTGCACCTGCTGCCGATCGACGAGGCAGCTCAGCGAGTAGCCCCGCCGCTGGCCCGGCGGCTCCAGGTGGCCTGGGAAGCCGCCGGGACCGGCGACAGTTGCCTCCTCTGCGAGGACGGCCGTCCCCTCACAGCACCTGCGACAGGAACTGCTGCAACCGAGGACTAGCCGGCGCCTCGAACATCTGCTCCGGCGTCCCCTGCTCCACGATCCGCCCCGCGTCCATGAACGCGACCTCGTCCGCCACGCTTCGGGCGAAGCCCATCTCGTGGGTCACCACGATCAGAGTGAGACCACGCGAAGCCAGCCCGGCCATCAGGTCAAGGACGCCCTTCACCAGCTCCGGGTCCAGCGCGCTCGTGGCCTCGTCGAAGAGCATCACTTCCGGTTCCATCGCCAGCGCACGGGCGATCGCCACCCGCTGCTGCTGGCCGCCGGACAGTGCGGCCGGGCGGTACGGGGCCTTGTCCGCAAGGCCGACCTCGGCCAGCCGCGCCCGGGCGACCTCGGTCGCGTCCTCTTTGGACAGACGGCGCACGCTGCGCAGCGGCAGGACGATGTTGTCCAAAACAGACCGGTGCCCGAACAGGTTGAAGTGCTGGAACACCATCCCGACCCGCTGGCGCAAGGCGTCCGGATCCGAGGCGATGACGCTTTCGCCGTCCAGCAGCAGGTCGCCGCTGTCCGGTTCCTGCAGGCGATTCACGCACCGCAGCAAGGTCGATTTGCCGGAACCGGACGGGCCGATCACGCACGTGGTGCTCCCGCTCGGCACCTTCAGGTTCACCCCGCGCAGCACCTCCAGCGTCCCGAAGCGGACGTGGATGTCGCGCAATTCCACCGAAGACGAACGAATCGCTGTACTCATACCGTCCCGCTCGCGATCATTTCCTTGGTCTCCGTGGGCACCTTTCGACCGGTTTGCAACCGTTTGTCGATGTAGTTCACCAGGTGCGTCAGCGGGACCGTGATCACCAGGTACACGACCCCGGCGGCGACCAGCGGCGACAGGTTGCCCGTGTTGGCCGCGAGGTCCTGGCCGATCCGGAACAGTTCCCGTTGCGAGGTAAGGAAACCGAGGAAGTACACCAGGGTCGAGTCCTTCACCAGCGCGATGAACTGGTTCACCAGCGCGGGCAGCACCCGCCGCACGCCCTGCGGGATCACCACCAGCAGCATCGCCTTGGTGTAGCTCATGCCGAGCGCGCGGCTCGCCTCCAGCTGTCCTTTGTCGACACTCTGGATGCCCGCCCGGAAAATCTCGCCGATGTACGCGGCGGCGATCAGGCTCAGCGCGGCGATGCCCAGCGGGTACGGGTTGTTGCCCACCAAACCGCGAGCGAGCAGGCCGACGCCCTGGCCGATCACGAGGATCGTCAGGATCGCGGGCAGGCCGCGGAAAATGTCCGTGTACACCCGCGCGGGCCAGCGAAGCCAGCGTTTGGTGGACAGGCCCATCACCGCGAGCACCATGCCGAGCAGGGTCCCGATAATAGCCGCCGCCACCGACAGGATCAGGGTGTTCAGCAGGCCGGTCTTGAGCAGGTCCGGGAAAACTTCCCAGATGTACTGCCAGTTGAGGAAGGTGTTGAAAAACTGATCCATCAGGCTACTTCGTCTTGAAATCCGCCGGAACCGGAATGTTCGGCTCGAACTGCTGGTGCACCTTCGCCCAGGTGCCGTCCGCGACGGCCTTCTTGATGCCGTCGTTCAGCTTGCCCAGCAGCTCCGTATTGCCCTTCCGCACCGCGTACCCGTGCGGGATGCTGGTCGTGATCGCCTTCGTCACCTTCAGCTCGGGGTTCTTGCTCGCGTAGTCCTCCGCGGACACCTGGTCGAACACCGCGCCGTCGATCGCCGAGGACTTCAGCGCGCTCAGCGCCGCCGCGTCGTTCGGGAAGCGGACCGCCTGTGCCTTCGGCGCGTTCGCGGCGAGCCAGGTGTCCGACACCGTGCCCTGCACCACGCCGATCCGCTTGCCCGCCAACGAGTTCTCGTCCGAAATGCCCGCGGTAGCCTTCGCCTCGATGCCGAGCGACTGGTAGTTGTACGGGTCGCTGAACGCCACCGTCTTCTTGCGCGCTTCGGTCTGCGCGATCGCCGAACTGCCGATGTCGAACCGGCCGTTCGCGACGCTGCCGAGCAGCGCGGAGAAGTCCGTCGACACGAATTCCAGCTTCAGGCCTTCCTTCGCGGCGATATCCTTCAGCAGCTCATTGTCGAAGCCGGTGAATTGGCCGTTCTCCTGGTACGCGTTCGGCCGGGAATCGCTCAGCGTGCCGACCCGCAGGGTCTCGCCCGCGTCGCCACCGCACGCGGTGAGACCGGCGACCAGTGCCGCCGCGAGGGCGGTGACGATCAGTTTTTTCATGCCACCAGTGTGCCCGCGCATCAGGAGTTCGCCACCGGGAGGCCCGGTCCGCCCTTCTCCAGCTCCTTCGCGACCGGCGCCTGCTTGAAGAACTGCGCGTGCAGCCGGGCCGCGGTGCCGTCGGCGATCGCCTTGGCCAGACCGTCGTTGATCTTCTTCAGCAGTTCGGTGTTGGACTTGGCGACCGCGAAGGCCGACGGGGTGTCCTTGTCCGCGACGGTGTAGCCGAATTCGAGCGGAACGGCCGGGTTCTGATCAATGTACTTCTGGCCGATGTCCTTCGGCACGACCCAGCCGTCGAGACCGCCGGTCTTCAGCTGCGCGAAACCGGCGTTGTAGTCCGGGAACCGGACGACCTGCGCACCGGCGAGCTTTCCGGCGAACTCGTCCTGGACCGAACCCTGCACGACGCCGACCCGCTTGCCCGCGAACGAGTTCGCGGCGGGCAGCGCGGCGCCCTTCTTGCTGACGACGGTGGTGTAGCTGGTGTCGTAGCCGTTGCTGAACGCCACGGTCTTCTTGCGCGCGGCGGTCGCGGAGATCGTCGAGCTGCCGATGTCGAACTGGCCGCCGGCGACCTTGGCGAGCAGGCCGGAGAACTCGGTGCCGACGAACTCGACCTGGAAGCCCTCGCGCTTGGCGATGTCCCGCAGCAGTTCGTTGTCGTACCCGGTGAACTGACCGTTTTCGAGGTAGATGCTGGGCGGGGCGTCGGTGAGCGTGCCGACGCGCAGGGTCTGCCCAGAAGCGTCCGAGGATCCGCACGCCGTGAGGCCCGCGGTAGCGGCGACGACGACGGCGAGCGTGCTGAGGATCTTTCTCATGACTTCTTCCTGAATATCCGGGGTGCGCAGACAAGAAGCGCCAGGCCGCGGGTCGGCGGCCTGGCGCTTCCGGGTTCGGCACGAAGACTAAAAGCTTCGCCCGATCGAGTAATGCCGTCTCAGCACGTGGACGACGTGCGCGCACTCACAGAATCGGCTGCGGCGCGTACGCCGCGGCGTCCGGGAATCGCTTGAGCACGTCCTCGACGCGCGCCGCGACTTCTTCGACCTGGCGAGGGGCCACGCCGGTGAACGAGATCCGGTCGGCGAGGAGTTCGTCCAGCTCAGCGCGGTCGAGCGGGATCCGGTCGTCGGCCGCGAACCGGTCGAGCAGGTCGTTCTCGACACCGCGTTCGCGCATCGCGAGGGCGACCCCGACGGCGTTCTCCTTGATCGCCTCGTGAGCCGCCTCACGCCCGACGCCCCGGCGCACCGACGCCATGAGCACCTTCGTGGTCGCCAGGAACGGGAGATAGCGATCAAGCTCACGC